>JAOPUT010000290.1 GCA_025963385.1 Mycobacterium sp.
ACCAGTCGAATTCATCGCCGACGCCATCTCCACCATCGGGCTGAACGTCGTCGAGGGATTCGAGACCTTCCACGTGATGAACCCCTACGACGACGGCATCAGCATGGACACCTTCGTCGACTGGCTCGTCGAGGCCGGCTACCCGATCACCCGGGTGCCCGAATACGCCGACTGGCTGACGCGTTTCGACACCGCGCTGCGGGCCTTGCCCGAGAAGCAACGGCAGGCGTCGCTGCTGCCGCTGCTGCACAACTACCAGTCACCCGAGCACCCGATCAACGGTTCCCTGGCACCGGTGGATCACTTCCGCGCCGCCGTTCAGGAGGCCAAGATCGGTCCCGACAAGGACATCCCGCACCTCTCGGCACCCGTGATCGTCAAGTACGCCACCGACCTCGAGCTGCTCGGACTGCTCTGATCCGCACACGAATATGCCCACCTCTGAGCGACTCGCTCGGAGGTGGGCATTCGTGTCAGAGGCCCCAGAAGGGCGGGGCCCAAAGGACCCCGCCGATCAGAAGTTGTTGCAGGTGGTAGCCACCTGGTTGATCAGACCGCTGTACTGCGCCGTGGCCGGGAAGGAACGGACGTAGTTGATCTTCTGCTGCCGCTCGGCGCTCCCCGGAGGCGAGGCGACGAGGCCCTGCAGGAATCCGGACGCCACTGCGTCATTGGTCAGCATGTTTGCCGCATTGGGGTCGGCAGCCGTGAGCGCCGCAACCACCTGGGGGTAGGTGCACGTCGAGTTGACGATCGCGGCGTCACCGGGCGCCGCCGAGGCAATCCCACTTCCGGCCATCAAGGCCATGGCCACACCACCAAGGCCGACGGCCAATTTCTTTGTCAATGCCATTTCGTTCCACCTTCCGACACGTATGTACGACGGCATCATCGAAGTGTCGTCACGAAGTTTAACCGTCGAGAGTGCCGCCCGCGTTACAAGATCGCTGGCGGCGAAATCGTCGACAAACCATTAAGAGCACGCCTTATTTAGCCAGTATCGACAATTCGCTGTGCAACGGAAGCGTAAAACGTCTGCAGACCACCCTTAGAGCAGCCATTTGTTCGCCTACGCCGAGATTCGCTCCATTCGCCGATGGCCGGCGAATTCTGGAAGTCCCTTAAGACAGGGTGATCAGGGTCTCAACCCGACTCGGGTAGCGACTCCGCCCATCGCATCGCATCCGCGGAGCCGAACAGGCCGCCGGTGTGCAGGAACAAGGTACGCCGACCGGCCTGATTCATGCGCAGCCGCAGCGGCGTGGTGTCTCCCACCGCGCCGATTCTTCTCTGCGTGGGCTCGGGGCCGCTACTCCGCGACGAGTTCGTGACTGTCGACGAAGACCAGGTTGTCGTCGTCGAGCATCACGGCCCAGCGACGGGCAGGCCCGGCGATGAGGTCGCCACCGATCTCCACTGGAATGCCGACGTCCTCGCCGAAGTCGTCGACCACCACGCCGTGAGCTTCCTTCTCGGTACTCGGAAAGACGCACACGCGCGCCGTTATCGTCACGCCCTCGGGCGACGTGTCGCCGCTAGCGCCTGCGAGTTCGCTCATGGTCACTCCCCGTCCAATTGACGTCCCCCAACGCTTCACATCTTCGAACGTCCGTGGCGTCATGGCAGCAGTTCGACGATATTGACCGGATCGTCACACGCGTGGCGTTCCCCAGGGCGACGTATTCAAACGCCCAGGATTCCTCAATGGGCGCCGCTCGCCTCCGCCGCCGTGCGCGCCGCCGGGCACTGGCCCGAAGGTCTCCCGCAGGCCGAGAAGTCGCACATTCGGCACAGCGCGCCACCGGGTGGCGCCCCACCCGCCTCGCGCTGGGCCAGACGTGCGCGCGTCAGATTGCCGACCACGATCTCGCAGGACCGCAGCAGTTCGTTGCGCTGTCTGGCCGTCAAGCCGTCCAGCGCGGCGACGACCTCGTCGTTCCGTCGTGACCTCGCGCGCTCGGCGACCGTCCGCCCTCGGCGAGTCAGGGAGATCTTCACCGAGCGCGCGTCCTCACCCGGACGGCGCGTCACCCAGCCGGCCTCGGCGAGGCGGTCGACCAGTCGAACCGCACCGGAATGGGTCAGCCCGACCGCCTGACTCAGGGTGTGGACGCTGCCCTCGGGAGAGAAGTCGAGCATGACGATCAGCGCCTCGGCCCCGGCGCCGGACATCTGTGCAGCGTCGGCACATGCGGCACCGATCTGGTCGGACAATCCCGTCGCCACCACGGCGAGCAGGTTCGCGAGCCGACCATCGTCGTGGGCAGTCATGCGAACAGCGTAGAGCCCTTGAACGGGATGGCGATGTGTGATTCAGTCATATATGTATGACTCACTCATATATTGGAGGTCGAGATGATGAATTTGATGGCGACTGCCCGGATCGACATTCATGCGACTCGCGAAGAGGTCTGGGAAGCACTGACCGAACCCGCGCTGATCAAGAAGTACTTCATGAATGCCGACGTCGACACCGACTGGCAGCCCGGAAGTTCCATCACCTGGAGAGGCGAGTACGACGGCACGGCATACGAGGACAAGGGTGAGATCGTCGAGGTGGAGACAGGCAAACGCCTGCAGCACACCCACTTCAGCCCCATGAGCGGCCAGCCGGACGAGCCGGACAACTACCACACGCTGACCTACACGCTCGAGCAGGGCGGCGACCAGACGACGGTCGTGTTGACGCAGGACAACAACGGAAGCGAAGCCGAGGCGGAGCGCTCGAGCAAGACCTGGGCCGCCATGCTCGACGGTTTGAAGAGGACCGTCGAAGGACGGTGAGCCTCAGAACCCCAGCTCTCGCAGTCGCTGGTGGTAGACGGCCACGTTGGCGAGTTTCACGGTCTCGTATCCGCGGACGACGTCGCTGAGGGAGGCGATCTCGACCGCCCGCTCGTAGTTGCCCGGCTCTAGTTCGGCGCACAATCGCGTGACGATGTCCGTGTACTCGGCGAGCAGACCCCGCTCGACCTTGCGGACGTGTGCGTACCCGAACGGGTCGAACATGGTGCCGCGCAGTCGCCTTCCCCGTGCGAGCACACGCAGAGCGACGTGACTCTTCGGACCGAGACCGATCTTCTTCTTCCGCCCGAGGGCCCGCAGCACCGGCGGGTGCAACCTGTAGGTCAGGTTCTCGCCGGCCGGTATCTCCGCTCGGACGGACTCGACGAACTGCGGATCGGTCAGCAGTCGCGCCACCTCGTACTCGTCCTTGTAGGCGGTGAACTTGTAGAGCCCGTTCGCGACCGCTTCACTGAACTCGGTGCGGTCGGACACCGCACGCTCGGCGGTCCAAACCGACTGCAGCAGTGTCACGTACCGCCTGGCCACCCTCTCGCTCTGGAACTCGACCAGGTTCGCGGCCCGCCGCGACACGAGGTCGCCGATGCGTCCGGTGAACGTGGTGCCCGCCAACACGCGTTCCGGTGCCACCGACGACGGCTGGACGCGAGTGGGCGAGACCGCCTCCTCGAAGCGCGAGGGATCGGCGATGGCGACGCGCCCCCAGCGGAATGCGGCCAGGTTGGCGTCGACGGCGACGCCGTTGATCTCGATGGCCTCCTCGATGCACGCCACCGGAATCCTCAGTGCCCCCGTCTGATACGCCGCTCCGACGAGCAACAGATTGGCGGCCGACGTGCTGCCGAACAACGTCTGGGCGGCCGCCAGCGCATCGAAGGAGTGCAGGCTTCGTGACGCCTGGCCCAGCCGGTTCAACAGATCGGCCGTCTCGGGATAGGCGACGGACTTGTCGTACACCATCTCGCCAGTCGGCGTCTTGCTCGTCGACGCGACCGAGACCGTCCTGGCCGGATCGCCGTACGCCAGATTCTTGACGTCCGCCGCAGTCAGCAGGTCGAAGGCGAGGATGCAGTCCGCGCTACCCGGCGTGAGCCGGTTGGCGGGATCGAGCTTGCCCGCCGCGAACCTCAGGTGCGAGACCACCGGGCCCGCCTTCTGGCTGAGGCCGATCTGGTCCAGGCTCTCCACCTCGAAGCCGGCCCGCAGCGCCGCGGTCGCGAGCACCTGATTCACCGTGACGATGCCGGTACCGCCGATCCCCGCGAAGAAGACGTTGCGCGTGGTGGTGACGGGATCGGCGTCGACCTCGGGCAGGACCGGCGCCTCGGGCGCTGACCGTGGGCGGCGCGGCTTCTTGCCCGGCTTCACCTCGACGGTGACGAACGACGGGCAATCACCGTCCAGGCAGCTGTAGTCCGTGTTGCACGACGTCTGGTCGATCCGCGTCTTGCGACCGAACTCCGTGTCCACCGGCTGTACGGACAGGCAGTTGGACTTCACCCCACAGTCCCCGCAGCCCTCGCACACGGCTTCGTTGATGAGCACCCGGGTGGTGCGGGCGGGAAGGGTGCCGCGCTTGCGCTGCCGCCGCGCGTCGGCTGCGCAGTGCTGGTCGTAGATCAGCACGGTCACACCCTTGATGTCGCGCAGGCGTTTCTGGGCGTCGTCGAGTTGGTCGCGGTGCCAGACGATGGTGCCCTTCGCGAGGGACCGCCTGTCGTGCCGTTGGGGTTCGTCGGCGCAGATGATGATCTGCTTGACTCCCTCGGCCATCAGCTTGTGGGTGAGCTTCGCCACGGTGAGCGCGCCTTCGGCGTTCTGCGCTCCCGTCATCGCCACCACCTCGTTGAAGAGCAGCTTGTAGGTGATGTCGACACCCGCGGCGACGCACGCCTGAACGGCGAGTTGTCCCGAGTGGAAGAACGTTCCGTCGCCGACGTTCTGGAAGAGATGTTTGATGTCGGTGAACGGCGCCTGGCCGATCCACTGACTCCCCTCGCCGCCCATCTGGGTGAGCCCGACGACGGCGCTGTCCTTGCGCTCCGACATCGTCACCATGGTGTGGCATCCGATCCCACCGCCCGCCAGGGATCCCTCCGGCACGGCCGTGGACCGGTTGTGCGGACAGCCGCTGCAGAAGTACGCGGCGCGTTTCGCCGGGAGCACGTCGAGGCTCAACGCGGGGGGCGGCGGCTTCCTCAGTTCGAGCCGGTCGCCGAGCACGCGGCGCAACGGCGCCAGCAGGCGGCCTGCGGTGAGCTCGCCGCCCGCGGGGATCAGTAGGCGCCCCGCAGCATCCTTCTTGCCAATGATCCTCGGCGCATCCGTTGTCCCGTAGAGGATTTCGCGCACCTGGGTCTCGACGAACGCCGTCTTGTCCTCTACGACCAGGATCTCGTCGAGGCCCTCGGCGAAGGACGTCACCGCGGCAGGCCCCAGCGGCGTCGGCATGCCGATCCGCAAAAGTTTGATCCCCGCACGGTGGAGCGCGAAGTCGTCGGCGCCGAGGTCGACCAGAGCCTGGCGCACCGAGTCGAATGCCGTTCCGGTGGCCGCAATGCCGACCGTCGCACCAGGGGGATCGAGCTCGATGGCGTCGAGCCCATTGGCGGCACCGTAGACGCGCACCACCTCGGCGCGAGGTCCGTACAGGTCGGCCTCGGCGTCCAGGCTGTCGGCGGGTGCCGCCATCGGCCGCTGCCGGTACGCAAACGGCCTTCCCTCCCAATGAACTTCGGGAACGACGATGTCGAGGTCGGCCATGCTGCCATCCACCGACCAGGCGCCGTCCGCGACGTCGGCCACGATCTTGAGCGCCACCACGCATCCCGAGGCTCGCGAGAGGGCGATACCGTGCATCGCCATCGTGACGATCTCGCGGGCGTTGCGCGGGAACAGCACGGGTATCCCCAGCGCGGCCAGTGACCGTTCGCTGACGGCAGGCACGGTGGAGGACTTGGACGCCGGGTCGTCGCCGACCAGAAGCAGCATTCCGCCACGAGGATTGGCGCCGTACATGTTGGCGTGCCGCAGGGCGTCCGTGGCGCGGTCGAGGCCTGGGCCCTTGCCGTACCAGACTCCGACGACTCCGTCGTAGCGTGCGGCGCCCTCGGAGTACGCGGAAAGATCGGCCTGACTCCCCCACACCGACGTCGCCGCCAGTTCTTCGTTGAGTCCGGGCACGAAGGTGATGTCGTGGTCCGCCAGCACGTCGGGCATGCCCGCCAGCATCCTGTCGACGCCGCCGAGCGGGCTGCCCTGGTAGCCGGAGACGAACGTCGCGACCCGTAGGCCGGCCCTGGCGTCACGCTCGTGCTGTTCGACGAGGGCACGCGCGATGGCCTGCACACCGGTGAGCACCACCGGACCCGAACCGGAACGGAAGCGGTCGCCCAGCTCGTAGGGCTGACGGTCCGGCCTGCGGATGTCGAGATCTGTCATCGGGGATCACCACCTCTGGGCTAGTTGCTGCCTCCAGGGAAGCATCGGTATACAGATTGGGCAAGCATGTCGCTATGCGCTGAGCATGTTGCCCATTTTCTGGCGAATGTGACGTGCGATACTGAGCGACATGACGAAGCTGGATCGCACCGACGCCCGCATGCTCCTTGCGCTATGTGACGCACCCCGCGCCACAGGTGTGCAGCTGGCGGCCACGCTCAACCTCGCGCGCAACACCGTGCAGGCCCGGCTGGCACGGTGGGACCAAGAGAAGGTGCTGGCGCCGATCGACCGTTGCGTGTCGCCGCGCGACCTCGGCTATCCGCTCAAGGCCTTCATCACTGCAGTCGTCGACCAGCACCGCCTCGACGACGTGATCGCCGAGCTGGAGACGATCGCGCAGATCACCCAGGTCACCGGCTTGTCGGGTGCGGCCGACCTGCTGATCGGCGTGGTGGCCACCGACGCCGACGATCTGTACCGCATCGCCGGCCTGGTGCTCGCGGTGCCTGGAGTCGAGCGCACCACGATGTCCGTGGCCATGCACGAGGTGGTCGCCTACCGCACCCGGCCGCTACTGGAGCAGCTCGCGCACTAACCGGCTGCCAGGTCTTCGATGCGCCTGAGCGCCAGGGCGCAGACGGTCAGGTAGACCGGCGCCCAGAGCGGTACGCCGAACGACACCCGGCATCCGCCAGGCACCGACGCCACCGCATGACGCGTCGCGGGCACCCCGAGAACTTTCCAGGCCCACGCGTGCCCGTCGTCGAACTCGGTGATCTCGAACGGCAGCGCCACCCCGACGGGAGTCCACACCTTGCCGCGCGAGCCGAGTCGCAACGGCCCGGAGTGACTCAACTCAGCGCGCTGCACCGTCGGCCCCCAGCGCGGCCAATCGGCGAGATCGGTCAGCACCCGCCAGGCCGCTTCGGGCGGCACGGCCATGGTCCGCGCGGTGGTCAGCACGGGACGACACCGTTCAGCCGAGTCGCTCCCATCTCCCGAGACTGTCGGACTGATCCTCCTCGTGCCACGCCTGCAGGAACCGGCGGACCCACTCCGAGGACACGAACTCGCCGAACCGCCGCGGATCGTCGACCACCTGGTGATCCCACCGCCCCCGACCGTCCCGGCTGGTCACTACGACCGGCCCGACGAAGATGTTGCCCGAGAACGCGAAGTGGCGGGGTCCGCCCGAGACGTCCTTCAGATCAACGTGGTAGCTGACGTGTCCAGCCTCCCCCGCGGTGCGCCTGATTTGATGGAATGCCGGATCCTTCGCTATCACCAATCACCCTCCCCTTCAATGCCCCAGGTTTCGCGATCGACGAGTTAACGTCAACGGTGTTGACATAAGGAGGGACAGTCGTGGCGGAACCGCGAAGGCAACAGGCGTCGGGACGCAGGCGTCGTCGCACCCTGGCGGGCACCGAACTGTCCAGGGACACCTACGTCGACGCCGCGGTGAACCTGATCGAGAACCGCGGTGCCGCCGTACTGAGCGCCCGCACCCTCGCCGCCGCGGTCGGCGCCGACGCGTCAGCCCTCTACCGCCACTTCACCGGCATCGACGACGTCGTGCGGGCGGTCGCCGACAGGATGATCGGCATCGGGCTCGACCGCTGGTCCCCCGGCGCCGACTGGGTGTCGTCGCTGGCCGAACTGGCGCGGGTCCTCTTCGAGGTCTACGCACGTGAGTTTCCGCGCACCGGCTACGCCGTCGCGACCCGAACATCCGGACTGCCCAACGAGATTCGCGCAGTGGAACTGACGCTCGGATTGCTGCGCGAGGGTGGATTCGACGACGAAGCAGCCGCCAAGTGGTTCGTCAGCCTCTCGGACTTCATGCTCGGCCAGGCGATGCTGGAGAGCGCGTTCGTCACACTGCCACCCGAGATTCAGAACGCCGACAAGACGTCGTGGCAGGAACTCGCCACCCGGCTGCCGGACGGCGACAACCCCCACACCGAGGCCGCAGCAGGACACCTCAGCACGTTCATGGTGCAGTCGTCGTTCGAGTCATCGCTCGAACTGATCCTGCGCGGGCTGGCGGCGTCGGCACCGGGCTGAGCCGCCAGATCACCCTGCCGCGACGGTGCGACGCTCCGCGTGACGGTCTCGAGTCTCGGTGAGGAACCTTGCCACCTCGGTCGCGCAGCGCCTCGCGTGTGATGCGTCGACGAGGTCGAACGCATGGCCCGCTCGCGGTATTTCGCTGTACTGCACCGGGTTTCGCGATACCTCGGCGAGGGCGGTGCGAAACGTCCTGGCTTCGTCGACGGGGATGATGGTGTCCTGCTCACCATGGATGAGGAAGAACGGCGGGGCGTCGTCGTGGATGCGCGCCAGCGGGGACGCCGCAGCATAGATCTCGGGATGACGGGACTGACTGCGCCGCACCACGACTCGCTCCAGAAAGCCCTGGAAGTTCGCTCGGGTGGGAGTCGAGCGATCCTCCCAGTCATAGCGGCCGTAGATTCCGACGACGGCGTCCACCGAGGTATCTGCGTCTGCGTCGAGCTCGCCGCGGAACGCCGGGTCCCCCGGCGTGAGGCCGGCCAGCGCCGCGAGGTGTCCGCCTGCCGAGCAGCCGGCGATGGCCACGAATCCGGAGTCGCCCCCGTACTGATCGACGTTCGCACGGGCCCACGCGATCGCCGCGTTGACGTCGGCGATGTGGCGCGGCCAGCGGTGGACCGGCGACACCCGGTAGTCCATCGTCAGGCACACCCAGCCCTGTTCGACCAGATGCGACAGCAGGGTGTGCCCCTGGAGCACCCGAGTGCCCTGGACCCATGCCCCGCCGGGCACGAACAGCAGCACCGGCGCGTTGGGCGGAAGATCTGGCCTGCGCCACACGTCCAGCAGCTGAGCCGGATGATTGCCGTAGCGAATCGAACTGCGGTACAAAGATTTCCGACGCTGGGTGCGGGCGCGCAGGTAGGGCGGCACGCGGCCGGCCGTGTCGGTCTTGGGCCGGCCCGAACGTCGGTTCACGGCCGCACGGACCGCGGCGGGTGCGTAGTGGTGACCCCACAGCGCCATTGCCGTCAGACCGGCGAACGGCTCGAGATGCTTGCCGACGACGGGCAGCGACGAGTACGCCCTGGTGGTGGCCAGCACCACGTCGACGGGATGTAGTGGGGGCATCCTGCGCGGGACGAACGGCACCGGACTACCGTCCCACGACGTCAGTCGTGCGCGGGGCGGATCCGCCCCCGGCGCTCGCACAGGACGCGCAGTCGGCGGTGTCGACGCTGAATTGCCCACACGTGGGGCAGATGAAGGGAATCATCGCGGTGCCTTCTCTAGCAGTGACCGGACGCCGACTCTTCTGTAGCGCTGGGCGGCAGTTACCCGACCCGGGCTGCCTCGAAACTCACCGTGCGTAATGTCGACCAGATGAGCAACGGTCGGACCAAGGTGCTGGTCATCGGAGGCGGTTTCGGCGGGCTGTTCTGCGCTCGGAGTCTGGGAGGTGACGACGTCGACGTCACCCTGCTCGACAGGGCTGCCTGCCACGTCTTCCAGCCCCTCCTCTACCAGTGCGCCACCGGGACCCTCAGCATCGGGCAGATCAGCCGGTCGCTGCGCGAGGAGCTGGCCGAACATCGCAACGTGACCACCCTGCTCGGCGAGGCCGTCGACCTCGATCCCGAGAGCCGCCGCCTGACGGCACGCCGCCCCGACGAGTCGACGTTCGAGCTCGACTACGACGTGCTGGTAGTGGCAGCCGGGATGCGGCAGTCGTACTTCGGCCACGAGGAATTCGCGCAGTGGGCACCGGGCATGAAGACACTCGACGACGCGCTGAGCATCCGTCGACGCCTCTTCGCCGCCTTCGAGATCGCCGAGACGCTCGCCCCCGGCCCAGAACGCGACGGCTGGCTCACCTTCGCCATCGCGGGCGGCGGGCCCACCGGGGTGGAATTGGCCGGGCAGATCCGCGAGATGGCCACCCGCGCATTGGCCAATGAATTCCACAGCATCGAGCCCGAGGAAGCCAAGGTACTTCTCTTCGACGGAGGCGAGTGCGTGCTCGCCGGCTTCGCCCCAGCGCTGTCGGCGAAGGCCGCGAAGATCCTGACGCGGTTGGGCGTCGAGCTACACATGGGAGTGCACGTCACCGACGTGCGCAGGGAAGGGATCAGCGTCACGCCGAAGGCCGGCGGGTCCAGCGAGGAGTACGCGGCCAGAACGGTGCTGTGGACGGCGGGCGTCGAAGCCGTGCCGTTCGCCAGGCGGGTTGCCAAGGTCCTCGGTGCGACGGTCGACCATGCCGGTCGCGTCGCGGTCGACGCCGATCTGACCGTGCCCGGCCACCCGAACGTCTTCGTCATCGGCGACCTCGTCGGCCGAGACCAGCTGCCGGGGGTCGCCGAGAACGCCATGCAGGGCGGGTTGCACGTCGCGGCCTGCATCCGCCACGACCTGGCCGGCCGCGCCCGCAAGGACTACCGGTACCGCGACCTCGGGTCCGCGGCCTACATCAGCCGCGGACACGCCCTGCTGCAAGCGGGTCCCGTCAGGCTGTCAGGCGTCTTCGGTTGGCTCGGTTGGGGATTCATCCACATCGTCTTCCTCACCGGCGTGCAGAACCGGATCAGCACCGTCGCCACCTGGCTTTCCGCCATCGCCAGGGCGCGGCGCACCGACCGCACCTTCATGCTGGGCAGCCCGACGACCCACGAGCAGCCATACACCTGGTCGGCGTGTGGTCCGGTCGTCCACCTGGATCAAAACGATTAGGCCTGGGTCGCACCGGGTATCCGCAGCATGCGGGCGGGCACTCAGCCACCCTTGACGGAAGGCTTCGGCGATGAGCGTGGTCGAACGTGGCACCGCGAGGTGCCCACGATGCATGGCCCAGGCCGACTACGCCTTCGAAGAGTGCGACGGCGGATTCCTGCGCTACCAGGTGTCCTGCGTGCCGTGCTCCTACGTCTACGTCGAGGACTGCGTGTCACCACCGACGAATGAGTCCGCGGCGTAACGCACCATCGCAGCCGTGATGGCCGGGCACGCCAGGCCAATGACGAGCACAGACCATCGTCGACCGGAATCCGCAGAACTACGGCGACGCCACCGAGGGTAAGTCGGGGGCTCCCAAGGACACGTCCCTCGGCATCGGCAGCCTGAAGAACCTCTAGCGTCACTTGCCCCGTCGATTGGCCAAACTCTTTGCTCCCGTGAGTATTTCGTGCCGGATTCCGCGACGCCCGCCAGCCGCGGCGAATGCCCGAACATCGTCGCAATCCAGTCGGTCGGCCCATATCAACACCAGCAGCAACGCGAGAAGTAGGAATCCGTATCGAAAAGTCTTCGCGGCCCCCAAAGTGCAATTTTCGCGTCATCCTCGAGGAACGGAAGGGGGCATTTCGCCAGCAATTCGTACGGTTGCTACAAAGGCGCGGATTCGGTTGCCTGGCGGCTAAGTCAATTTTTCGCGTTTCGCGGAATCGACACGACAATGCCATTCCGCGACGACATGGCGCATCTGCTAATCGCCCATTCCGCCGAATGCCGGCCGATCCTCGACGGCATGACGCGGCTACTGGCCCAAACGTCTCGCGGCTGAGCGCACCGCTGCCGTGACGGCATCGATCGTGGGGCTGTCGAGCTTCCAGCACTGCCAAAAGAGCGGCACGTCGAGGTGCGCGTCGGCGATCAGGACGAACGAGCCGTCGGCCAACGCGGCCGAGGCCGCCTGCTCCGGATACATCGCCCACCCCAGTCCGCCCGCCGTCGCCGCGCGAAAGCCCTCCGCGGTGGGAACGTAGTGCACCTGGTGGCCGATGGAACGGCGAAACATCTTGCGCACCAACATGTCCTGCAGCGCGTCCTCGCGGTTCCAGGCGAGTGACGGCGCGGTCGCGGCGGTCGCGGCGGTGAGTCCCTCGGCCAGATGGCGGTCCGCGAACTCCGGGCTGGCCACCGGCACGTATCGCATCACCCCGAGTGACTGGGTGCGGCAACCCGACACCGGTCGGCGTTCGGTGGTGACGGCGCCCAACACCGCCCCCTCCCGCAGCAACCGCGCCGAGTGGTCCTGGTCCTCGATCCGAACGTCGAACAGGACGTCCGGCAGGTCGCCGAGGACGGCCGTGAACCACGTCGACATCGAGTCGGCGTTGACCGCCAGCGCCACCCGGGTACGTTCAGCTTGACCGCCACTCATCTCGGCCAGCGCCTCGGACTCCAACAACGCGGTCTGTGCCGCCAAGCGCAGCAGCGGCACACCTGCAACCGTTGCGGTGCAAGGCTTCTCCCGTTTCACCAACACCTGGCCGACGCCATGCTCCAGGGCCTTGATGCGCTGGCTGACCGCCGACGGTGTGACGTGGAGTCTCGACGCCGCGGCATCGAAGGACCCAAGCTCGATGACGGCGGCGAAGGCGGCCAGCTGTTGGGCGTCCAGACTCACATCAATGATTCTAATGCCGGCGAAGAATCATTAGCTTTACTGCATCGCGCCGACATCCTAGCTTCGAGGGATGAACTCGCCGCTCGTCATGGGATTCCTCGCGTCCTTCGCGCTGATCGCCGCCATCGGCGCACAGAACGCGTTCGTGCTCCGCCAGGGCATCCGCCGCGAGCACGTCCTTCCCGTGGTGGCGATGTGCACCGTCTCGGACATCGTGCTGATCGCGGCGGGGATCGCGGGTGTCGGCGCGCTGATCGGCGCCCACCCCAACGCCCTGAACGTCGCGAAGTTCGGCGGCGCGGCGTTCCTCGTCGGCTACGGCCTGTTGGCGGCGAAGCGCGCGTGGCGACCCGCCTCGCTGCGGCCCTCGGACGCCGCACCCGTCCGACTGGCGGAGGTGCTCGTCACGTGCGCGGCGCTGACGTTCCTGAACCCGCACGTCTACCTGGACACCGTCGTGCTGCTCGGAGCGCTCGCGAACGAGCACCGCGACCAGCGCTGGCTGTTCGGCGTCGGTGCGGTCACCGCCAGCGCGGTCTGGTTCGCGGGCCTCGGGCTCGGAGCCCGCAGGCTGACCGGGCTCTTCGCCAGGCCGTTCACCTGGCGGGTGCTCGACTGCCTCATCGCCGCAACCATGATCGGCCTCGGCGTCTCGTTGGCGGTTGGCTAGTGCGAGGCATCACCCGTTCATGGCGCGACCACCACGCTGAAGAGGTTGCCGGGGAAGCAGACGGTGCCGTTGCACCACGATCCGTAGGAACCGAGTCCTGGCATGACCGGGGGCGGCGCGTTCGTGCCACGAATCTCACCCTGGGCGCAGACGACCGTTCCGCTGGAGTCGTTGCAGGACGCCGCGGCCGTCGGTGCGCCGACGAAGCCTGCGGCGCCGAGCGCGACCAGACATACCGGTAGAGCCAAACAGGCGCGCATTTGCATGATCACTCCTAGGTGCACCTCCAGCATGCACCCGCACGAGACATAGTGGTCGCCATGAGTCAGAAGAAGTCGGTGTTCATCACCGGAGCCGCGGCAGGCATCGGCCGCGCGACCGCGCTCAACTTCGCGCGGAACGGCTACGTCGTCGGCGCCTACGACATCGACGAGGTCGGGTTGAAGACCCTCGCCGACGAGATCGAGGACCTCGGTGCGACCGCGGTGACCGGCCACCTCGACGTCACCGACTCCGACGAGATGGCGCAGCGGGTCGGTGAATTCGTCAAGGCCGCGGGCGACCGGCTGGACGTGATGATCAACAACGCGGGAATCCTGATCGCCGGCCGCTTCGAGGACATCGCGGTCAAGGCGCACCACAAGGAGATCGACATCAACGCCAAGGGTGTGGTGAACGGTCTGCACGCCGCCTTCCCCTACCTGAGGAAGACGCCCGGTGCGGTGGTCGTCAACCTCGCGTCCGCTTCGGCGATCTATGGTCAGGCCGAACTCGCGAACTACAGCGCGACGAAGTTCTTCGTCCGCGCGGTGACCGAGGCCCTGGACATCGAATGGAACCGCTACGGCATCCGCGTCATCGCCATGTGGCCGCTGTACGTGCAGACCGCGATGACCCACGACGTCAAGACGGGCACGACCGAGTCGCTGGGCATTCGCTTGACGGCCCAGGACATCGCCGACGACATCATCAAGGCCGTCGACCCGTCATGGCCCAGGCGGCTGATCCACCAGGTGCACTTCCCGGTCGGACGCCAGGCCAAGACGATGGCGGCGGGCGCCAGGTTCTCCCCGGCGTGGCTGACCCGCTGGACCAACAAGCGACTGTCGCAGGGCTGAGCCGTGCCGGGGTCGGCTACTGGCGTCAGCTGGGCGGATCACCGATGGCATTGCTGGTCGGACCGAGCAAGGTCGCCCCGACGACCAAACTTGCGACCAGTGTGCCGCGAACGAACCGAATCATGGTGGCGCCGCCGGCGCGACATCGCCGTCACACCAACGATTCCGACAAGGAGCCAGTACCGTCTGGATCGCATGGCTGCACGCGTCCCGCCACAGCCGATACCGGGGCAGTCTAGGCCTCGGCCGTGACGCTAGGAAGCGTTTGCAGAACTCGATTCGGCCTTCGTTGCCAACACAAAATGCCAACTGAATTAAGTTGTTAGCCAGCAGCTTCGAGATGAATGATGCACCGCGACACCGTTGGTTCGATTGGCGCACACCGGGCGAATTCGGTGCTAGGTTACCCGAATTGGGCGTTGAGGCGGAGGTCGAGATGGGCATGCAGGACTCGAGGAGATCGGCGGCGGTCGCGATACCCCGGTCGATGGGTGAATCTCCCTGAACTGCTTGCGATTTGACCGCGTTCAGTTCACTGCCGTGCCGGACACCGCCTGAGCGGCACGCCGGACGTCCAGCGCTGACCCGAAGCGCGACAACAACTTCGACTGGCCCCGCGGGACGACTGAGGGGATCGTCTCGCGGGGCCGTCCCATGCCCACGACGAGAGTCGCTGGATCAGGCTGAGGCGCCGATCAACTCTTCTTGCTGGGGATCACGATCACCACGATCAGCGTGATGATGCTGAAGAACAGTCCGAGGACACCCCAGCCGAGCGCACTTCGTCCCTTGGTGCCCGCGATCACCGCGCAGATGACGGCGGCGATGATGCTTCCGATCGCCACGAAGATGCCCTTGATGCCGCGAAGGATGAACCCCGCCGCCTCGACGTTGTCCGAAGCCGCCAGTAGGACTGTGTGCAGCATGTTCGCCACCTCCACGATGAGCATTGATCAGGCGAACCTCGCCGACCGTGTCGCATACCCGCCCGCGCGGTGCGCACACGTGTGACGGCAGATCCACATCTGCCCCACAACCCGCTGACAGGAAGGCAAGCGGGCCAGTCGAAGAACACCTCGGCAGCTAGACCCGGATGGAGAACGTCGCCTCTACCGGCTCGTCGAGCAACGCGCTCCGGTATCCGCCCCGCCGAAGGGCGTCGGTCGGTGCGGCCATCGGTTCGAAGCACACGACGTCGAGATGCGAGGGCGCGTACACCTGCGCGGCGGGATAACCGCATTCGAAGTGCACCTCGATCCGTCGATCGCCGCCGGACACGGCGAACAGCGCACCGTCGGCCACCCCGTCGAAACCGTCGTCGTAGACCGCTCCGCCGAGTTCGACCACCGTGGCCGGATGGTCGGTGTACCCACCGGTCGGGAGCAGGACCTCGTCGAGCGTCAGGTGTCGCATCTGCGGCAGGTCGAGCACCCATTCGCTTCTAGGCACCTCGGGAATGGTCAGGTACGGGTGGTAGCCGAAGCACAGGGGCACGGGAAGGTCGGCCGTCGCGACGACCGTCGTGACGATGGTGAGTGTCCTGTCGCGCAACGTGATTCGCATCGAGACCTCGTGCGGATACGGGAATCCCGCCATCAGCGCAGGGTCACCGCCGAAGTCCAGCGCGGCGATGACCTGGTTCTCCGTCAGTTCCTCGACGCGCCAGCCCGGATACCCCGCGAGCAGGCCGTGGATGACGAGCCCGTTCTCGTCGGTACGGATGCCCGGCTGACCGGGTGACAGGCTCACGTCGACGCCCTGCGCCGCGTAGCCGAACTCGCCCAGCCGATTCGCCCATGGATGCAGGATGGGCAGGCCGAACAGGTCGCCCGAATCCACGTAGCGGCGAAG
Organism: Mycobacterium sp.; assembly: GCA_025963385.1. Classification (GTDB taxonomy): domain Bacteria; phylum Actinomycetota; class Actinomycetes; order Mycobacteriales; family Mycobacteriaceae; genus Mycobacterium. Next base: position 16,310 of record JAOPUT010000290.1, read on the forward strand.
GCCCCTGCCCTGGCCGAGCAGTTCGACGCCGTCGTCGGTGAGCGACGTGCCGATCATCCCCGCGCCGGGCTCGAAACGAGCCGCCACCGACCCCTCGGTCAGACAGACGGTGGCCACGTCAGCCGTGGGCCGAAGCGGGCTGGGGCACGCCGCCGACGTTACCGTGCCAGGGCAGACCCCGATGAGCCGTTCGACGGGGATCGAAACGTCCGGTTCATCCAGACGTAGCCCGGGCGCCGACTGCGCGTCGGGTGCGACGTGTGGACTGGCGGCCATGACTGAAGAGACCACCACCGAGACCTCCGAAGTGATCCGGCCAGAACCCACGGACGTCGTCGTCGAGGTCGTCGAGCCGGAACCCGGCCGTGGGATCGTCCTGCGCCACGTCCTGGAGCGCCAACTCGGCGCAGGACAGAGCCTCGGCGCCCAACTCGTCAGCGCCTCCACCGACACCTCCGCGGCGCTCTTGCACGCACCTGCCGCCGTCGTCGACGAGATCCGAGGTGGCGCAACGCTGCCCGTCGCACTGGCCCACACGCGCGCCGAGGTGGGTGGCGTGCTGGCAGGCGCCGGCACCCGGGTCCGCGCCGCGATCGGCGAATACGTCGGCAGCCAGGCCACGCTGCCCAACGCCGTCATCGTCGGTGCCGCAGACGTGGCAGAAGCCGTGCTGCGCGCGCAGGGCACCGTGACCGCCTCGGCCATCGACTCCGCCTTCACCGTGGCGACGGTCGCCACCCGCGGCGGCAACGTCAGGCAAGCACTGAACCGCGAGCGTCGCGAGATCGGCGCCACGACCGAAGCCGGACGCGCCGCCATCGCCGAGTCGTGGGACCGCGCCTTCGAAGAGATCCGCGGGGCCGTCAAGGACGACGACGAGTACCTCGCAGCCTTTACAGAGGGAGAGGGCTTCTCCGAAATGGATTAGGCCGTGTCCGGCGGCCATGCCGCCGGTTACCGATTACGCTCGGCCGCGTGCCATCAATCTGGTCCCGACGGAGTTTCCTGGCCTTGACCGCGGGCGTCGCATTGACCACCGTGGCCTGCGGTTCCGACAAACCGGGCACCGTTGCGGGCGACGGGTCCGTCACCGTCAAACACGCCTTCGGTGAGACCAAGATCCCGTCGGCCCCCAAGCGGGTCGTCAGCGCGGGCTTCACCGGGCAGGACGACCTGCTGGCGCTCGGCGTCGTCCCCATCGCCGTCACGGACTGGTTCGGCGGTGAACCCTTCGCCGTATGGCCTTGGGCGCAACCCAAACTCGGCACCGCGCAACCCGTGGTGCTGAACCTGTACGACGGCATCAAGGTCGACCAGATCGCCGCGCTCAAGCCCGATCTGATCGTCGCCACCAATGCCGGCCTGGATCAGGACACCTACACGAAGCTCTCCGCGATCGCCCCGACCATCGCCCAGTCCGGTCAGACCGCGTTCTTCGAACCGTGGAAGGACCAGGCGAACACGATCGGTCAGGCGGTGTTCAAGTTCGACGACATGACCAAACTCGTCGCCGCCGTCGACGCCAAGTTCACCGACGTCGGCAAGAACAATCCGACGTTCAACGGCAAGAAGGTCGTGGTGGTGAGCGCCACGACCTATCAGGACTCGTACGACGTCACCCCGCCGGGTTGGCGCACGGAGTTCCTGACGCAGATGGGCTTCGCGACCCCAGACGGCCTGAGCGCCTTCGTAAAGGACGACAGGGCGCAGGTGCCGCGCGACAAGCTGGCGTCGCTCCTCGACACCGCCGACGTCGTGGTCTGGAAGACCCAGAGCGACGAGGAGCAGGCCGCTCTGATCGCCGACCCGACCTTCGCTGCGCTGAAGTCGACGACGAACAACAGGAACGTCTTCACCGGCAAGGACCTGGCAGGCGCGCTGGCCTTCACGTCGGTGCTGTCCTACCCCGTCGTGGCCGACCAGTTACCGCCAATGATCTCCAAGGTGCTCACCTGAGAAGATGACCGGGTGACAAGCCAGACACCCGAGACGAACGACGAGCCCGACGAAGGGCAGGAGCGCAGCGACCGGGGAGTCGGCACTGCATTCGCACAGGTGGGTTCGACCTACTATCCGATCCTCGTCGCGGTGTTCACGGCGCTGGTCATCGTCTCGAACGTCACCGCCACCAAGGGGGTGGCATTCGGCCCGATCATCACCGACGGCGGCTTCATCGTCTTCCCGCTGACCTACGTGATCGGCGACGTGTTGTCCGAGGTGTACGGCTTCAAGGCCGCCCGCCGGGCGATCTTCCTCGGGTTTGCCATGAACATCCTTGCGGCCGCGGCCTTCTGGGTCACGATCTACCTGCCCGCGGCTGACTTCTACGAGAACCAGGCCGCGTTCGAGAACATCGTGCACGCCTACACCCAGCTGATCATCGCCGGACTCGCGGGCTTCATCGTCGGGCAGACCATCAACGCGTGGGTCGTGGTGGCGATCAAGGAGCGCACCAAGGAAAAGCACCTCTGGGCCCGCCTCGTCGGCTCGACGTTTGCCGGCCAACTCGGAGACACCCTGGTGTTCTGCAGCATCGCGGCGGGCGCCATTGGCATCAGCACCTTTCACGACTTCGCGGTCTACACGGCGCAGGGCTGGCTCTACAAGACGGCCGTCGAAGTCGTGATGCTGCCCATCACCTACCGCGTGATCGCCTACATCAAGCACAGGGAACCGACCTACGAGCCCGCGGTGTGAAGCATCTCTGAGGCTCTTCTGGCGAGCTTCTAAAGCCAGGTGAAAACGTAGCTACCCGCGGGTAGCTTGTGACGATGACGGTCTCGGCTGAATTGACGAACGTGATGTCCCTCGGCACGGTGCACGACTACGGGGACCAGGCGCTGCTGCTCGACTTCGACAGCACCGAAGAAGTGCTGGCATGGTGCGACACGCTGCGGGAGGCCGACCTGCTCGGCGTGCTCGACATCGTGCCCGCCTCCCGCACGGTGCTCCTCAAACTCGCGGCCCCGAGGTACCAGGCGCCGACGCGGGCACGCCTGCACAAGCTCCGCGTCGAGCAGAGCGCGATCGACGCCGGTGGCGAGTCCCGCGACCGCCGAGCCGACGTCACCATCGACGTCGTCTACGACGGCGAGGACCTCGACGAGGTGGCCCGTCTCACCGGGCTGTCCCCCGACGAGGTCGTGTCGGCCCACACCGCCGCGCCGATGCGCGTGGGCTTCGGTGGGTTCGCCCCAGGATTCGCCTATCTGGTCGGCGGTGACGAGCGACTGCACGTTCCGCGACGGGCGGAGCCGCGCACCAGGGTGCCGGTCGGATCCGTGGGGTTGGCAGGCGAATTCAGCGGGGTCTATCCCCGTGAGACCCCGGGCGGCTGGCAGCTGATCGGGCACACCGATGCGGTGCTCTGGGACGTCCAGCGAGACCCACCCGCCCTTCTCACACCGGGCACGTGGGTGCAGTTCAGGGCGATCGGGTAGGGGCCGACGATGACGACTCTCGAGATCCTGAAGACCGGACCCTTGGCTCTGCTGGAAGACCTGGGCAGGCCAGGGCTCGCACACATGGGCGTGACCCGCTCCGGCGCCGCCGATCGTCGCTCCCACACGCTGGCCAACCGGCTGGTGGCCAACCCCCACGACCGCGCCACCATCGAGGTCACGTTCGGCGGCTTCTCGGCGCGCGTCCGTGGCGGCGACGTCGCCATCGCCGTCACGGGGGCCGACGCCGATCCGTCGGTCAACGGACTTCCGTTCGGCACCAACAGCATTCACTACGCGCACGACGGCGAGGTGATCTCGCTCGGCGCCCCGCGCTCTGGTCTGCGGAGCTACCTCGCGGTCCGCGGCGGTATCGACGCCGAGCCGATGCTCGGCTCGCGTAGCTACGACGTGATGTCGGCGATAGGCCCGCACCCGCTGAAGCCGGGTGACGTGCTGCCCGTCGGCGAGCACACCGCCGACTTCCCGGAACTCGACCAGGCGCCGGTCGCGGCCATCGCCGCGGACCTGCTCGAGCTCGCGGTGGTGCCAGGACCGCGCGACGACTGGTTCACCGACCCGGATGCGTTGGTGCACACCGACTGGGTGGCGTCCGACCGTAGCGACCGCGTGGGGATGCGACTGGTGGGACGCCCGCTGGAACACCGCTGGACCGACCGGCAGCTCCCCAGCGAGGGCGCCTGCCGTGGGGCAATTCAGGTGCCGCCCAACGGCTTACCCGTGATCCTCGGCCCCGACCATCCCGTGACCGGTGGCTATCCGGTGATCGGCGTGGTGGCCGAAGGGGACGTCGACAGGGTTGCGCAGATGCGCCCGGGGCAGCACGTCCGGATGCACTGGTCGCGTCCGCGAAGTCGGTAGTCTTCGCAGTCCACCCCTGGTAGGAACGAGGTGTGCTCCACACCGCGCGCCTGGTTCACACGTCCGATCTCGACGGCGAGACGCGTGAGGACGCCCGCCGGATGCTGATCGACGCCTTCTCCGACGGTGAGATCGCGTTCACCGATGCCGACTGGGACCACGCCCTCGGCGGCATGCACGCTCTGATCTGCGTCCACGGCGCCCTGATCGCGCACGGCGCCGTCGTGCAGCGCCGGATGGTCCACCAGGGCGCGGCGCTGCGCTGCGGCTACCTCGAGGCCGTCGCCGTGAGGGCGGACTGGCGCGGCCAGGGCCTCGCCTCGGCCGTGATGGACGCCCTCGAGCAGGTGCTGCGCGGCGCCTACCAACTGGGTGCCCTCAGTTCGTCGGAGGCGGGCAGGAACCTGTACACCGCGCGCGGTTGGCTCCCCTGGCAGGGCACGACGTCCGTGCTCGCGCCGTCGGGAATGACGCCGACCCCCGATGACGACGGATCGATCTTCGTCCTCCCGTTGAGCGTCGACGTCGACACCGCGGGCGAGATCAGCTGCGACTACCGCGACGGCGACGTGTGGTGACCGGCGGGTAGACACCTCACCGCAGGGAGCCCGCGTGAGTGGCACGCGCAAGGCCCACGGCGTGGCGATGATCCTGGCGGCGGCGGGCACCTCTCATCCGCGCGCGACGCCGTCGCCACGGCACGCTCCCGCGGGGCCCGGTCGGATCGTGGTGGCGTCGTACCTGTTGGCGGAGGACTTCTTTCAGGACCGGTTGCACCACTCCGGCGCCGATGTGGTGACCGGCCCACTCGGCAGCCATCCCGGTGTGGCGCGGCTGATCGCGAGCCGTTTCCGCAGGGCGCTGCTCCCCGTTCCCGCGTGAGGCGCACCGCGCTACCGTAGGTCGATGAACGGCAGCGCGGTGCTGGACACCTACCGGTATCTGCGCGGCGGCATGGCGGTGATGATCGTCATGCTCGGTGCCGCGGTGATCATCGAGCGGTGGCACGCCACGTGCTGGCAGACCTCGATCAGCGCGTACTACTTCACGTCGGCGCACAGCGTCTTCATCGCTGCGCTCTGCGCCATCGGCGCGATGCTCATCGTCTACAAGGGCAGCAGCGACACCGAGGACGTCCTGCTGAACCTGGCCGGGATCCTGGCCTTCGTCGTCGCCATGGTGCCGACGTCACGGCCCGTACTGTTCTGCGGTAGCACCGATCTCGGCATCGGCGGGCCGTCGGCCATCGCGAACGTCTGGGCGGTCGTCGTCGCCCTGGCCACATCGCGGGCCGCGTCCTGGTGGATGTATCGCCGGACCGGAACGGCATCGCACCGCAGCGCGCTCGGCACCGCAGCCGTCTGGGTCCAGCGCGCGCTGCTCGCCGTGGGACTGGTCACGCTCACAGCGGCGCCCCAGTGGTTTCGCGCCAATGCCCACGGCATCGCCGCAGTCGCCATGTTCGCCGCCATCATCCTGACGGTCGTCATCACTGCATTCGTGGCAGGCAACCAGGACGACTGTAAGTGCCCACACCGCAAGCGTTATCAGGTCATCTACCAGAGCATCGCGACCGTCATGGTGCTGACGTTGGTCGCGGCGGTGGTCCTGCACCAGGTCCTCGACGGGTTCAACCACGCGGTCCTCGTCGTCGAGGCGGCCCTCATCATCGAGTTCGCCGCCTACTGGGTGGTGCAAACCATCGAACTGTGGGGCACACCCACCAGGGGCACGCTGATGGCGGAGCAGGCGCCGTCGGACAGCCGGCTCCTGCGTGCGCTCTAGCTCACCGATCGCGCAAACATCGGGATCGACTGTGGCACAACCAGAGTCGATGAGGAGGGCGCCGCCCGCCTGGTCGAGCAGCCTGCTCAACAGGTGCGGTGAGCGTTCGACGACGTGTGGCGTCATGCCGAACTGGCGCAGGGCGTTTGCGGTCCGGGTGACGCGATCCCGCGGGGTCAGCTCTAGACGGTCGTCGCCCGCGTAGTCTTTGCCTGCCAGCGCCAGCGGCCTGGTGTTCGACACGGGTTATGAGCACTCAGACGTGTCCGGCGTTGGTCGGCGTCGTGGTGTTGTACGGGTTGTAGATCGTGGTCGACGCGGCCGTCGTCGAATCCTCGGTGGACGGCTCATCGGCCGTGGGCGGCCCAGGGACGATGGCGGGCCCGTCGCCATCCTGGCTGGTTTGCACGCTCGGCGCGGAGTAACTCGTCGACGACGTGGAGGTCGTGTACGCCGACGCCGACGTGGTGTCGGCCGCCGCGGACGGCGGGACGAACGGCGGGTCGTGCGACGAGTCCGACGTCCGGACGACCGCCACCACCAGCAGGGCGATCAGCGTGGCGGCCGCCGCCCCCGCTGCCCATATCAGGCCGGAATGGTCGTGCCAGTCCCACTGCTCGTCCTCGTCGTCCACGGCGGGATCGTAGGACGACGAGCCGAACGGCAGGCGAAGTGACTACCGCAACCACCGCTAGCGCCAGCGCGCCAGCAGCGTCTCGGCGTGTCCTGCCAGAACCCGTTGGAAGAACGGACCGAAGCTGATGCGCCCGACCCCGAGCGGGCCGAACGACGCAGGGTCGTCCGTATCCGGCAGCGCAATCGCGTTGACCGGCAACGGCAGTTCGGACGTCAGCCGGCGCATCGTCTCCGGGTCGTGGCGACCGACGGGATACAGGCTGTCGGCGCCCGCGTCCGCGGCGAGCTTCAGTCGTGCGATCGCGCGGTCGACGCGATCGGCGTCATCGCCGTCGCTGCGGATGAACAGATCGGTGCGCGCGTTGATGACCACGTGCACGCCTGCCGCGTCGGAGGCCTTGCGCAATTCGCCCACCAGCGCGGCGTGCTCCTCGGGGGTGCGCAACCGCTTACCCTCCTTGTGGACGGTGTCCTCGATGTTGAGGCCCACCGCACCGGCGCCGAGCAGTCCCTCGATGATCCGCTGCGGCGCCTCGCCGTACCCCGACTCGACGTCGACCGAGATCGGCACCTCCACCGCGCCGGTGATCTGCGCGACGCGGGTGGTCAGGTCCTCGAAGGACATCCCCTCACCGTCTGCCTTGCCCACCGAATCGGCCACCGGATGGCTGCCGACCGTCAGCGCGGCAAACCCCGCGTCGACGGCGAGCTTGGCCGACCACGCGTCCCACACCGTCGGCAGAATCACCGGGTCACCTGGCACGTGCAACGCCTTCAGGGTCGCCGCGCGCTCCTGCAGAACTTCTTCGGACACTGTCCAACCTCCACTCTTCGACGTGACCTGTCTCACTCTGAACTCAGTCGGTGACTAGCATCAATTGTCGTACTGTGATCCGTGACACCCTTCAGCCCAAGGAGGTCAACTCCGTTGTCCACAACCACCGAACTCGACCAGCTACACGAGCTGATCGGCGGCTTGCGCCGCTGCGTCTCGTCACTGGCGTCACGTTACGGCGACAGCGCCGCCATGCGCCGCATCGTCAATGATGCCGAGCGCATCCAGAACGACATCGACCGCCTCGATATCGATGCCGAGGAGTTGAATCTCGCGCGCGGGGTAAGTCACCAGTACCAAACCGCAGAAAAGATCGGCATCCCGGACACGCAGTACGCCAGCGACTTCTGGCAGGACGTGGACGACGACGGCCCGATGACATCGCCCTTCGACTGATCGACACCCACCGCCCAGAACACGACGAAGTGAGGCAAACCCCTTGAGTGCACCCACCGCCGACCGCCCCGGCACCGGTGTCTTCTCGCCGACGCGAGCTCAGATCACACAGCGGACGCTCCGCACCGACAACTGGTGGAAGTCGCCACTGATCACGGATCTCGGGTTTGCCGCGTTCGTCATCTACGCGACGGTGCGCGCCTTTCAGCAGGACCACTTCTTCGTCGAGAAGTACCACTACCTGACGCCGTTCTACTCGCCGTGCATCAGCACGGGCTGCGGCGAGGCCAGTGACTTCTGGCCGCAGATCCTGCCCGACGTCTGGTGGCTGCCCTATGCGGCGGCGTCCCTGCCGTTCCTGCTGCTGTTCAGGCTGACCTGCTACTACTACCGCGGGGCCTACTACCGGTCGGTCTGGCAGTCACCGACCGCCTGCGCCGTGGCCGAACCGCACGCCAAGTACACCGGCGAGACGCGGCTGCCGCTGATCATCCAGAACACCCACCGCTACTTCTTCTACATCGCCGGGATCATCTCGGTGATCAATACCTACGACGCGATCGTCGCGTTCCACTCGGCCGATGGGCCAGGCGGTTTCGGGTTCGGCCTCGGCAACGTGATCCTGGTCGCCAACGTGGTGATGCTGTGGATCTACACGCTGTCGTGCCACTCCTGCCGCCACGTGGTCGGCGGCCGGCTCAAGCACTTCTCGAAACATCCCGTCCGATACTGGCTGTGGGGTCAGGTCAGCAAGCTGAACACGCGCCACAAGCTGTTCGCGTGGATAACGCTCGGCACCCTGATGCTGACCGATTTCTACGTCATGATGGTCTCCATCACCGGGTGGGACCTGAGATTCGTTGGCTGACAACACTATTCACGATTTTAGCGAGGACGAAATAGATGGTTGAACTCGAACGGCACGAATACGACGTGGTCGTGATCGGAGCCGGCGGGGCGGGACTGCGCGCGGTGATCGAGGCCAGGGAACGCGGCCTGCGCGTGGCGGTGGTGACCAAGTCGCTGTTCGGCAAGGCCCACACCGTGATGGCCGAGGGTGGCTGCGCGGCGGCGATGCGCAACGTCAACACCAAGGACTCCTGGCAGGTGCACTTCGGTGACACCATGCGCGGCGGCAAGTTCCTCAACAACTGGCGGATGGCCGAACTGCATGCGCAGGAGGCGCCCGACCGGGTGTGGGAGCTGGAGACCTACGGCGCCCTGTTCGACCGCACCAAGGACGGCAAGATCAGCCAGCGCAACTTCGGCGGCCACACCTACCCGCGGCTCGCGCACGTCGGCGACCGCACCGGCCTGGAGATCATCCGCACGCTGCAGCAGAAGATCGTCTCGCTGCAGCAGGACGACAAGCGAGAACTCGGCGACTACGAGGCTCGGATCAAGGTCTTCCACGAATGCTCCATCACCGACCTGATCAAGGACGGCGACAGGATCGCGGGGGCCTTCGGATACTGGCGCGAGACCGGCAACTTCATCCTCTTCGACGCGCCAGCGGTGGTGCTCGCGACTGGCGGAATCGGCAAGTCGTTCAAGGTCTCGTCGAACTCGTGGGAGTACACCGGCGACGGTCACGCCCTGGCGCTGCGCGCCGGATCCAACCTGATCAACATGGAGTTCATCCAGTTCCACCCGACCGGCATGGTCTGGCCACTGTCCGTCAAGGGCATCCTCGTCACCGAGGGCGTGCGCGGCGACGGTGGAGTGCTGAAGAACTCCGAGGGCAAACGGTTCATGTTCGACTACATCCCCGCGGTGTTCAAGGGGCAGTACGCCGAGACGGAGGAAGAGGCCGACCAGTGGCTCAAGGACAACGACTCGGCCCGCCGCACCCCTGACCTGTTGCCCCGTGACGAGGTGGCCAGGGCCATCGTCGCCGAGGTCAAGGCAGGCCGCGGCACGCCGCACGGCGGGGTCTACCTCGACATCGCGTCGCGCATGCCCACCGAGGAGATCAAGCGCCGACTGCCGTCGATGTACCACCAGTTCATCGAGCTGGCCGAGGTGGACATCACCAAGGACGAGATGGAAGTCGGTCCCACCTGTCACTACGTGATGGGCGGGATCGAGGTCGATCCCGACACTGGCGGCGCTGCGACTCCGGGGCTGTTCGCGGCCGGTGAGTGCTCCGGTGGCATGCACGGTTCCAACCGATTGGGTGGCAACTCGCTGTCGGACCTGCTGGTGTTCGGCCGCCGCGCCGGACTCGGCGCATCCGACTACGTGCGGGCGCTGGCCGACCGGCCGAAGCCGCCGCAGGACGCCATCGACGAGGCCACCAAGATGGCGTTGGCGCCCTACGAGGCACACGAGAACCCCGAGAACCCCTACACGCTGCACGCCGAGCTTCAGCAGTCGATGAACGACCTCGTCGGCATCATCCGGAAGGAAGCCGAGGTCGAGGAGGCGCTGACCAAGCTCGACGAACTCAGGGGCCGTCTGCAGAACGTCGCCGTCGAGGGCGGCCGAGTGTACAACCCGGGCTGGCACTTGGCCATCGACATGCGCAACATGCTGCTGGTCAGCGAGTGCGTGGCCAAGGCTGCGCTGCAGCGCACCGAGAGCCGCGGCGGACATACCCGCGACGACCATCCGGCGATGGACGCGAACTGGCGCAACACGCTGCTCGTGTGCAAGACCACCGAGATCGCGTCCGCCGAAGCGCTGGTGCCCCGAGTGACGGTCGACCCCGAGGAACAGGTTCCGATGCGGCCGGACCTGCTCGAGGTCTTCGAGCTCTCCGAACTCGAGAAGTACTACACCGACGCCGAATTGACCGAGCACCCCGAAAGGAAGGGCTGACATGGCTGCATACGACGCGAGCATGCGGGTCTGGCGCGGAGACGAAGACGGTGGGGAGCTGAAGGACTACACCGTCGAGGTCAACGACGGCGAGGTGGTGCTCGACATCATCCATCGCCTGCAGGCCACCCAGGCCAACGACCTGGCCGTGCGGTGGAACTGCAAGGCAGGAAAATGCGGGTCGTGCTCGGCAGAGGTCAACGGCCGCCCGCGGCTGATGTGCATGACGCGGATGTCGACGTTCGGCCAGGACGAGACCGTCACCGTCACGCCGCTGCGTACGTTCCCCGTGATGCGCGACCTGGTGACCGACGTGTCGTTCAACTACCAGAAGGCGCGGGAGATCCCGTCGTTCACGCCGCCCAAGGATCTTCAGCCGGGCGACTACCGCATGCAGCAGGAAGACGTCGAACGCAGCCAGGAGTTCCGGAAGTGCATCGAGTGCTTCCTGTGCCAGGACGTCTGCCACGTCGTGCGTGACCACGAGGAGAACAAGGAGAACTTCGCCGGACCGCGCTTCCACATGCGCATCGCCGAGCTCGACATGCATCCGCTGGACGTCGTGGACCGCAAGGACATGGCTCAGGAGGAGTTCGGGCTGGGCTTGTGCAACATCACCAAGTGCTGCACCGAGGTCTGCCCCGAGCACATCAAGATCACCGACAACGCGCTGATTCCGATGAAGGAGCGCGTCGCCGACCGCAAGTACGACCCGGTCGTCTGGCTGGGCAAGGTGCTCTTCAAGAAGAAGTAGGGCTCGAGTTTGACGTGAACGGCTGCGAAGTCCCAACAGGACTTCGCAGCCGTTTGGTTTTGGCGGCCATGCGGGTACCCAGTCGGCGTACGGTAAGTTTCGGAGCCAATCCACGCCATACCCACGCCATTCAGCGACGAAAGGCACCCACATGAGCACTGGAGATACCCAGAGCGTCAACGACATTCGCACCGCCATCCGCGAACTCTCCGCCCGCGCCGAGCTGGCTCGAAAAGAGGGCAGGCCCGAGGACGCGGCTGAGCTGGAGCAACGCGTGCAGGGCTACCGGGACGAACTCGCCGCTAGACCGTAGAACCGCGCTGCGAGATGGCAGTCAGGCAAATGCTCACTCGCACTTCCGTCGAGTGAGTTCAATCTTGCGGGAAGCGTCAGCCGCCCAGCCGCCGGAACGTGCTGCGGTGGAACACGATGGGCGCTTGAATCTCGGGGTCGTCGTGCACGGTGAGCTCGCTGACCTTGAGGATCACGATGGTGTGATCGCCTGCCGGGATCAGCTGCTCGATGGTGCTCTCCATCCACACGCTGGTGCCGTGCACGAACACCGCGCCGCTGGTCCGCGACACCGTCTGCAGGCCGGCGAACCGGTCCCCCGTCTTCGCGGCGAGGCTCTTGGCGGCCGCGTCGTGCGATTCGCCAAGCACGCTGATCCCCAGCGCGGGCAGATCCTTGAGCTTGGGCCAAGTCGTGGACGTGTTCTGGACGCAGAACGAGACCAGGGGTGGGTCGAGCGACACCGGCACGAACGTGCTGGCCGCCAGGCCGACGCGTTCCCCTTCGACTTCCGCGGCGATGGCGATGACGCCCGTCGGAAAGTGGCCGAACGCTTCGCGCAGGGAGGCTGGGCTGAGGTCGGTGCTACTCATGACACTTCCATCTTCACACGTACTGTTGAGCGGCCGCCACGTCCGGGTGCGCCCGCAACCTACTCTTCCACGCATTGCGCCCGTACACCGCGAAGATGCGCTCGTTGGAGGGGTCTGCGGTGACTCCGCGGGCGCCTGAGGCCAGTTCGTCGGGCAGCGTCAGCACGGGCAGTCGGGCGTCGAGGCGCGGGTTGAAGAAGTAGGGCACCGAAATGCGCTCGGTGTCGCCGATTCGGACCCGGTGTTCGGTGGCGCGCAGATAGCCGCCGCTGGCGAGCTCGAGCAGCTCCCCGATGTTGACGATGAACGCACCGGGCAGCGGGTGCACGTCGATCCACTCGCCGGCTTCACCATTTCCCGTCGTTTCGCTCGCCCCAGCCCCTCGGACTTCGAGTCCCGTGGTGCCGGGCTCCGCGAGCAGCAGGGTGAGCACGCCGGCATCGCGATGCGCGCCGACGCCTTGCGGACTGTCGGCCCGCGCCGGGTAGCGCACGATCTTGATGAGCGTCGCAGGGGTATCCGCGAACGTCGCATCAAAGACATCCGCCGGACTGCCCAACGATATAGCCCAGTGCTGCAACAACTTTCGTGCCACCGCCGCGAGGGCGGCATCCCATTCCGCGACGACGGCCGGAAGCTCGGGCAGCCCGGCGGGCCACTGGTTGGGGCCTTGCAGCCGAAGGTACGCTTCGGCTGGGTCGGTCAACGGTTCACGCTCGGGACCGACGTCGAGCTGTTCGCGCCAGTCGACCGCTCCACCCGTGAGTTCCCCACCGAGGCGCGTGTAGCCGCGGAAGTGTGGGCTGTTCACCATTGCGACCGCGTCCTTGTCGGCCTGTGGTAACGCAAAGAGCGCGCGCGCCGCGGTCAAGAGCCGATCGGTCAGGCCGTCGGGGACTCCGTGCCCGGTCAGGTAGAAGAAACCGACGGCGTGCGCGACCGACCGAAGGCGTTCACCGAGCGCTTCGTCGCTCAGGTCGATGACGGGCAGCGTGGTCCGAACAGAGCTCACCCGGCCATGATGGCCTGCTCACGCCACGCTCGCCAGAGTCGGAATCGTCGTGAACACAAGCGGGGGGGAATCGGTCGGCCCGGGGACGGTAAGGTCACACCCCGACATGTGGATCACGCTGCTGGCCATGGCCGTTGCGGTCAGCTTGGAGCCGTTCCGGATCGCCATGACAATCCTGATGATCAACCGGCGGCGGCCGCTGATGCAATTATTCGTCTTCCTCGCCTGCGGGTTCGCGATGGGCATCACGGTGGGCACGATCGTGCTGTTCGTGCTGCGACCGGCCCTGGGGTCAGCCCATTTCACGTTGCCCAGAGTGCAGCTCGCGGTCGGCGCAGTGCTACTGATCTACGCCGCGGTGGTGGCCACGGACTTGATAGGGCGAGTGGGACGCATGCGCGGTCACGGAGCTGCGGGCCGAGCCGACCGAAGATTCGGACCGCTCGCGACGCGGATCCGGAAACTTCTCGACGACCGTTCGCCGTGGACGGCAGGCATCGCGGGCCTCGGCATCGCGCTGCCCTCCATCGACTATCTCGCCGTGCTGGCGCTGATCGCGGCCTCCGGCGCCGGGGCGGCCACCCAGGTCGGCGCCTTACTGCTGTTCAACGTGGTGGCGTTCGGGTTCGTGGAGCTCCCGCTGGTCTCCTACCTGGTCGCCCCGGACCGTACGCGCGCAACGCTGTCGGCACTGCAGGACTGGGTGCGGAGGCGGCGTCGCCGAGACGTCGCCGTCTTACTGGCCGTGGTCGGCTGCGTGCTACTCGGCGCGGGGTTCAGCGGGCTCTAGGCCGCCTCACCCCTCGCTCAGGCGTCCAACCGGGTGAATTCGTCCTGGCGGTACTGCTCGACGCAGGCGGCGCGCCGAATCTTGCCGCTCGTGGTGGTGGGAATCGACCCTGGCGGGACCAGGACGAGATCCCCGACGTTCAAGCCGTGTGCATTGGATACCGCAGAGGTGACGTCGCTCTTGATCAAGCTGAGCCAGTCCATTTCCTCCAGCGTGGAACCACCTCGCCTCTTGAGCTCGATGACGGTGACCAACTTCTCGGTGCTGTTCAGCGGGACCGAGATCGCTGCGACCCGACCACGTGTGATCTCTTGAACCGTCGCCTCGATGTCCTCGGGGTAGTGGTTGCGGCCACGGAAGATCAGCAGATCCTTGATGCGGCCGACGATGAACAGCTCACCCTCGGAGGTGAAACCCAGGTCACCGGTTCGCAGCCAGGGGCCAGCTGGCGTGCCAGGCGACGGGTCGACCAGCGTTGCGCCGAAGCACCGCTGCTCTTCCGGCGGTTTGCCCCAGTAGCCGGTGGCGACATTGTCGCCGTGCACCCAGATCTCGCCGATCACGTCCTGCGGGCACTCGCGATTCGTGTCGGAATCGACGATGCGCAGCGCCGGGTCTTGAGGCACCTTGTATTTGACGAGCGCCGTGCCGGTTCCGGCCGCAGACCGCGCCACGCGGCTCGCGGACAGCTCTTCGACATCGAAGCGGTCCGCCGGCGATGACTCATTCCAGGTGCCGGCCGCGACGAAGACGGTCGCCTCCGCCAACCCATAGGAAGGACGCATCATGTGATCCCGAAGGTTGAAGTGAGCAAACCGATCAACGAAGCGTCGCAAGGTAGCCAGCTCGACCCGTTCGGCGCCGCTGATGATGCCGAGCACCCCGCCGAGGTCGAGTCCCGCCAGGTCACCATCGGTGGTTTTGCGGGCGGCCAGGTCAAAGGCGAAGTTGGGCGCCGCCGAAAAACCACGAGGATTCTCGGCCAGGGCTTGCATCCACCTGGCCGGTCTTTCCAAGAACGCCGCCGGGCCGGTCAAATCAGCGCGGAAGCCGCCCAGGATCGGGGCGCAGACGCCCAGCACCAAACCCATGTCGTGGTAGAAGGGCAACCACGACACGATCGTATCCGGTGGGGTCATGATGCCGCAGTCCGTGAAATAGCTGCGCATCAATTGCTCGAAATTCACCTGGAGGTTGCGATGCGAAAGCATGACCCCCGTCGGCGTTCGAGTCGACCCCGAGCTGTATTGCAAGTACGCGACGCTGGGCACATCAGCCGGCTCGATGGTCGGGCCGGGCTCAACGTCCAGATTCAAGGAATCGATTTCGACGATCTTGGGAGCAGTTCCCATGCGTGCTTGATCTACGTAGTCGCCGACATCGCCGGCGACCGCGGAGGTGGTGAGCACGACCGAGGGCGACGTGTCGACAAAGACCGCGCCCACGCGCTCGTCAGTCGAGCCGCGATGCGGCAACGGGAGCGGCACCGCGATCAGCCCAGCCTGCATGGATCCCAGAAAAGCCAGAATGTAGTCAAGGCTCTGCGGAGCCAAGATCACGGCCCGGTCTCCGACCGACGCACGAAGGTTGAGCTCGCGTGCCACGTTCATGGTTCGGCGGGATAGTTGCGCCCACGTGAGGCTTTCGCGAACACCGGCCGGGTCGTGGCCGTATTCGGTGAAGGTGAACGCCACCTCATTGGGGCGCAGGCTGGCACGTCCGTGCAGCATCGAGAGAATGGATGACTGGGCGGTAGTCGTCATAGGCGTCGCGTCACGTCCGTTTTCAGTGTGCGCCGTTGGACAGCACGGACATGGCACCGTTGACGAGCGTCGAAATGGGATCGCCGCCGCCGCCGAACGTCGCGTCGTTGGCCGGTGCGGTGACTTGCACGGGGTCGAAGCCGTGCACCGGGTCGACTTGGACCGGTGCGGTCGCCGGATCGTCGTTCCGCGAATAGCCCGCATTCACCCGCGGCATCAGTATCGCGTCCAACTGATTCAGCGTGTCCTCGTTGTACCCGAGGTACTTGAAGGCGAGCACCAGGGGAAGGTGCTGCTCGGGGACCAGGTACGTCGTCGTCGTTGCCCCCCTCGAGTTGACCGTCGTTCGGATGTTCTGCGGCGGAACATTGCTCGGGTTGGTGAACGCAATCGCGGTGTGACCGGTGGCCAGGCCGGCGATCGAGTTGGCGAGGGCGAACAGGTTGTCCGGCCGGTCGGGAAAGTCGGCGATGCTGTCGTAGGCAGAGACGAACTGGTCGGTGTGGTACTGGCTCTCCACCGGTGGCGGCATGCGGTAGTCCAGCGCGGGCACGACACTGCCGACGGGAAACATCTGGGTCAGGAAACTCTCCCCGAAGGGGGTCTTCGCGAGTGGGTCGCCAAACGTCGCGAAGCTCAGTTGATCAGGCGGCGGAGCGGTCGGATCGTTTGCCATCGATGCCTTCACGGCGTTGAGTACGAACGCTCCCTCAGACAACCCCATCGCGGTCCCGGGGCCACCGTTGCGGATGGCCGTTTCGAGGTTTGGCTCTCCCTCGTCGACCGACTCGCCGATGCTCGGCCCATCCAGCCCCAGACCGGGATGGAGCTCTTCGCCGATCCGGCCGATACCCGGGAACAGGCGTTCCAGGACGTGCCCCTGCACCTGTCCTGCCGGGTAGTCGACCTTCACCCGCTTCATGCCAGGGAACCAGTCCGCGCCCGTAAGACGGATGTATTCGTCATAGGGAATACCGAGCACGTGAGCTCCGCCCAGGGCATACGCCGTCGCGTTGGGCCCCGTCGCGGCAGGCGGCGTCGCGGCGGGTCCTGTCGCGCCGGGCGCCGGCGGCACTGGGGCCGCCGAGTCGTCGGCGATCGCGCTCCCGGCGCCGAAACATCCTGTGACACCGGCAGTTACCAGCACCGCAAATCCTGCGAGGAGTTTCTTCATCCCTATTCCTGACCGCTCGTCTTCTCTAGTTTCACATACATCACGGACCCCTGCTAACTCGACTGCTCGGCTGGTGGCCTGGCCTTCGACGGCGCCGAACGCTGCTCGCCCACTCGCGAGGGCCACCAGTTCGCCCGCCCCACCAACGCGGCAATCGCAGGCACGGTAATGGTGCGCACGACGAAGGTGTCCAGCAGAATTCCCACCCCGATCACGAAACCGCCCTGGATCACGATGCCGATGCTGGAGAACAAGAGCCCGCCCACCGAAGCGGCGAAGATCAACCCCGCCGCGGTGATCACACCACCCGTCGAACTCAGGGCGCGGATGACGCCGTAACGCGTGCTGTGCGGAGACTCGTCCCGCATTCGCGACACGAAGAGCATGTTGTAGTCGGCGCCCACGGCGACCAGCACCACGAAGGCCAACGGGGGCACGCTCCAATGCAACTGCTGGCCGAGTACGAACTGGAACGTCAGGACGCCGATGCCGAGCGCCGCGAAATACGAAATCACCACGGAACCGACGAGATAGAGGGGTGCGACGAACGCACGCAGCAGCACCATCAGCGTCAGCAGGACGACGATGAGGGTCGCGACGATGATGAATCGGATGTCGTGCTCGTAGTAGTCGCGTGTGTCCCGCAGCGCGGCAGGGAACCCGCCCATCGATATCGTGGCGTCGGACAGGGTGGTGTTCGGCTGGGCACCCCGAGCGGTGTCACTGATCTCATTGACCTGATCCATCGCCTCGGAGCTGAACGGGTTCAGTTTGGTCTGCACCAGATAGCGCGCCGAGTGGCCGTCGGGGGAGATGAACGCCTTGGCGGCCTTCTGGAAATCCGGCAGACCCAGCACTTGTTCGGGAATGTTGAACCCCGCCTGTGACGGGTCCGCGGCGTTGTCCTTCATCGTCAAGAGAAAGGCCGAGGCCTCGTTGAGTCCGGACGCCACCAGTTTGATCTGATCGACGAGTTGGTCCACTCCGCCCGCCACCTGCTGGCTTCCGCCGGCCAGGCGGTCGGCGTTTTGGGTCAGCTGGGCCAGGCCCGCCTGCGGGCCACCGGGCTTGTTCAGGCCCATGGCGTTGACTGCCTTGGCAACATTGGTGAGTGCGCCATTCAGCTTGTTCACCGTGGCGTTGAGGGTCTGCTTGTCACCGAAACCCTGGAACTGGTGCGCGAGGTCGTTGATCTGGTTGAGGTTTCCCTCGTTACTCGGGTCGACCAGTTGCCGAAACTGCATCCGGGTGTCGCTGCAGGAGGGATTGGCGTCGCAGATCGCGTTGCCGTCCAGCGCCATGAGAACCGGGCCTATCCAGGCGAAGAAGTTCTTGGTGGCGGTGAAGTTCACACCCATGGAATTGCCGAGCGCGTTGATGCTGTCGACGAGCTTGGCGGCGGTGTCGACGTCCCGTACCAGCCTGTCCCCGCCGTATTGGGTTCTCATCGAGGAGAACTCAACGATCAGACTCTGGATGCTCGGCACGATCCTGTTGATCTGTGAACGCACGTCACCGAGGCTGTCGGCCAGCGTGTTGGCCCCGGTCGCCAGTCGGTTGAGGTCGCCGGTGCGCTGGTTGATCTGGTCGGAGCCGTCGGCCAGTCGGGTACCGACCAGCCCGGCCTGATACGTGGCCCTGAATTCCTGCGGCACTTCGCCCAGGGGCCGGGTGATGCCACTGACCAGCCCGACGTTCGGCAACTGGGCGATGCGCGAAGCCATCTGTTCCAAGTCCGCGAGCGCCCGCGGTGTGCGCAGATCGTGCGGTGACTGGATGAGGATGAATTCGGGGATGGACTGACTGATGGGGAAATGGCGTTCCAGCGCGGCGTATCCGACCGAACTCGGCGCCGACGCCGCCACGGCCTTGCGATCGTCGTAATTGAACTTCGCGAAGATCGCGCAGCTGGCCAGTAGGCCCAAGACGAGCAGGCTGGCAACCAAGTGTGCCACCGGCCGGCGCACGATACGTATGCCGGAACGTCGCCAGAATCGAGCAGTCAGTTCGCGCCGCGGCTTGACCCACCCGCGCGGCCCGGCGAGCACCAGAATTGCCGGCAGCAGGGTCACTCCGGCCAGGTATGCGATGCCGATACCAATCGCCGACGAGCTTCCGACCGTTCTGAACACTCCCATTTTGGCGAAGCTCAACAGGAGAAAGGTGAGGCCCACCGTGGTGGCGGAGGCGGTGATCACCTTCCCGATCGAGATCATTGCCGCCTTGACCGCCTTCTCGGAGTCCGCGCCCGACCGCACATAGTCGTGATAGCGGCTGATGAGAAAGACCGCGTAATCCGTTCCCGCGCCGGCCATGATCGCGCTCAGGAATACGATGGACTGGTTCGAGACGCCCGACCCGGTCAACTGGGAGAAGCCCGCCACCGCTGCCTGTGCGATCACCAGGGACGACCCGATCGTCACCAACGGCAGCAGCATCGTGACCGCGCTGCGGTAGACCAGCAACAGCACGGCGAGCACCAGGACGGCGATCGCGAGCTCGATCGGCAGGCGATCCCGTTCACCCGCGACGGTGAGGTCCGCGACGGTGGCCGCGGGACCTGTGAGGTGCACGGTCATGGGGCTGCCGGCGACGTTGCGTTCGACGATGTCGGCGACCCGGTTGTAGGAGTCGAGGGAGCGCGGCGTGCCCAACTCACCCGCGAGGCCCACTGGCAACACCCAGGTCTTCTTGTCCTCACTCGTCAGGAACTGTCGCAGTTGTGGCGTATTGACGAAATCCTGCACCGACACGACGTCTGCCACGTCGTCGTGCAGCGCGCCCACGAGCTTGCGGTAGGTGGCCTCGTCGGCGGGACCCAGCCCGTTTTCGTTGATCAACGCCACCAACAGGAGATCGTCGTTGCCCGGTTCGTGAAACGCCTCGTTCATCTTCAAAGCGGTGACACTCGACGGTGCACCGCTGGGCAAGATGGCGAGCGGATGCTTCTGAGCCATCTCGCCGAGCGAGGGGAACGACAGCGGCAGGACGACCACCATGGCGATCCAGATGCCTATCACCGCCCAGGGCCATCGCACCACCAGATCGGCTAGCCGTCGCATATCGCCCTCCCTCTCGCCATCGCTTTGCTCATCGCTAGGCGACGCGTCCCCAGTGCCCGCTGTCAGCAACCCGCCCGGACACGGACTTCATCGCCTCCATGTAACGGGTAACCGACTTCTCGGCAACCGGATTCTCGGGATGCATGATCGCCATGACCGTGCCCTCCCCGTACCGGAATATGTAGATCGTCAATTGATATGAGAATCGATCGTCCGGATACATTCCGATATTGTTCGCAAGGCCCAAATCGCCTGCCGCGAGGATGGCATTGAGCGGAGCGGCGCCCCCGTGCAAGAAGTTCGACACCGGAAAGTTCGGTCGCGGCCAGTTCAACCACGGCGCCAACTCCAATACGCGGTAATACGGCACTTTCGCCATGTCCAGACCCGAATCGAAAGAGGCCTGCGCCGCGTATGCGGCGTCGTTGAAAGAGGTCGCCGCGACCGGGACGATGATCGGAATCAAGCCGGTGAACCAACCCTGCGTCATGAAATTATCGCCGGCTTTGCGCGAATCTCTCGGCGTCAGCCCGTAATATGTAAGCGCACCGGTGAACTCGTGCTCCACCAGGCCGAGACAGGCAAACACGCCGCCGACGAAGCGCGCGCCGGCCGCAGTGCAGGCCGACTCGAAGCGTTCGGTCTGCGCCGTGTCCAGCAGAACCTGAGAGGCCCAGGCACTGCTGGTCGAGGAGTTCGGGTTACCCAGCGGCAGCGGGAATTCCGGAAAACCGTCACCGTTGTTCTCGGCGAAGTCCATCCACGCGCGCACTCCAGGCGAATCCAAAGTCAATGCTGACGTGTACTCACGCTCGCGAACGCAGAAGGCGTCGAAGCTACCGGCGTCGGGCAGCGTGAGGGCCTGACCGCTTCCGCTCACCGCCGAATACATGGCGTTGGCTTCCATCATCGTCGTGCCGATCAACGTCGCGTCCCCGTGCACGTGATCCATGGCGGCGAAGAAGGTGAAGTGGCTCTCGTACTGGATTACTCCGAATCTGAAGCAACCCCATTCCAAGGGATTCGGTATGCCCACGACGTGAGCGCGTATCTCGTCGACCGTCGAGTGACCTTGGTCGACCGGCACGAACTCAATATTTGCTGGATCCTCGATGGCATGCCGGACGAACTCCTGATCGCCGACATGTTCGAACCAACTGCGGAACGTGTCGTGCCGACGTAGGTATGCGTTGACGGCGTGATCCATGGCAGAGACATCGCACCGACCGACCACGTCACAGCTCGCGATGATTTGGCGGGAGAAGTTCAATCCCGCGGCCGTTCGTTCGCAGTAGTTCCGAAGATGTTGGAGCTGCATGTAGCTAACTGGCACCGAACTGACAGGCGCCCGTCGCGCAGTTTCCTGGGCCGCATCCGTCGGATGCCATGAGGTGACTGTCCCCGGACTCAACGCCCATTCATCAAGTGCGCCAACAGTTATCTTCCCGATGCGCAAAACTTGGTCCTTTCCCGTAACTTCCCCGCCACAGCCGGCTCCGGTCCTGCACTACCCGTTGCTGGATCAACATACCCTCGGTTCGTCCGCGTTCGCCCAAAGCCGACCCCAGCCAGACGGCGACGCCGCGCATGCGACAGGTATTACGTGCAATAGTGTCCTTGGGGAGTGTCCGTCGGGGGAAGTCGGACTTGAGGCACGACGGGGATCTCTCAGAGTCACTTTCTGACCGCCGATGCAAGGAGAACACGGCATGCGATCCGCCGAACATCCGAACGACTCGGCCCCCCGTTTTGCCATCGTTGGCTATGCGGCGCGTTTTCCCGGTGCCCCGGATGCCGACGGGTTCTGGGACGTGCTGCGCGACGGCCGGGACGCGATATCCGAGGTGCCAAAGGACCGCTGGGACGTCGACGAATTCTTCGACGCGGAACCCGGTGTGCCCGGTAAGGTCGTGACCCGTCGCGCGGGTTTCGTCGATGACGTGACGGGGTTCGACGCCCCCTTCTTCGGTATGTCGACGCGCGAGGTCAGGATGATGGACCCGCAGCATCGGCTCTTGTTGGAGCTGGCGTGGAGTGCTGTAGAGCATTCGGGCACCGCGCCAACGGCGCTGGCAAACACCAACACCGGCGTGTTCGTGGGTCTGGCCACCCACGACTACCTGGGAATGGCATCCGACAAGTTGAATTACCCCGAGATCGAGGCCTACATGGCCATCGGGACGTCGAATGCCGCAGCGGCCGGCCGGATCAGCTATCGGTTGGGCCTACAGGGTCCCGCGGTCGCCGTCGACACGGCGTGCAGCTCATCGCTGGTGGCAATCCATCAGGCGTGCCAGGCGCTGCGCTTGGGAGAATGCGACCTTGCGCTGGCCGGCGGCGCGAACGTATTGCTCACCCCGGCGACCATGATCACGTTCTCTCATGCGCACATGCTCGCGCCCGACGGCCGGTGCAAGACATTCGACGCGGCCGCGGACGGCTACGTTCGCGGCGAGGGTTGCGGCGTCATCGTCATCAAGCGGCTCGAGGACGCGATTGCAGACGGGGACCGGATTCGGGCCGTGATCCGCGGCAGCGCGATCAACCAGGACGGCGCATCGGGTGGATTGACGGTGCCGAACGGCATTGCCCAACAACGGGTCATCGCCGATGCGCTGAAACGCGCCGACCTCGAACCCAGCGACGTCGGATACCTGGAGGCACACGGCACCGGAACATCGCTGGGCGACCCGATCGAGGCTCAGGCCGCAGGTGCGGCGTACGGCATTGGCCGCGAGGCGAGCCGGCCGCTGTTGATCGGATCGGCGAAGACGAATATCGGGCATCTGGAAGCCGCCGCCGGAATCGCGGGTGTCATCAAGGTCATCCTCTCGCTCGAGCACGAGATCTTGCCAAAACACCTGCACTTCGACAACCCGTCGCCGCACATTCCCTGGGACCGGCTCGCAGTGGAGGTGTTGAAGGAGACCGTCCCCTGGGAGCGCAACGATCGGCCGCGCATCGCGGGAGTCAGCTCGTTTGGGTTCGCCGGAACCAACGCTCACGTGCTCCTCGAAGAGGCTCCAGTATCGCCACCACGTACGGTCGAGCAGCCAGCGGACAGTCGGTTCAGCGTTCTTCCGCTCTCGGCGCGGACGCCCGCCGCGTTGGGCGAGGTAGCCGATCAGTACCGCAGCTGGTTGAGCGCGCACCCGGAGGCCACCTTGGCGGACGTGTGTTTCACCGCCGGGGCGGGACGGGCACACCTCGAGCACCGCGCCGCATTGGTGGTCAATTCGAGAGAATCCGCCATCGAGCTACTCGGCGCGCTCGCGGACGACCGCCCGGCGCTCGGACTGGTGCGCGGAGAATCCCATGACACACCGAAGACGGCGTGGCTGTTCACCGGTCAGGGCAGTCAGTACCCCGGCATGGCCAAGGAGTTGTTCGACACCGAGCCGGTGTTCGCCGAGACGCTGAAGCGGTGCGCCGCTGCGGTCGCTGACGTTCTCGAAAAGCCATTACTGGACGTCATTTTCGATGTCGGGGCGAGCGAAGCGACGGGACAAGGTTCCGACAGCCCGAACAGCGAAGAAACGCTGCGGCAGACCTCCTATGCACAGCCCGCCTTGTTCGCGGTGGAGCTGGGCCTGGCCCGGCTCTGGCAGTCGTGGGGCTTCGAGCCAGACGTAGTGCTGGGCCACAGCGTCGGCCAGTATTCGGCGGCCTGCGTCGCGGGCGTGTTCAGCCTCGAGGACGGCGCGCTGTTGATGGCCGAGCGCGGCCGCCTCTTCGGCAGCTTGCCTGCGGGTGGTCGGATGGTCGCGGTGTTCGCCGCCGCCGAGCGTGTCGAGGGCCTGACCGACGAGTTCCCGAGTCTCTCGGTCGCCGCCTACAACGGTGTCAACACCGTATTGTCCGGACCCGCAGAGGAGCTGGAGAAGGCGTTGGCCCCACTGGCGGCCGATGGTGTCCGGTGTGACTGGCTGGACACCAGCCACGCGTTCCACTCCGCGCTGCTGGACCCGATTCTCGACGAGTTCGAGGAGTATGCGCAGCGGTTCGACTTCAATACGCCACAACGGATTCTGATCGACAACCGCACCGGCACCGCGCTCGGCAGGAGCATGAAGCTCGATGGCGCCTATTGGCGCCGTCACGCGCGCCAACCGGTGGAGTTCGCCAAGAGCGTGCGCACCCTTGCCGAGCTGAATTGCAAACTGTTGCTCGAGATCGGCCCCCGGCCGGTGCTCACCGCGGCAGCGCTCGGGGCATGGCCAGACCCGGCGACCGCACCGAAGGTGGTCGCTTCCCTACGCCGGAATGTCGCCGACCACCGACAGATCACCGAAGCCGTGGCCGACGCGTATGTCTTGGGCGCTCAGCCCGAATTCGCCGCTCTTCGTCAGGCGCACGCGCGAAAGCTCGACCTGCCCACCTATCCGTTCGAGCACCGCCAGTACTGGTTCTCGGACAATTGGGATGCCAATCGAGATACCGCCAAGCCACAACAGCACGTGGGCGCGAGTACCCGGGCCGTCCGCCTTCTCGAGGACGGCCGGATCGAGGAACTCGCGACTCTGCTCGGTGGTGCGAGTGGCGACCAACAGACCCTCAATGTGTTGACCAAGCTTGCGGCACAACACAACCAACAACGGACAACCCAGTCCATCACGGACGACCGCTACGAGATCCGCTGGGAGAAATCCACTGCATCAAGTTCCGGCACGGAAGCCGGCGAGGCATCCGCCTGGATCCTCATCGGCGACGACACCGGTGCAGTCCAGCCTCTGGTCGACGTGCTCACCGCACGTGGACACCGACACCGGTTCTTCGGGTTACCGGTGTCCGACGCGGACGAGGAACAGCTCGCAGACGCGTTGCGCACTGCGGCAGCAGACGATCCGACGACACGCATCGTGCATGTCGCCGCGCTTGACTCTGGCGGTGCACCCTCGACCCGGTCACTGTTGCGGATGCAACACAAAATCCTGGGC
This sequence comes from Mycobacterium sp., assembly GCA_025963385.1. Lineage (GTDB taxonomy): Bacteria > Actinomycetota > Actinomycetes > Mycobacteriales > Mycobacteriaceae > Mycobacterium. The sequence goes on from JAOPUT010000290.1 coordinate 41,480, forward strand.
GGAACACGGCGGCTCTTCCGTGCTGCGATCGCCGCCGAGTTGCGCAGACCCATCTGGGTGGTGACCCGCGGCGCGCAACGAGTCACCGACGCGGACACCGTGTCACCGGATCAGAGTTGCCTATGGGGATTCGGTCGCGCCGCCGCGCTGGAGCTTCCGCAAGTTTGGGGCGGACTGGCGGATCTATCAGGAGGCACTACTGGGGCGAGCGAAGCGACGGGAGATGTCACCGACGAATGGTCGCGGTTCGTCCACCAGGTGTCGGTGACGCCCCCCGAGTCGGCCTCCAGGGAAGACCAAATCGCGCTGCGCGATCAAGCAGTCTACGTTCCCCGGCTGGTCCGGCGGGATGAGCAGCCAAGCGCTACGCCGCTGGAATTGCGCGATCACGCAACGTATTTGGTGACCGGTGGGCTCGGGTCGATCGGTCTGGAAATCGCCGGACACCTGGCCGCCCACGGCGCCAAGCACCTGGTGCTGACCAGCCGACGCGAGCCCAGCGAGGCAGCGCGACAGCGGATCGACGCACTGAGCGAACAACACGGCTGCACATTCCGGGTAATCGCTGGCGACGTCGCGGATGCGCACGACATCGCACGCCTGCTGGCCACCGTGCAGGCCGAGCTGCCGCCGTTGGCCGGCATCGTTCATGCCGCGGGGGAGCTTGGCACCACTGCGTTGAGCAACCTGGATGACGCCGAAGTGGATCGCGTCTTCGCGGGGAAGGTCTGGGGTGCTTGGCATTTGAGCGAAGCGGCCGCCGACCTGCAGCTGGACTTCTTCGTCAGCACCTCGTCGATCGCCTCGGTATGGGGCGGATTCGGTCAGACCGCCTACGGCGCGGCCAACGCCTTCCTCGATGGGCTGGCCTGGCGCCTGCGCGAACAGGGCATCCCCGGGGTCAGCGTCAACTTCGGGCCCTGGTCGGCTGGCATGGCGGACGCGGAGTCGCGTGCCCGACTGGAGAAGCGCGGCGTCCGGACACTGTCGCCTTCCGACGCGCTGGCAGGCCTGGCCGACGTCGTGGCGACTGCTGGTGCGCAGGGCCCGGCACAGGGGGTGGTAGCCCGGATCGACTGGGCCCGTTTCCTGCCGCTCTACCAGCAGGCGGGGAAGCGAGCCTTCCTGGCCGAGTTCGAGCGCGAGGTGCCCGATACGGCGCCGGTCGTAACGCCTTCTGGGAAGACCCAACTGGTGGAGCGGCTCACCAATGCCCCCGTGCAGCAGCGCAAGAAGCTTCTGACGGATTACCTGCGCGACGCGGTAGCAGAGGTGACCCGCGTCGATACCGCGGAGATCCGTGAAGACGCGGGGTTCTTCGACCTCGGTATGGATTCGCTGATGGCCGTCGAATTGCGGCAGCGCATCGAACAAGGGGTGGGCAAGGACATCCCGATCACCTTGGTGATGGACCACCCCCGGCTGTCCGACGTGGCTGACTACCTACTCGGCGAAGTGCTCGGGCTCAAGGAGCAGGCCGCCACCAAACCGGGGCCTCAGCTCGCGTCAGTGGCGCCGATGCGCACGGACGAACCGATCGCGATCGTCGCGGTGTCGTGCCGGTTCCCCGGCGCGCCCGACCCGGAAGCCTTCTGGGAGGTGCTGTCCGGCGGTGTCGATGCGATCCGGGAAGTCCCGGAGGACCGATTCGACATCGACGAGTTCTACGACCCGGATCCAGAGACTCCAGGCAAGACCTACACGCGGTTCGGCGGATTCCTCGACGGCATCGATGGTTTCGATCCCGAATTCTTCGGCATTTCCCCGCGCGAGGCGGTCTGGATCGAGCCGCAGCAGCGACTGACGCTCGAAACGGCATGGGAGGGTTTGGAACGCGCCGGGTACGCGCCGTCAGCCATGCGCGGAAGCAAAACCGGCATCTTCATGGGGGTGGCCGCCAACGAGTATGCGCATCTGCTGTCGTCGGAATCGATCGACAAGATCGAGCCCTACTTCATCACCGGCAACGCGCTCAACGCCATTTCCGGTCGGGTTGCCTTCGCGCTGGGCCTCGAAGGACCGGCAATGGCAGTCGATACCGCATGCAGCTCGGCGTTGGTGGCCGTTCATCAGGCCTGCCAGGCTCTGCGCTTCGGTGACTGCGACGTCGCGTTGGCCGGCGGTGTGAACGTCTTGCTGAGCCCGGTGACGGTCATCGCCGCCTCGCGCGCGAGGATGCTTTCCCCCGTCGGGCGATGCAAGACGTTCGACGCCTCCGCCGACGGCTACGTGCGCAGTGAAGGCTGCGGAATTCTGGTGCTCAAGAGACTGAGCGACGCGGTGCGCGACGGCGATCGGGTCTGCGCGGTCATTTCCAGCAGCGCGGTCAACCAGGACGGCGCGTCCAGTGGTCTGACCGTGCCCAATGGTGGTGCACAGCAACGGCTCATCGGGACGGCGCTGACTCGTGCCGGTTTGACCGGCGGGGATGTCGACTACCTCGAGGCGCACGGGACCGGCACTCCGCTGGGTGATCCGATCGAGGTGCAGGCGGCCGCAGCCGCCTACGGCGGCTCGCGCGACGAGGACCGACCATTGCTGATGGGATCGGTGAAGACCAACATCGGTCACACCGAATCGGCATCGGGGGCAGCGGGTCTGATCAAGGTCGTGCTGTCGCTTCAGCACGAAGTGCTGCCGCAGAGCCTGCACTTCGACAAGCCATCGCCGCACATTCCGTGGGACTCGCTGCCGGTACGGGTCGTGGGCGAATCGATCCCCTGGCACGCCGACGGCAGGCCGCGGCGTGCCGGCGTGAGTTCCTTCGGGTTCACCGGCACGAACGCGCACGTGCTGATCGAGGAGGCGCCGGCGCAAGCGGCCGAGGAGTCGGACACCGACGAGCAGCCCTTCAACGTGCTGGCACTGTCAGCGCGGTCACCGGAAGCACTGGTAGCGGTTGCGCAGCGTTACGAGTCCTGGTTGAAAGCCCGCCCGGACGTCGACCTCGCCGACGTCTGCTTCACCGCCGGCACGGGCCGTTCTCATTTCGAACATCGGGCCGCGCTGGTCGTGGATTCGGTCGAGGGTGCGCGCGAAAGCCTGGCCGAGCTGGCCGAAAACCGCCTGCGGCCCGGTGTCGTCCGCGGCGAGCACACGAACCGTCCGACGACGGCGTGGTTGTTCACCGGGCAGGGCAGCCAGTACCCGGGCATGGCGCGCGAGTTGTTCGACGCCGAGCCGGTTTTCGCCGAAACCGTGACACGTTGCGCAGACGCGGTCAAAGACATCCTGCCGCTCCCGTTGCTGGATGTGCTGCTCGCCACCGATCGTGAAACCGGAGAAAGGTTGCGGCACACGTCGTTTGCGCAGCCAGCAATCTTCGCCGTCGAGCTGGGTCTGGCCCGGATGTGGCAGTCGTGGGGCATCGAGCCCGACGTGGTGCTGGGGCACAGCGTGGGCCAGTACGCAGCGGCATGTGTGGCCGGAGTCTTCAGCCTCGAGGACGGCGCACGGCTGATGGCCGAGCGCGGCAGGATGTTCGGCAGCCTTCCCGAAGGTGGGCGAATGGTGGCGGTGTTCACCGACGCCAAGCACGTCGAGGAGATCGCCGGCGAATTCCCGCGAGTGTCGGTCGGCGCCTACAACGGACCCAACACCGTGCTCTCGGGTCCGGGTGAGGATTTGGAACACGTCGTCGCCAGATTCGACGGGGAGGGGATTCGCTGCACCTGGCTGGAGACCAGCCACGCCTTCCACTCGGAATTGCTTGATCCGGTGCTCGACGAATTCGAGTCGTATGCAGCGCAGTTGCAGTTCGCTGTCCCCACTCTGCCGCTGGTGTGCAACCGCACAGGCGCGGTGCTGGCGACCCAAACCCCACTCGACGCGCAATACTGGCGGCGGCATTCCCGCCAGCCGGTGCAATTCGCCGAAAGCGTGCGCACCGTGGCGGCGCTGGGCTGCTCGGTGTTGATGGAACTCGGTCCGCAACCCGTGTTGACCGGGGCTGCGGTTCAGGTCTGGCCGGAGCACCTGGCCGCGCCGCGGGCGATCGTGTCGCTGCGCAAGGGGGTCGGCGACCGGCGCCAGATCGCCGACGCGCTGGCCGCGGCCTACGTCGGCGGCCACCGACCGAATTTCGCTGCGCTGCATCGCCAACCCCGTCGCAGACTCGAATTGCCCACCTATCCGTTCCAGCACCGCCGCTTCTGGCCCAAGACGTCCGGAATCGCCGGCTCCGGTGTCCACGGAGCCGCGGTATCGGGAATCCTGGGCAGTGCAAAAGACCTCGCCTCCGGCGACACCGTCTACACCAGCAGGTTGTCCGTCAAATCGCAGCCATGGCTTTCCGACCACGTCATCTATGGCACCGTCGTCGTCCCCGGGGCGACGTATGCGGCGATGGCACTGGCCGCAGTGGGTACGCCGGCGCAGGCCAAGGATGTCTTCTTCTACGAGCCGATCATTCTGCCCGAGAAGAGCTCTCGCGAGGTACAGCTGACATTGCACCCGCTGGACGACGGCAGTGGGTCGAAATTCCAAGTGCACAGCCGCGCGTACGGCGTCACTGATGCCGATTGGTCGTTGAATGCCGAAGGCACCGTCGTTGCCGGCGTCGCCGACGACACTGACGAGCCAGCATCCGAGAATGATCCGGTCGACGAAGCGATCGAGCGCTTGAATCGCATGCGTCCACAGGAGCTGTTCGAGACCTTCGCCGACCTGGAGTTGGCATGGGGCCCGACGTGGTCCGGTTCCCTGAAGTCGCTGTGGCTCGGTGAGGGTGAAGCGATCGGCGACATCATCGTCGGCGAAGAACTCGCCGAACAACTTGGAACCGAACCGATGCACCCGGTGCTGATGGACCTGTGCACCGGAGTCGCCTTCCCGGCGTTCCCTGCACTTCTCGCGGCCGAACAGGGCGTCAACGATCTGTTCCTGCCGCTGCGCTACGGGCAGGTGACGCTGCGGGAGAAGATGCCTCGACGGTTCTACTGCCGCGCCAGGTGGCACACCAGCGCCCTGGACAGCGAAACCCAGGTCTTCGATCTCGACTACATCGATCGGGATGGCCGTCAGCTCGGGGGGATTCGCGACTTCACCGTCAAACGAGCACCCCGTGAGGCGTTGCTGCGGGGCCTCGGCGGCGATGCCACGCGGCTGCTGTACACCGTTGGCTGGCACGAGGTGCCGCCGCCAGCACCGATCAGTGATGCTGAGGGCGTCGGGAATGCCAACGGCACCTGGCTGATTGCCGATTTCGACGAACTGGCCGCCAAGGTGCCGGGCTGCATCCCGTTCCACCGGATGACCGATCCGGAGCTTTTGGGGCAGCTGTTGACCCAGGCTCACGAGCGCGGTCTGCCGTTCTCCGGCGTCGTCTGGCACGCTACGGGCCGGAGCCCAGAGAATTCGGGCACAGAAGAGTCGAGCGCCGACGTCGCCGCGCGGCTCGAGTCCGAGCTCGCCAACCTGCTCAGCGCCGTGCACACCGTGCAGGGTGGCTCACAAAATGGCGGAGTGAAACTTCCGCATGGTCTCTGGATCGTCACCGACCGGGCGGTGGCATGCGAATCGGGCGAGCCGGTCGACCCGGTGCAGGCGGCACTGTGGGGATTCGGGCGCACCACGATCAACGAGGAACCGGCGCTGCACTGCAAACTCGTCGACTCCGACGGATCGCCGGAGGCCGTGCGCACGCTGGCCGATCTGCTCGCCACCCCCACCGACGAGCCGGAAATCGCGCTGCGGCAAGGAAAGCTGCTGGCCTCCCGGTTGTTGCCGTGGGCGCGCAGCGGCCATCTCACGGTGCCGCGCGGAGGCGACTACGCGCTGGCGCCCACCGAACGCGGTGCGATCGACAACCTGCGGCTGACCGAGGTGGATGTGCCGCCGCCTGCCGATGGCTATGTCCAGGTCCGGGTCGAGGCCGCGGGACTCAACTTCCGAGACGTGCTCAACGTCCTTGGCCTCTACCCTGGTGATCCGGGCCCGATCGGCGGCGACTTCGCCGGCGTAGTCACCCAATTGGGTAGTGGCGCTACCAGAGTCGAAGTCGGTCAACGCGTCTACGGCTTCATGCAGGGCGCGTTCGCCAGCCGGTTCAACGTGCCGGAACAGTTGCTGGCGCCGATCCCCGACGGGGTGAGCGCGGTCGAGGCGGCCACCATTCCCGCGGCGGCGCTGACGGTCCGGCTCGCGTTCGACTGGGCGCAGCTGAAGCCCGGTGAACGGGTGCTCATTCACGCCGCCAGTGGTGGTGTCGGCCTGGCTGCGATCCAAATGGCACAGCAGTGCGGTGCCACGGTCTTCGCCACGGCCAGCACCTTCAAACGCGCGACGCTGCGCAAGATGGGCGTGAAGTACGTCTACGATTCGCGCACCACGGACTTTGCCGACCAGATCTTGGCGGATACCGGCGGCTCGGGTGTGGATGTGGTGCTCAACAGCCTGACCAGCGAAGGTTTCCTCGAGGCGACCGTGCGGGCCACCGCCCAGAATGGCCGCTTCCTCGAGATCGCCAAGCGCGACATCTGGACGCCGGAGCAGATGGCGGAGGCCCGTCCCGACATCGCGTACGAGATCGTGGCGCTGGACACGGTGACCATCCAAGAGCCAGAGCGCATTCGGGCCTTGTTGACCGAGGTGTCGGAAGGGTTGGCCAAGGGCGAATGGACGCCACTGCCCGCCGAGATCTACCCGCTGACCGAGGCGAGGGCCGCGTTCCGCCGCATGCAGCAGGCGCGGCACATCGGAAAGATCGTGTGCCAGATACCGAACCCGCTGCAGCCGCGAGCCGATCGGAGCTATCTGATCACCGGCGGCCTCGGTGCGATCGGCCTGCACACCGCGTCGTATCTGGCTCAGCTCGGAGCCGGTGACATCGTGTTGACCAGTCGGCGCGCGCCCGATGCGGACGCGCAACGGGTGATCGATGACATCACCGAGCGGTACAAGAGCCGCATCCACGTCTTCGCGGCCGATGTCGGCGAGGAGTCCGAGGTCGAGAAGCTGTTGCAGCGGATCCGCGCCGAGTTGCCGCCGCTCGCCGGGGTGGCACATTTGGCCGGCGTGCTCGACGATGCGCTGCTGGGTCAACAGAGTGTGGAGCGATTCCGGACGACGTTGGCGGCCAAGGCCTTCGGCGCCTGCCACCTGGACCGTTTGACGAAGGACGACGAGCTGGACTTCTTCATCGTGTCTTCTTCGGTGTCCGCCTTGTTCGGTTCACCCGGTCAGGCCAATTACGCGACCGCCAATGCGTTGCTCGACGGCCTGATCGCGCAGCGAAGAGCGCAAGGCTTGCCCGCCACCGGTGTCAACTTCGGCCCCTGGGCCCAAGGCGGCATGGCCTCTTCAGAGGCGGCGAGCGCGAATATCGGCGCGCAGGGCCTGATTCCGCTGGAGCCGTCAGCCGCATTGAGCGCACTCGCCGAGGTCGTCGCCAACGGAACCGGCCAGGCCACCGTCATCAAGGCCAACTGGCAACGGGCTGCGAAGGTGCTTGGCAGCTCGCGTCCACCGATCCTCGACCTGGTATTGCCGAGTGCCGTCGGAGAGGTGACCGGTGACAGTGAGTTGCTCAAGCAGCTGCAGGAGATACCGGTGCCGCAGCGCGCCGGCTTCGTGACAGAATTCCTTCAGCGCGAGGTGCAGAACTTCCTGCGGCTGGCGCAACCGCCCGCCGCATCCAGTCGGTTCCTGGACCTGGGCACGGATTCACTGATGGCGATCGAACTCCGCAACCGGTTGCACAGTCAGTTCGGCGGCGCGTTCACGATCAACGCGACCGCGGTATTCGACTATCCGTCCATCGGCGGGCTCGCCGAGTATCTGGTGAGTCAGATGCCCGACGCGGAATCGCCGAAGGAGGAGCCGCAGCCGGTCGCACCGGCGGAGGGGGCTTCAGAAGAGGCTTCGGAAAAGGCTTCGGAAGAGGCTGAGGTCTCCTAGGCCCAGCGGGTGGCTTCGACCTCGTCGGGCAACTGGGTGTGCAGGGGCACGTCGAGCCCGTCGTAGATGCCCGGCTTCTGGGTCGCCAGCCACTCGATGGCCCCGAGCAGCCGGTTGGCCGCCGTGGTGTTGCCGCCGTCGGCACGGTTACCGCCTGGCAGGTCGGCGCGGCTGACGATGGTCAGCTGCGGGTCGCCGTCGACGACGACACGGTGGTCGCCTGCCCCCTCGTCGGGTTGTGGCCACTGCGGCGCGCAGGAGGGGTGGATGCGGGTGATGTGGTCGACGACGATGCGCTTCTTGCCGCCGGACCAGCCGATGATCTTCAGCCAGAAGGCGCCCTGGGTACCCTTCTCGAAGGGACCCATGACGGTGTCGACCGACTCCTCGAGCGGCAGCCGCTCCAACTCTTCGGTGATCTCGTCGATGTCCAGTCCCAACCCGCGCCCGATGAGCCGGATGTTGCCGCCCCAAACCATGGTCGGGATGGACGGCAGCAGCATCATCGGCACCTCGTCCATGGACCCACCGAATCCGCACGACACCTTCACCGCGTACGGCTGGTCGTAGGTCGAGTAGTCGAAGATCTCCTGGCAGTAGATGGTCTTGATGCGCGTGCACAAGCCAGCGGCCATGACCGCGAGTGCGTCGTTGGCCCAGCCCGGGTCGACGCCGCTGACCAACATGGTGGCGCCGCCCTCCTCGGCGGCTGCGGTCAGTCGGTCGACCCACTCCTTGGGCGCCGAACGCGGGTCGTATAGCGAGTACAGCGACGGCGTCACGACGTGGACGCCTGCGCGGAGGCACCGCTCGATGTCGTCGATCGCTTCCTCGGGACGGATGTCGCCCGACGCCATGTAGGCCACGGCGTCGCACGCTGCCAACGCCGCGTCGACGTCGGTGGTGGCCGAGACGCCGGTCGGCTCGGCAAGCCCAGCGAACTCGGCGGCGTCCTTACCAGATTTGGCTGCCGACGAGGTGATTACGCCCGCGAGGCGCAGGCCGGGAAAGGCCACCGTCGACCGGATCGCCGTCGACCCCATATTGCCTGTTCCCCAGACCGCTACACGCCTCATTCGAGCTACCCTAATGGCCGTGCTGAGGCCGCTCGTGGCGGATCTCACATCCATGAGAAAGTCCTGTTCACGGCGCCCAACCAACCGTTTGGGCAGGTGCGATCAACCACTTGGTTAGGTAGCTGGCAGAAATTTGCTCAGACTGCTTTGCGTTGAAGTTACCTGCCGGTATAGTTAACCGCAGTTACTGGTGGGTAACTTATTGTGAGTACCCAACCGCAGGTGGCATTCTCATCGAGGAGGAACAGTGAGCCACTACAAGAGCAACGTCCGTGACCAGGCCTTCAACCTGTTCGAGGTGTTCGGCGTCGACAAGGCGCTCGGCCAGGGCGCGTATGTAGACCTGGACGAGGATTCGGCCCGCGAAATGCTTGCAGAGATCAGCAGGCTGGCCGAGGGACCGATCGCCGATTCGTTCGCCGAGGGCGACCGCAATCCCCCCGTCTTCGATCCCGACAACCACACCGTCGCGCTGCCAGAGGCCTTCAAGAAGTCCGTCCGCGCGCTGCTCGACGGCGGCTGGGACAAGATCGGCCTCGACGAAGAACTCGGCGGCATGCCGATGCCTCGCGCGCTGCAGTGGGCCCTGATCGAGCACATCCTCGGCGCCAACCCCGCCGTCTACATGTATGCGATGGGGGCCGGCTTCGCCCAGATCATGCACCACCTCGGCACCGAAGAGCAGAAGAAGTGGGCCGTGCTCGCCGCCGAGCGCGGCTGGACCTCGACCATGGTGCTGACCGAGCCGGACGCCGGTTCCGACGTCGGCGCGGGCCGCACCAAGGCCGTCCAGCAGCCCGACGGCACCTGGCACATCGACGGCGTGAAGCGCTTCATCACCTCCGGTGACGCGGACGACCTCGGTGAGAACATCCTGCACCTCGTGCTGGCCCGCCCCGAGGGTGCCGGACCGGGCACCAAGGGGCTTTCGCTGTTCTTCGTGCCGAAGTACCACTTCGATCCCGAGACCGGCGAGCCCGGCGAGCGCAACGGCGTCTTCGTCACCAACGTCGAGCACAAGATGGGCCTCAAGGTCTCCGCGACCTGCGAGCTGTCCTTTGGGCAGCACGACGTACCCGCCGTCGGCTGGCTCGTCGGCGAGGTGCACGAAGGCATAGCGCAAATGTTCGACGTCATCGAGCAGGCCCGAATGATGGTGGGCACCAAGGCCATCGCGACGCTGTCGACCGGCTATCTCAACGCGCTCGAGTACGCCAAGGAGCGCGTGCAGGGCTCGGACATGACGCAGATGACCGACAAGACCGCGCCGCGCGTGAGCATCACTCACCACCCGGACGTCCGTCGGTCCCTGATGACCCAAAAGGCCTACGCCGAGGGGTTGCGCGCGCTGTACCTGTACACCTCGACGTTCCAGGACGCGCCGGTCGCCAAGATCGTGCACGGCGTGGACGCCGAGCTGGCCACCAAGGTCAACGACCTGCTGCTCCCGATCGTCAAGGGTGTCGGTTCGGAGCAGGCGTACGCCAAGCTGACCGAATCGCTGCAGACGTTCGGCGGGTCCGGCTTCCTGCAGGACTACCCGATCGAGCAGTACATCCGCGACGCCAAGATCGACTCGCTCTACGAGGGCACCACGGCCATCCAGGCGCAGGACTTCTTCTTCCGCAAGATCGTGCGGGACAAGGGCGTTGCACTGGGTTACATTGCGAACGAGATCGACCAGTTCGTGAAGAACGAGTCGGGCAACGGCCGGCTGAAGGCTGAGCGGGCGCTGCTCGCGACCGCTCTGGCCGACGTGCAAGGCATGGCCGCGACGCTCACCGGTTACCTGATGGCCGCGCAGGAGGATCCTCAGAGCCTCTACAAGGTGGGGCTGGGCTCCGTGCGCTTCCTGATGAGCGTCGGCGACCTGGTGCTCGGCTGGCTGCTGCAGAAGCAGGCGGTCGTCGCCGTTGCCGCGCTGGACGATGGCGCCACTGGTGCCGACAAGTCCTTCTACGAGGGCAAGGTCGCGGTCGCGTCGTTCTTCGCGAAGAACTTCCTGCCGCTGCTCACCAGCACCAAGTTGGTCATCGACACGATCGACAACGACGTGATGGAACTCGACGAGGCGTCCTTCTAGGAACTACACGCTCAAGGCCCCCGCCACGCGGGGGCCTTTTGCGTTTCCCATGAACCTCACCGCCGCTGGCCTCATGATGGCGCTCACTTTGGGAGACGCTCAGGTTTTGTTGCGACCATGTAACAGTGCCCGTTTCACACGTTCCCGTTGCCGTGACCCTCTTGGCCGCCGACGCGCCCGCGAACTACCGCCACGGGTTGTCGCTGCTGCAGGGCTGGTTGCCGCTGACTCTGCAGGCCATCGCTGTCATCGTGCTGGCCCTGGCGATCGGTTGGCGCACCAGGCGGTGGCGACTCGTCTGGCTGCCGGTATCGATCGTGATCGGGCTGGCGGTCGCTGCGTGGGCGCACTGGTTCGTCGACTCGCAGGGAATGGCGGGCGACCCGGCCCCGGACTCGCTGTGGATATGGACCGGCCTGACGGGCTTCGCGCTCGGCGTGGCGGTGTTGGGCTGGCGCGGCATCAAGTGGCGACGGGCCGCCGCGGTGACAGCAGTCCCGCTGTGCCTGCTCGGCACCGGGCTGGCCCTGAACACCTGGGTGGGTTACTTCCCCACCGTCCAGGTCGCCTGGAATCAGCTGACCGCGGGAGCGCTGCCCGACGAAACGGACGCCACCACCATCGCCGCCATGCAGCAGGCCCACACCGTGCTCGACCACGGCAGCGTCGTCCCGGTGGACATCCCCCCGACGGCCTCAGGCTTCAAGCACCGGACGGAACTGGTCTACCTACCGCCCAAGTGGTTCTCCACCAACCCCCCGCCCAAACTCCCGGTCGTCATGATGATCGCGGGCGAGTTCAACACCCCGGCCGACTGGCTGCGCACCGGCAACGCCGCAGCGATCATCGACGGCTTCGCGGCGACGCACGGAGGTAATGCGCCGGTGTTCGTGTTCGTCGACTCCGGTGGGTCGTTCAACAACGACACCGAATGCGTCAACGGTGTTCGGGGAAACGTGGCTGACCACCTGACGAAGGACGTGGTGCCGTACGTGAACTCGCACTACGGCACGAGTCCCAGCAGCGCCAACTGGGGCGTCGTCGGCTGGTCGATGGGTGGCACGTGCGCGGTCGATCTCACCGTGATGCATCCCGAGTTGTTCAGCAGTTTCGTCGACATCGCAGGCGACACGGGGCCGAACGCAGGCACGAAGGACCAGACCATCTCCCGGCTCTACAGTGGGAACGCCGATGCGTGGGCGGAATTCGATCCGTCCACGGTCATCACCAAACATGGTCCTTACCAAGGAGTTTCGGGATGGTTCGCCATCTCGACGGACAAGCCCACTCAGCACAAGTCCAACCAGGGCGACGATGCAGTTGGGCTCGGCGGACGCGACGCGGCAGGAAACCCGGGCGATCAGACCCAGGCGGCCAATTCCCTGTGCACCCTCGGCCGGGCCAACGGCATAACGTGCGCGGTCGTGCCAACGACGGGCCGTCACGACTGGCCGCTGGCGACCCAGGTCTTCACGGCGTCGATGCCCTGGCTGTCTGGGGCAGTTCACACGCCGGGCGTCCCAACCGTCCCGCTGCCAAAAGGCTCGCTGGCAGCGCCAGCAGCACCGCCCGCCACGGCTTTGGCTGCGCCGCAGGGGCGCTGAGCCTCAGCTGTCGAACTCGCGCAGCACCGCTCGGGTTCGGGCCCGCCCCTCCGGCAAGGCGTCGAACGGCGCCCCGACGTACTCGTCGACGCCGGCGGCGCGAAGCTCCTCGAGGCGGTCCTTCACCGTGGCCTCGTCACCGATGATTGCGGCATCCTCTGGACCGGCATAGCCCTCGCGGTCGAGCATCGCCCGGTATGACGGCAGGTAGCCGTACACGGAGAACTGCTCGGCGGCCACCTTGCGCGCACCGTCGACGTCATCGGTGACGCTGATCGGCAGCGACGCGACCACGCGCACGTCGCGCTCGGCGCGGCCCGCATCGGCGGCGGCCTGACGCAGCGTTGGGGTGACGTGCCCGGCCAGCGTCTTGGGACCGGTCATCCACGTGCAGGTGCCCGCGGTCCGCTTGCCGGCGATCTTGAGCAGTTGTGGGCCAAGCGCCGCGATGTAGACATCGGGGCGTGGCGCACCGGAGATCATCAGCGCGCCACGTGTCGTCACGAACTCGCCCGTCGCGTCGGCAGCCTCACCGGAAAGCAGCGGTAGCAGCCCGTCGAGGAATTCGTTGAGGCGTCGGACCGGCTTGTCCCACGGG
>JAOPUT010000414.1 GCA_025963385.1 Mycobacterium sp.
GCCGCCGACGCCGCGAACTCGAGACCCGCCGCCGCGACACCGCCGTGCACGATGTCGATCTCGTTGTTGAGGCAGGGATCGACCCGCTGCGACAGGACGTGGCCGACCGCGTCCGGCACGACGTGAACGGCCATCCGGTCGGCGATCGGTGTTTCGTCCGTGAGGTCCAAGGTTTCTGGCGGCCAGTCCGACGAACGCGCCTCGGTGTCGACGAAGAACGATCGCACCGTGCCACTGCCGATGACGGTACCGCCGTAGGTCAGCGTGCACATTCCCAATGACGTGGTGCCCAATGGACTCAGGGCATGCGCCGTGGCCAAGACCGGACCGTCGAGTTCGCCGAGGCCGTCGAGGCTGACGTCCATTGACAGCTCACTCGACACGGTCCACTGTCCGGGGCGCCGACGGTAGTGGTTGACGATTCCCGCCGCCGCATCGACCAGAATGGCCAGCGGCCCGATCGTGGGTGCAGCGGTGAAGGGGTTTCGGTAACGACCCATGGACATCGTCATCGCCGCGGTCGCGGCAGTGATGTCGGTTTCGAGGTACTCGATGCCGAACCGGACCTGTACCGAGTCCGGCGTTTCGAGGTCGTGGTGATTGACCTCGTCGACGCCGGTCATTCGAGAAGGTCGACGACCGTGGACATTTCCGATCCCGTGAGAACGAATTCCTCGGCCTTCTGAAGGTGGCGCTTCCAGAGCTCGCCGGCCTTCTCGGCGTCGCCTGCCTTGATCATGTCCAGCACCATGCGGTGGGTCTTGGCGGATCGCCGCACCGCCTGCTCAGCGCGGGTGCCCGCGGTGGGTTGCAGTGAGCGGTTGGCCTTTTCGATGATGTGGTGCAGCATGTCGCTCACGATCTGCAGGGTGTCGTTCCCCGACAGCCGTGCGACTGCCGCGTGGAAGTCCGTCAGCTGGTCGACGGCATCGCTGCCCGGGTTCAATTGCGATTCGCGTTCGACGATCTCCTCGAGTTCGGCGATCGCCTCGGGGTTGCGGTCCCGTGCCAGCTGCTCGACCATAGGCACCTCCAGGGTGGCCCTGGCGTCGTAGACGTCCTTGACCTTCACGCCCTCGTATTCGAGGATCAGTCCGGCGTACCGGGCGAGTGTCTCGCGTCGAGGACGGGTGACGCGAGCGCCGCCGCGCACTCCGCGCTGTACCTGGATCAGCGACTCCGACTCGAGGACCCGGAAGGCCTCGCGCAGCGTCGGTCGCGACACTCCGAAGCGTTCCATCAGTTCCGATTCCGGTGGCAGCATGGTGCCTTCGGTGATCTCGCCGCGGATGAACATCCGCCGCAACACCGTGGCCACGCGATCGGCCATCTTCGGTTCCCGAAGACTGGTGACCTCCATTGCAACCTCCACCGATGATGTCAAGCACGAAAAACAGCTAACTATTTGTCAGGTTAAACGACTTCACGGCAAGAACCTGGAATTACGCACACGTCAGTGACGAAGGTCATCAGTAGCCCATCGCCCGTCCCATGAGGTCCTTCATGATTTCGGTGGTGCCGGCGTACAGCCGCTGCACCCGGGAGTCGCGCCAGAGCCTGGCCACTTCGTACTCGTTGATGTATCCGTATCCGCCGTACATCTGCAGGCAGCGGTCGATGATCTCCCACTGAACCTCCGACGTCCACCACTTCAACCCCGCGGCGTCCTGATCGCTGAGGGTGCCGTCGTTCACCGACAGCACGCATTGGTCGAGATAGGTTTGTGCGGCATCGAGTTTCGTCTGCATCTCGGCCAAGAAGTGCCGGTTGACCTGGAACTTGCCGATCGGCTGACCGAACGCGGTGCGTTCGAGCGCGTATTGCTTGGTCAGGTCCAGTGCGCGGCGGGCGGCGGGTAGCGCGTAGCAGGCCACCCCGACCCGCTCGCTCGGCAGATTGCCGACCAGGTGGTAGAAGCCGCGGTTGAGCCCGCCGACCAGGTTTTCCTTGGGCACCTTGACGTCTTCGAAGAAGAGCTCGGCGGTATCGGCCGAGTATTGGCCGATCTTGTCGAGTTTGCGGCCGCGGGTGAAGCCCTCCATGCCGTCCTCGATCATCAGAAGGCTGATGCCCTTGTGCCGTTCGGTTGGCTCGGTCTTCACTGCGGTCAGTACCAGCTTGGAGAGTAGACCGTTGCTGATGAACGTCTTCTGACCGTTGACCACCCAGTGGTCACCTGCGTCGCGCGCTGTCGTCTTGATGCCTGCGAGATCGGATCCCGCGGCAGGCTCGGACATCGCGATCGAGCCGATCAGCTCTCCGGCCACGAAGCCCGGCAGCCAGCGCTCCTTCTGCTCGTCGGTCGTGAGGTTCTGCATGTAGGGCATCAGGATGTCGTTCTGCACACCGAGGCCGATACCGACCGAGCCGGTCAGGAACATCTCCTCGGAGATGATCTGGTTGAACCGGAAGTCCTTGACGCCGAGCCCGCCGTATTTCTCGTCGAACTCCCACCCGATCAGGCCGGCGGCGCCGGCGGCCAACCAGGCCTCGCGGCTGACCTTGCCGTCCTTCTCCCACTTCTCGACGTTCGGCACGCACTCGCGCTCGAAGAATGTTCTTGCCGTTGCCCGGAAGTCGTCGTGAACGTCCTCGAAGATGTTGCGGCGCATGGGTTTCCTTCTCTAATCAGCCCACGTGGCGAGCGCGGGAAGCGCGCCGCCGCGTGAGTCGTCGACGAGACGTTCGGCGAGGAGCGCCTCGAGTTGCTGATGTGAACCGCAGAGCGAGTCGACCTGGAAGCCACGGGTCACGTATCGGTGCAGGTCGTGTTCGATGGTCAGCCCGATCGCGCCGCACACCTGAAGAGTCGCGTCGGCCACGGCCCGATGTGCTCGTCCGGCGGCAGCCTTGGCGACGAGAGCCGAGAACTCGCCGCCGTAACGCCACGTCTCGGCGAGCAGTGCCCGGGCGCCTTCCAAGTTCGCCTTGGCCTCTGCCAGGAGGTGGCGCGGCGACTGGAACGAGCCGATGGGTGAGCCGAACTGGACACGCACGGTGACGTGCTCGACCGCGATGCGAAGGGCCTCGTCGGCGAGGGCGACGAGTTCGGTGGCCAAAGCGCGGTGCGCCGCGGCGATCGCGAGGCTCCACTCCGCTGAGGCATCGACGAGATCGCCCTCGAGCGGCCCGCTGACCTGCGTCCAGTAGGCGGACGAGTCGAAGGTGTCCAACCGCTTGCCCTCGAGGCGGTCGGCGTCGACGACCCCGAGGGAGACCGCGCCCCGTGAATTCGTCACCGGGACGACCAATCGCCCGGTATTCGGAATCCGCCCGAGGATGATGCCCTCGACCCGAGCGGGCTCGGCAGCCGGTGTGAAACCATCTGCGATGGCCGGCAACACGATGCCCACGACGCTGCCGTCCACGACCGGAGCCAGCTCGGTCAAGATGACCTTGTCGAGGCTGTCGGTCTGGGCCAACGACCTGCCCTCGGCACGAAAAAGCAACTCGCAGGCGGCGATTGGGTACTCCGCCTCGATGTCGGACCAGCCGAGTTCGTCAAGGGGAGGCCCCATCGCGACGTGCTCGCCGGGATTCTTGGCCGCGACTTCGTCGAAGAGGCGGAAGACGGCTTCCTCGACCATGGGCCAGGATTCGTCGGGCACGCTCATCGCATTCCTCGGCTCTTCGCGCAAGCGCTCATCGCTGCCCTCGGCTCTTCGCGCAAGCGCTCATCGCTTCTCCTTCGGGAGGCCCAGCAGATGGTCCGCGATGATGCCCTTTTGGACCTCGGCGCTACCACCCATGATCGTCGCGGCCCGCGTGTACCACCACTTCGCGCGGGCGGCGTCCAAGTGCTTGGCGCTCTCGACGCCCACACCGGAGCTGGACGTCGCCGCCGGGGCGGCTCCGGTGATCATCCAGTCTCGTCGGACGTCCAGGACCAGGTCGTTGATGTCCTTTTCGGCCCTGGCAAACAGCAGTTTGTCGACGCTGCTCTCGGGTCCCACCATGCGTCCTTCGGCCAGTGCTCGCACCGTCGTCGCGCCACGGGCTTGGGCAGCGAGCACGGCGACATAGATACGGGCGAAGCGCTCGCGATTCGACTGCGATGCGCCATGCGTGGCCATTTCGGCACGCAACCTGCTCAGTTCGGTCAGTGCCGTCGTGGTCACCGCGTACCCGTACATGCCGCGCTCGTACTGCATCAGGTACATGACGACGCCCCAGCCAGCGTCAGTGTCGCCGATCAGCCGGTCGTGCGGCACCCGGACGTCGTCGAAGAAGACCTCCGCCAACTCGCGGCGCCCGCTGGCCAAGGTGATGGGGCGGACCGTGACGCCAGGGGTGTCGGCGTCGACGAGGAACGTGCTCAGGCCGCGGTGTCTGCTCTCCGGCGTTCCGGTGCGCGCCAGGACCATGAACCGAGTGGCCGTCGGGCCCTGGCTGGTCCAGATCTTCTGGCCGTTCAGGACGAACCCACCCGCGCCGTCGTCGGTCGCCCGGCACCGTAGGCCGGCGAGGTCGCTGCCGGATTCGGGTTCGGAGAAGCACTGGCCCCACCACTCGGTGCCTTGCAAATACTTGGGCAGGACCTGGGCGGCAAGTTCGGGCGCGTACTTGTAGGTCGCGGGTCCGATCACCTCGAGTGTCCAGTGCTGTTCGGGAACGGGCAGCATCGCCGCGGCCAACTCGTCGAAGTAGGCGGCGCGGTGGATCTCGGTGCCTCCAAACCCGCCAACGGCCTCCGGCCAGCCATACCTGTTCCATCCGGCCTCGTAGAGGCGGGCCATGATCGAGGCGTGGTAGGCGAGTTCGTCCTCGGCGTTGTCGAACACCGCCGAGCGCCATTCATCGGCCCAGTTCAACTCGTGGAGCCATCGTCGGAATTCCTCGCGGTACACGGCGACCTGAGAGGCATACTCGTCGTGTCGGTGGCCGGTTACGGCACTATCGACCGGGGCGGACAACCAGTTCCCCCTTCGTGGGACCGGGGATCCGCTCGCGCGACCGAATCCGCTAAACAGTTATCTATAAATGGGTACAATAGCCCACACCACCACTTCTGTGAGAGGGACCGCCAATGACGGCTTCACCCATTGCCGCCGCCAACGTCAGCTTCAACCCCGAGACCCGTTTGTGCATCGACGGCCGGTTACGGGACTCGTCGTCGGGCAAGACCGCCGACAACGTCAACCCGGCCACCGAGGAGGTACTCGGCGTCGCTGCCGACGCTTCTGCGGAGGACATGGACGAGGCCATCGCCGCCGCCAGGCGGGCCTTCGACACCACTGACTGGTCGACGAACCACGAGTTTCGGCAACACTGCCTGCTGCAGTTGCACGAGGCGCTCCAGCAGGAGAAGGAAGATGCACGTGCCGAGGTGGTCGCCGAGGCGGGCTCTCCGCTTGGCATGACCTACATCGCGCAGCTGGACTGGCCGCTGGCCGACGCCGTCCGGTGGCCCGCCGAGTTCATCTCCACGTTCGCGTGGGAGCGTCAGCTCGACGTCGACGCCAAGATGGGTGAGCCCTACAACCGCGTCGTGGTCAAGGAGCCGATGGGCGTCGTCGGGGCGATCACGCCGTGGAACTTCCCGGTCGAGATCATCAGCAACAAGGTGGGTCAGATCCTGGCGACCGGCAACACCATGGTGCTCAAGGCCCCCATCGAAACCCCTTGGAGCGCATTGCGGTGGGGCCGCATCATCGCCGAGAAGACCGACATCCCCGCCGGTGTGTTCAACGTCGTGACGGCCTCGGACAACGCCGTCGCGCAGCGCGTGGTGACCGACCCCAGGGTCGACATGATCTCCTTCACCGGCTCGACCGCGGTGGGCGAGCTGATCGGCAAGCTGAGCGCATCGACCATGAAGCGCAACCTGATGGAGCTCGGCGGCAAGTCGGTCTACCTGCTGCTGGAGGACGCCGACCTTGTGACGACCGTGCCCGGATGCATCGGCGCACTGATGCACTCCGGTCAGGGCTGCGCTCTGACCACCCGAATGTTGGTGCCGCGCAACCGGTATGACGAAGCCGTCGATCTTGCCACCGCGACGTTCGCCTCCGTCACCGTCGGCGATCCCTCCGACCCGGCCAACTTCTGTGGCCCGCTGGTCTCGGCCAAACAGCGCGACCGCGTGCTGGGTTACATCGAGGTGGCCAAGGAACAGGGTGCTCGCGTCACGGTTGGTGGGGGGAAGCCCGACGGCCTGGACCGCGGATACTTCGTGGCGCCGACGATCCTGGCCGACGTCGAGCCCCACCACCGGGTGTTCCAAGAAGAGATCTTCGGCCCCGTCATCACGATCACGCCCTACGACGGCGGTGACGACGGAGCCGTCGAAGTGGCCAACAACTCGACATACGGGTTGGCGGGCACGGTGCTCGGTGACCCGAAGCGCGCGCTCGCAGTCGCACGACGGATCCGGACGGGATCGGTCAACGTGAACAGCGCCATCTTCTATGGCGCCGACGCCCCGTTCGGCGGCTACAAGATGAGCGGCATCGGCAGGCAGAACGGCGTCGAGGGATTCGAGCAGCATCTACAGACCAAGGTGATCGCCTACCCAGTGGAGTCAGCGCAGTGACCGACATCCTGAGTGGAATCCGCGTCGTCGAAATCGCCGCATGGACGTTCGTGCCCGCAGCTGGCGCCGTGCTCGCCGATTGGGGCGCCGACGTCATCAAGATCGAGCACCCCGAGACCGGTGATCCGCAGCGCGGGCTGATCAGCTCGGGCATCGTCTCCGGTGCCGGGGGAGTCAATCACTTCGTCGAGCAACCGAACCGGGGGAAGCGCAGCGTCGCCATTGACACGCGCACACCCGAAGGGCTTGAGCTGCTGATGAAGATCGTCGAGACCGCCGACGTGTTCCTCACCAACCTGCTTCCGGATTCCCGTGAGCGCATGGGCATCGACCTCGAGCAGGTCCGCGCCCGCAATCCGAAGATCATCTATGCCCGCGGCCACGGTTACGGCACCAAGGGCGAACTGTCCGCACAGGGCGGTTTCGACCTGGCGGCGTACTGGGCGCGCGGCGGCATCGCCGATGCGTACTCGGCGGGAGACGGCAGCTACCCGCCGATCCAGCGGCCCGCGTTCGGTGACTCCTACGGCGGGCTGTGCATCGCCGCGGGCATTGCAGGGGCCCTGTTGAAACGCGAGCGCACCGGCGAGCCGTCGGTGGTCGACGTCTCGTTGCTCAACGCCGCGATCTGGCAGCTCGGGCCCGACATCGTCGGCGCGGGCGTCACCGGTCAGGACATCCCCAAGTTCAACCTCGAGGAGATGCCGAACCCGGCCGCCAGCATCTACAAGACCAAGGACGACCGGTTCGTCGCCTTCGTGCTGCTCCAGGCCGATCGCTTCTGGTCGGACTTCTGCACCAGGCTCGGCAGGCCGGACTTGATCACCGACGAGCGTTACGCCAACGCCCCGGTGCGTTTCCAGAACCGGGCCGCCTGCATCGTCGAGCTGCGTAAGACCTTCGGCTCCGAGGATCTTTCGCACTGGGAGAAGGCCTTCGAAGGATTCGACGGGGTGTGGGACGTGATGCGCACCGCGCACGAGGTCCACGCTGATCCGCAAGTCATCGCAAACGGCTACCTGCCGCGGGCGACGAACACCAGCGACATCGAGTTCGCACTTGCGGCCAGCCCCGTGCAGTTCGACGAGACGCCATTGGATCTGGAGCGCGCCCCCGAGCATGGGGAGCACACCGATTCGCTGCTGGCCGAGCTCGGCTTCAGCGAGGAAGAGATCATCGACTTCAAGATCAATTCCGTGGTCCTGTAGTGGGTGCGGACGACCTCGCCCGGCGCTTTCTGCACGTCAACCTCAACTGCGCCTCGCTGGACGCAACCGAGGGCCTCTATGCCGAAAGGCTCGGACTCTCGGCCAGGATGCGTACCGACCCCAGCGTCGCGACCGACGGCAGCATCCTCGGCCTCGACGGTGAAACCTACTGTGCGACATCATTTCTCTATGATTCTCGGGGTGGGCGCGGCGGTTGCGCGCTCGAAGCCATCGAGTACCAGGAGCCGGCGCTCGCCCGCGATTCGAGCAGCGACCCCACCCGGCCCGGTATCCGATCGGCATTGCTCACCGTTGCCGATCTCGATGCCGCCGTCGCGAGCCTTCGCGACGGCGGCATCGCGGCGAGTGCCCCCGTCGACGGTCTGATCTCTGGCGCCAAGTCGGTGCTGGTGCTTGATCCGGACGGCGTGGTCGTCGAAATCGCCGAAGCGCCCAGCGAGAAGCCGGGTGCGCTGTTCGCGGGCATCCGGATCGCCGCGATCGATGCGGTCGCCACGGGGGAGTTCCTGACGGCCATCGGGTTCACCGAGGTCCAGGCCCCGGCGCCGGCGAAGATCTCCGCGGAACAACTCGCGCCGGGTGGCTCGCCGGATCCGGTGGAATGCGTGATGTCGCGATATGCGCTCGCCGAGGACGCCCACCAGTTCAGCTTGTCCGTCGTGCAGCATCCCGACACCCGCGGCGGGAATCCGGTGCCGTGGGGTGGCAATCGCCAGGGACTCTACCGCGCGGCGCTGCGTGTCGAGTCCGTCCACGCGGCGATGAGCGAACTCCCCGATTCGGTTGAGCGGATGGGAGATCCGGTGTGGTGCCCGCTGCCGGGGACCAAGATCGAGGGTCTGCACATCTCATTCCTCCGGTCGCCCGACGGCGTCGTGTTCGAATTCGTGGAGCGCCCGCTGAGCTTCTTCACCCGATGAGGAGTTGATTCGTGGACCTTCAGATGACGGGCAAGGCCTACGTCGTCGTGGGCGGAACGGCGGGCATGGGTCTGGCGGCGGCGCGGGCTTTGGCGCGCGAAGGTGCGGCGGTCGTACTGGTCGGACGCGATGCCGACAGGGCGAAGAGTGCCGCGGAGGAAGTCGCTGCGTTGGGTGCTGCATCAGCGCAGGGACTGTCCTTCGACGTGAGCAGGCCCGGTGCCGCGGTGGCCGCCGTCGACGAGGCGGTTCGGATTCTGGGCCGGCTCGACGGCATCGCCATCACGATGGGCACCGCGGGCATGATGCCGATCGACTCGGATGACGACGCGTGGGACACCGCCTTTCGCGACGTGCTGCTAGCTACGACGCGCAGTGTGCAGGCCGCGCTGCCACACCTGGCGGTCAAGGGCGGCGCGATCGTCACCACGGCGGCATACTCGGCACGGTCGCCGCACGAACCGCGGCTGCCCTATGCGAGCCTCAAGGCCGCGGTCGCGACGTTCACCCGCGGCATCGCCCGTACCCACGGCAAGTCGGGTATCCGGGCCAACAGCGTCGCACCGGGTGCGGTGGAAACCGATGCGCTGCATGCCATTCGGGGATACGTCGCCGAAAGCAAGGGTTACCCGTACGAGGAGGCGCTCGAGCGGGCGCTGGTGGAGGACTTCGGCTTCGACGCTGCGCTCGGGCGGCCAGGACAACCGAATGAGATCGGTGCGCTCATCGCGTTCCTGCTGTCGGACGTCGCCGCCTACGTCACCGGGCAGACGATCTTCGCCGACGGCGGCGCGCCCTGACTCAGGCCGTCGACTCCGGCCGCATGCCGTCCACCGAGACCAGGCGACGGGCGAACAACCAGCGGCCGTCCACCGGCACCAGCTCGTCACGGTAGCGACCCCAGTGGTCGACGGCGTCCACGAGGAACACCGCAAAGTAGGCGTCGGAGTGGATCCGATCGGGCCTGATCGAGGTGAACAGCAGGTTGGCGACGTAGTGCCGCATGATGTGACGGGTGCCTGGCCGGGGAGCGTTGGTGCGAGCGAGGCGTGCGGACTCATCAGCCAGTGTCTCGATGATCTCGCTCCTGCCTCGCGCGACGAACCGATCCTTGACCTCGAGCACGCCGTCCTCGGTGAAACACTCGGCCAATTCGGCGATGCGCCCACGATCGCCGGCATGGTTGTAGCGGGCGTAGGTGTCGCGCACGGATTCCCGTGCGATGAGTTCGTCCAGCGTCATTGCTTCCTACTCCACGGGTAGCGGCCCGGCCAGGCCTCGCGGCGACGTGCCGTACAGCCAGCTGAAGGCCTGCCCAAGCTCGGAGAACGTCAGGGCAGCGCCATCTTTCGCGTAGTAGGCGCCGGGTGCTTCGGTGAAGCCCTGGATGCGGGTGAGTTTGCCGCCGTTGATGCGTACGATCTGTCCCGTCAGCCAGGACGACTGCGCGGACTGCAGCCAGGCCACCACGGCGGAGCTGCGGGCCGGATCCAGCGCGGGATCGTCGGCGCGGTCGGCGAATACGTCGGCCGTCATCCTGGATGCCGCCAGAGGTGAAATGGCATTGACTGCAACGCCGTAGCGCTGCGCCTCCAGTGCGGTCACCACGGTCAGATTGGCGATGGCGGCCTTGGCCGCGCCGTACGCGCTCTGCCCCACGTTGCCCCAGAGCCCGGCTCCCGACACCGTATTGACGACGTGTGCGTCGATCGGGTTGCCTGCCTTGGACTGGGCGCGCCAGTACTCACAGGCGTGCCGGGTGACGGCGAAGGTGCCCTTGAGATGTACGGCGATGACCGCGTCCCAATCGGACTCGGTCGCGACGGCAACCATCGAGTCCCTCAGAATGCCTGCATTGTTCACCACCCCGGTCAGCGAGCCGAACGTGTCGACGGCCGTGGAGATCATGTCGGCGACATCGTCCCACGCCGACACGGAGCCGGTGTGCGCGACGGCCTTGCCGCCCGCGGCCTCGATCTCGGCCACCACCTCCGCGGCTGGCCCGGATCCGTCGCCACTGGAGCCGTCAGTGCCGACCCCAGGGTCGTTGACGATGACCGCGGCGCCTTGGCGGGCCAGTTCGAGGCAGTGGCCGCGGCCGATCCCGCGACCGCCGCCGGTGACCAGAACGACCTTGCCGGTCAGAGGACCTTCAGGCATCTTTGGCAATCTCCTTCATCGTGAGAACAAGTCGGCGATAAGGCGTTCGCGCTCGGACCAGCTGGCCGCGCGCAGATCTGCGTGACCGTGCTCGGTGACGATGACGTCGACGTCGTGTGCCAGGGTCGACGCCGGTCGGCTGAGCCGCTCGACCAGTGGCGACTTCCCTTGGAAGCGTGACGGGATGGCGATGATCGACAGACCGCCTGCACTGAGTCGGCCCGCGGTGCAGTAGTCGGGATGACCGCCGATGCCACCGAAGACCTTCTCGCCGACGCCTTCCACGTTGACCTGGCCGTAGGGGTCGATCTCGATGGCGGTGTTCACCGCAATGAACGGCTCTCCGCGCGAGAGTCGGGTGAGGTCGTGGGTGTGTTCGATGCCGTGCAGGATTGGACGCTCGTCGGCCCAGTCGTAGAGCACATCGCTTCCGAAGAGATACGTTGCAGAGGGCGTTCCATGCAGTAGACCGTTCTTGTCGAGGTCGACGACGGCGTCGGTGAGCATGCCGGTGTCGATGCGCAACGGCACCTGGGTTCGGCGCAGTAGGGCGGTGCCGAGCTGTCCTGGTCCGTACTGCACCCGGGCGCCCGCCGGAACTAGCGCGAGGACTTGATCGGCGAGCGCATCATGGATCGGCTCGGGTTCGCGCTGCGGCACCTTCGTCAGACCCAGCCGCACTGTGCCGACAACCTCGACCTCTGAGTCGTCGAGCACCGGTCCGGCGGCCGCTGCGGGCGCTCTGGCGTCGACCACGCCGAGAGTCCTTGCGCCGCCATCGAACACCATGCGCTGCCAGGACACCTCACTGCCAAACTGCAGACGGCCGTCACGACGGACCAGCCGCGTGAGCAGTACGTCGGGCCGAAACACGTCGTTCAAGAGGGCAGGGATCGCGGCCAGGCGTGTCGGCAGAAAGCGTGCCGTCGGGCTTCGCAAAACGTCGCGCACCCCCCATCCGGGCATGAGCGCGACGACTTCGGCGAAGGCTTCGGCATCCAAACCTTCAAGGGGACTGGGTAACCAGCCAAGGATCAGTCGAATCGTGCCCACGTCGCGCGCCACTGCGCTCAGCACCTCACCCACCGACGCGCCATCGTCGAGTCGGCACAGCGTGCCGACGCCATCGCCGAGGGCCACCGTCATCCCGGGCCGCAGTTCTGCCCGCAGCGCGCTCTTGAGGTTAGCTGCCGTCAATCGTGCTGTCACCGTGACTCTTTGGGGAGCCCCAGCACCCGTTCACCCAAGATGTTGCGCTGAATTTCGCTGGTACCGCCCAAGATGGTCTGGGCGCGGCCGACCAGCATGTGGTGCACCAGCTCGTCATCGGCGGGATCGACGCACGCATCGACGCCGAGTACCTCGGTGGCCATGTCGCCGAGATCCTGGTCGGTCTCCGACGTCATCAGCTTGAGCACCGAGAAGGCAGGCGACGCAAGATCGCCCGACTCGATCGCGCGCTGCCACGTGTAGCGCAGCAGCCACATCCGGGACCACAACCTGGTCATCGACCGTCCCAACACTGGGTCGAGCAGGTCGTGATCCCTGGCGGCGTCGACCATGCGCTCGTGTAGCTGGAACATCGCCACGGCCTGGGTGCCGAGCGTCAGCCGTTCGCGGCCCAGCGTGACCATGGCGACGGCCCAGCCCTGTCCGACCTCACCGATCAACGCCTCGTCACCCAGTTCGGCACCGTCGAAGAAGACCTCGTTGAACTTGCTCTCGCCGTCCATCTGAACCAGCGGTCGCACCGTCACGCCGGGGGTGTCCATCGGCAGGACGAACATCGAGAGGCCGCGATGCTTGTCGGAACTCGTACGGGCGAGCAGCAGGCCGTAGTCGGCCGACGCCGCCGCCGAACTCCACACCTTCTGGCCCTCGATCCGCCAACCGTTCTCGGTGCGGTCGGCTCGGGTGCGGACGCCGGCGAGATCCGACCCTGCGCCCGGTTCGGAGAACAGCTGCGTCCAGACGGCGTCCCCCAGCCGTATCGCCTCCAGGTAGCGCTCCTTCTGGTCCGCGCTGCCGAACGTGATGAGCACCGGACCGACCAGGTCTGCGCCCGTGATGTTCAGCTGACGGGGCACCCCGGCGCGGGCGCACTCCTCGGCGAAGACGGCTTGATACGCGACCGAGGCTGCGGCTCCGCCGAACTCGAGCGGCCAGTGCAAACACGTGTACCCATGGTCGGCGAGATAACGATGCCACGCCCGGCCCGGTTCGACGTCGTCCGCGGTGGGCGTGGGTCCGTAGTTGCGTAGCCCCGCTGGTTTGGGGGCGTTGCCGAGAAACTCGCGAAACTGCGCGCGAAGGGCGCCGACGTCCTCGACGAGGTCAGGGTCTGCCGACACCGGTACTCCTCTGCGGCAGCATGGGCGGCTCCTCCGGTGGGTTCGAATCGTGACTTGAATCAGAAAAACATTTAGTTATTTCGACGTGAGTGTAGTCATCGGAGGAGAGCCCGAGCAAGAATTCGCCGCTGCGGTGGATACGGCGATCAGATGAGGTTGGCGAGGTCGGCCAGCCGGTCCCAGTGCTGCGCGGGTGCGCCGAGTATCACTTCGTCGGTCCTGGCCCGCCGGAAGTAGAGATGGCTAGGGTCCTCCCACGTAAAGCCGATGCCGCCGTGAATCTGGACGTTGGCGGCAACGGCGCTGCGCAAGGACTCCGAGCACACCGCCTTCGCCATGCTGGCCCGCCACGGTGCCTCGCCGGCGATGGTGGCGTCGTCGGTGTCGAAGGCCTCGAGTGCGGCTCCTGACGCCGAGCGCGCCCACTCGAGATCGACGAGCATGTTCGCGCACTTGTGTTTGACGGCTTGGAATCCACCGATGGGACGGCCGAACTGCTCGCGCGTGCGGGCATGTGCGGTGGCGAGTTCGAGCACACGCTCGCAGGCGCCGACCTGTTCGGCCGAGAGCACTGCGAGCGCGACGTCGACGTTGCGCTGCACGACGTCATCGATCGGATCGTCGCCGGAAAGCCGAATGGCCGCCGCATCGGTCAGGGTGATCGCGGCCATCGGTCGAGTGCCGTCGAGCACGTTCTCGGCGTGGACGTCGACACCGTCGACCCCGGGGTGGAGAAGGAAGACCGCAGGCTCACCGTCGGTCATGGCCACGACGACGAGGTCGTCGGCGGCGGCGCCGCCGAGAACGTGCCGCACGGTGCCATCGAGGCGCCAGTCCGCACCGGAACGCGTGGCGTTCAGCGTCACCGCCGACCGGCGCCACAGCCCACCGTCACCGGTGAGCGCGGCCGCAGCCGTACGCCTGCCTTCGACGAGTCCCGTGAGGCGCTTCTCGGCGTCGGGGTCGTTCACGGTCAGGTCCAGCAACAGTCCGGTCGCGAGCACCGTCGAGCCGACGAAGGGCACCGGCGCCAGCGCGCGACCGAGTTCGTGTGCGACGACGCCGAGCGCGGACGCACCGTAGCCCGCGCCGCCGAGGTCTTCCGGCAGCGCGATGGCGGCGACGCCGACCTGGTTGCACAGCACGTCCCAGAGCGAGGTGTCGAAACCGTCGCCCCCACCGTAGGCGACCGCCCTGACCCTTTCCTCGGGAGCCAATCGCTCGCAGGCGGATCGCACGGACTGCGCGAGTTCCCGGCGTTCGTCGTCCGCCAACGCGGTCATGTGGTTCCTCCTGCTGCGATGTGTTTCGCCAGTTCGGACTTGGCGACCTTGCCCAAACCCGTCATGGGGAACTCGTCGATGTAGACCAACCGTTCCGGCCACTTCTGCTTCATCAACCCGCGTTCGTCGAGGAACGTGCACACCTCGTCGAGGGTGACGTCGCGATGCCGGGGCGACCGTCGCACCACCGCGCAAACCAACTCGCCGCGCAACTCGTCTGGCTGCCCGATCACCGCGATCTCGTCGATGAGGGGATGCGCGAGCAGTTCGTTCTCGATTTCGTCGGGCGCGATGTTCTCGCCCTTGCGGATGATGAGGTCCTTCGTGCGACCGGTGACCACGATGCGGCCGTCGGCACGGAGATGGCCGCGGTCGCCGCTGCGGAACCAGCCGTCCTCGGTCCGGGATGCCTCCCACTGTCCCGGCTCCAGATAGCCCGGGGAGAGATTGCCGCCGCGCAACTCGATCTCGCCCGTCGCGCTGATCCGGACCTGCGAGCCGGGGATCGGACGCCCTGCGCTGTTCGCCAGTTGCTCGTCGTCATCAGTGGACTCGCTGACGCAGATCATCGGCGCCTCGGTCATGCCGTAGGCGTGTACGACGGGGATCTTGAGGTGCTCGCGTACCTGCCGGTGCACCTCGGGCGGGCATGCCGCGCCGCCACCGATCAGCATTCGCAGCGACGGCATCAGCAATTCGCTTGTCGGCGACGCCATCTGAGCCAACACCAGCATCTGGTAGAACGCCGTGCTTGCGCCGGTCACCGTGACTCGATGCTCGGCGAGCAGCCGGGGCAGGTCGTCGGTGACCTTGGGGACCAGCAGCACCGGGAAGTCGCCGAGCAGCGCCGCAGCGAGGTAGACCATCCCTCCGACGTGGGCGATGGGAAAGGCGATCGTGCCGACTTCTTCTGGGACGCTGCCCAATCCGATGTGGGCGACGTAGCCGCGGGAGGCATTGAGCAGGCTGGCGTCGGTGTGTCGCACCCCCTTTGGGGTGCCGGTGGTGCCTGACGTGAAGTACACCCAGCTCGGCTGGTCGGCATCGACCGGGACGCCCAGTTCGGGGTGTGCCGAGCGCATCGAGACTTCGAGGCATGCGACGAGATCGGCGGGCACGATGACGGTCCGGATGCCTACCGGCGCGTTGGCCATCGTCGTTTCGTCGACGAGCAGGAGATCGGCCTGAGCGACGTCGACTGCGGTACGCACCTCGCGCGTCCGATAGAGATGCAGCACCGGCGCCTGGACGACGGAGGAGCGGGCGAGCGCCAGCATCACCACCGCCGCGTTGACGGTCGACGGCAGTTGCCAGGCCACGGTCATGCCCGGCCGTACGCCGACGTCCCACAGCCACCGGGTGGCAGCGGAGGCCAGGGCGGCGACCTCCGTCGTCGTCAGCGTCGCCCCCGAGGCATCGAGCAACAGCGGACGGTCCGGTCTAGCGGCGGCACAGTCGTCCAACAGCTCGGCGATCGTGCCTGCCACCGCGCCTCCCGTCGTATGCCGCTAAGTTCTAAACATTTAACCAATTAAGCGACACGCGCTCCAACTTTTCGACGCAGTCGACGCGGAGCGTCAGGTCACGCGTTGGCCCGGAGTGAACCTGACCTTCAGTTCGCGCACGGCGTAGACCTCACCGGCGTCCTCGAACAGCTTGTGGTCTTCCGCGAGTTCGAAGTCGGGCAGCCGTTCGAGAATCGTGGTCACCATGACGTCGAACATCATCTTGGCGTAGTGCGAGCCCAGGCAGCGGTGCATGCCGACGCCGAATGCCATCTGCTTCTTGGCATTTGGCCGCGACAGGTCCAATTCGTCGGGGTTCTCGAAGACCGCTGGGTCGCGGTTGGCCGCCGCCCACATCAGAATTGCCCGGTCGCCCTGGCACAGGGGTTGCCCGTGGAAGTCGGCGTCCCGCGACACCGTCCGCGCGAGACCCAGGGTCGGGGTGTAGAGCCGGAGAAGTTCGTCGGTGCCCTTCTTGACCAGGCTCGGATCGTCGATGAACTGCTGACGCAGTTGTCGGTCCTCGCATAGTCGCCGTAGCACGTTGCCGGTGAATCCGCTGGTGGTGTCCATGCCGCCGAGCATCATCAAGACGGTGTACATGGTGATCTGGCCGTCGTCGAGCGGCTCGCCGTTGAGGGTGCCACGCAGGATGTCGCTGAACAGGTCGTCGCCCAGTCCCTCGGCGCGCCGCTGCTCCATGTGCTTGACGATCTCGCCGAACATCTCCATGCCTGCAATCCCGGCCTTCTCCGGGTCGTGAGCACGGTCGTGCACGGTGCTGTGCACCCAGCGCACCCAGTCCATATGCCGAGACTCGTCGAACTCGAGCAGGCGCAGAATGAGCCGGGCGGGAAGCGGGGTGGTCAGTTCACCGACCAGATCGCACTCGCCGCGCTCGATGAACGCGTCGATCGCCTCGTTGGTCATTTCGATGGCAGCGTCGCGAAACCGCTCCGCCGAACCCGGTGAGAACCGCCTGAGGGTGACTTCGCGCAACTCCTGGGTTTCTGGCGGATCCGATTCGATGGGCAGGATCGGCAGGGGCATCTCGCTGGCTGGCACGCCGACCGACGGGTAGGAGTTGAACAGTGCGTCGTCGCGGGCAGCGTCGAATACCGACGCATAGTCGACGAGCGCCCAGAATCCTTCGTAGTGGTCGGAATGAGCTACCGGACAACCGGATTCACGCATCTCACGGAATACGCCATACGGGTCCTCGCGGAACTCTGGCGAGTGGTGGTCCAAGTCCACCTCGGCGCGGCGCCTGGCCTGGGCCTGCGTGTCGGTCATCGGCTCTTTTCCCTTCGTTGGGTTACCTGGAGAGGATGGCGACGGCGGCGGTTCCGGGCGCCCCGTAGAGCTGGGCGAGACCGACCCGCGGATCGTTGGGCACCTGGCGGTCACCGGCGGTGCCGCGCAGCTGCTGTACCAGCTCGTAGACCTGACGCAGTCCGGATGCTCCGACCGGCTCACCGTTGGCCAGCAGGCCACCGTCGGTGTTGACCGGAAGCCTGCCGCCGATCCTCGTGACGCCATCGGCGAGAAGGGCTTCCTGCTCACCGTCCTTGCACAGGCCGGTCTCGGCCATGTGGATGATCTCCGACCCGGAGTCGGTGTCCTGCAATTGCGCCACGTCGACGTCCTCGGGCCCGATCCCGGCTAGCTCGTAGGCGGCTTTCGCGGCCTGGGCCGTCGTCCCCGGCACGATGGGCAGCTCGATCGAGGTGCGCAATAGCTCGTACGCGCCCTCCTGGCGGCTGCGCAAGGCGGTCGAGCGCAGGTAGATCGGGGTGTCGGTGTACTGCTTGGCCTTGTCCGCCCGGCAGACCACCACGGCCGCTGCGCCCTCGTTCGGGTTGCAGTACATGAATTGTCGCAGTGGAGCATTGACCAGCGGCGAGCTCAGAATCGCCTCGACGCTCATGGGTTTGCGCCGCCAGGCGTGCGGTGCGAGGGCGCCGTTGTCGAAGTTCTTGGCCGCCACGCGAGCCAAGGTCTCCTCGCTGATGCCGTGATCATGCATGTATCGCATGATCTTGGTGCCGAAGTAGTGCGTCGTCAGAAACATCCCCTGATCGCCGTACCACTGGGGCAGGCCCGATACCGACGGGTCCGCACCGAAGGCGCCACGGGGATGCTTGTCCAGCCCGACGCCCACCGCGATGTCGGCCTCGCCGAGTTGCACGTCGCGCGCCGCCAAGGTCAGCAGCGAATTGCCGGTTGCGCAACCACTCAGCGTCGCCCGCGCCGGAATCCCGGTCATGCCGGCGAGGCCCGTGACGGCCTCGGGGTTGGAGACCTCCAAGCTGCCTGCATAGAGGCTGCCCACGGCCGACCACTGCACGCCCGCGTCACGCAGGGCCCGGCTGATCGCCACCGCACCCATCTCGAGTGCCGACCTGTCTTCGTACCGCCCGAATGGATGAAGTCCGACGCCGATGATGGCGATGTCGGGCGTGTCAGTCATGGAGTTCCCTTCGGAATGCGTCACGGCCCCGGCCGGAGGTCCGCGTTGACGGAGAGATCACTAAGCATATAACTATATATCTGATTCTATGGCCGGAGGCTAGAATCGCCTGACCGTCCAGGGCCGGCGGTGAATCGACACCGTCGCACATGAAGGCTGAGGATTTTGAGTATTTCGCTGCTGTTGGAGATGGCTGCATCCGGGGACCCCGACCGGGTGGCAGTGGTGGACGGCGACACGCGGTTGACCACGGGCGAACTCAGCGGACTGGCCGACGGGGGAGCGGGCGTGATCGCCGCCTCGGGCGCCCAGCACGTCGCGTACGTCGGCGCTGGTGGTGTCCTGCAGCCGTTGCTGATCTTCGCTGCGGCGCGTGCCGGGCTGCCCTACACACCGATCAACTACCGGCTGAGTGCCGACGGTATACAGGAGCTGATCGGTCGGCTGCCCGATCCGCTCGTCGTCGTCGACGAACGCTACCGCGACATGCTCGGCGACGCCGCCAAGCGCGTGCTGACCTCGCAGCAGTTCCTCGCCGATGCGGCGACCGCCGAACCGGCGGCCGAGTTCGCCGAACCCGACGACGTCGCGATCGTGTTGTTCACCTCGGGCACCACGTCGAAGCCCAAGGCCGTCGAGCTGTCTCATGGCAACCTCACCAGCTACATCACCGGGACCGTCGAATACGGGTCGGCCGACGCCCAGGACGCGGCGCTGATTTGCGTGCCGCCCTATCACATCGCCGGGGTGAACGCCGCGATGTCGAACCTGTATGCGGGTCGAAAGATGGTCTACTTGAACAACTTCGACGCCGCCGAGTGGATTCGGCTCGTCGCAGGCGAGAAGGTGACGACGGCGACCGTCGTCCCCACGATGCTGGATCGCATCGTCACCGCACTCGAGCGGGAACCGACGGTTCTGCCGTCGCTGCGCAATCTGGCCTACGGCGGCTCCAAGGTCGGCCTTCCCCTGGTGCGCAAGGCGCTAGAGCTGTTGCCCGAGGTGGGATTCGTCAACGCCTACGGGCTGACCGAGACCAGTTCGACCATCGCAGTCCTGACCCCCGACGACCATCGCGCCGCGCACGGGAACGCCGACGCGCTCGTCGCGAAGCGGCTCGGCTCCGTGGGCCAGCCGGTGCCCGGCATAGAGGTCCAGATCCGCGACGAGACCGGTACGGTGCTCGGCCCGGGGGAGACGGGCGAGTTGTTCGTGCGGGGAGAACAGGTGTCCGGCAAGTACACCGGCATCGGATCGGTGCTCGACGAGCACGGCTGGTTTCCCACCAAGGACATCGCGATGCTCGACGACGCCGGCTACCTGTTCATCAGCGGGCGATCGGATGACACCATCATCCGCGGCGGTGAGAACATCGCGCCCGCCGAACTCGAGGACGTTCTCGTCGAGCATCCGCACGTCCACGAGGTCGCCGTCGTGGGAGTCCCGGATGCGCAGTGGGGGCAGGCGATCGTCGCCGTGATCGTTCCGGCGAAGGACGTCGAGCCGGATGCCGATGAGTTGCGCGAGCACGTGCGAAAGTTGCTGCGCGGATCCCGCACCCCCGACCGGGTGGTCTTTCGCGACGAGCTGCCGACCAACGCGACGGGTAAGCTCCTTCGCCGCGAAATCATTGCAAGTCTCCACGACGTAGACGCCGAGAAGTAAGGGAACGCAACATGATCAAGAATGGCAGTCGGCTCCGGAGCCAGGTGTGTGACACCCAGGTCATCGTGGTCAAGGCGGCCGACAGCCTCGAGGACCTACGGTGCGGCGGGCAGCCGATGCTCCCGCTCGACGCCGACCGGCCCGAGGGATTGGCCCCCGACCCGGCCTTCGCCGACGGTACGAAGATGGGCAAGCGTTACGTCGACGAGGGCGACGCCGAGGTGCTCGTCACCAAGGC
>JAOPUT010000333.1 GCA_025963385.1 Mycobacterium sp.
GAGTTACGGCGGCAACAGCGGCAGGGAAACGCCCGGTCCCATCCCGAACCCGGAAGCTAAGCCTACCAGCGCCAATGATACTGCCCCTACGGGCGGAAAAGTAGGACACCGCCGAACACCCTTTAAGAATCACCCCCCACAATTGCGTGGGGGGTGATTCTCTTTCGCGACCATTGCCATTTGAATTGGCATTCTTCGCGAATGATCGAATATCGCCGTATCCTTTTGCGGGACGGCGAGTTAGAACAGGGAAGGCAGACGTGGCCCAGGACACGCAACGCGGAGGCGAAGAACGGAGGCCTCGGCGTACGCCCAGTGCTGGCGCACCCCGCAGGGGTTCTGCAGATCCGCGACGGGGCTCCGGTGCCGGCGATCGGCGCGGCGGCCCACGTTCGCCGGGCCCCGATCGCGAGCGACCCCGACATGCACAGTCCGACGATGCCCGCTCGGACAAGAACGCGCCGCCCATCCCTGACGGCGTCGAGGCCAAGCAGCTGGCGCCGGACGTCCGCGGCGAGCTCATGACGCTCGACAAGGCCACCGCCGACTACGTCGCGAAGCATCTGGTCGCGGCGGGCGACCTACTCGAGGAGGATCCGGAGCTGGCGTTGCGCCATGCGCAGGCCGCACGGACGCGGTCCGGCAGGATCGCCGCCGTGCGGGAAGCGGTTGGCATCGCGGCCTATCACTGTGGTGACTGGGCGCAGGCGCTGTCGGAGTTGCGTGCCGCACGGCGGATGGGCAGCAAGTCTCCGCTGCTCCCGCTGATCGCCGACTGCGAACGTGGCGTCGGCCGCCCGCAGCGTGCGATCGATCTGTCCCGTACCCCCGAGGCCGAGGAGCTCACCGGCGACGACGCCGACGAACTTCGCATCGTCGTCGCGGGCGCACGGTCCGATCTCGGCCAGCACGAACAAGCACTCGCAGCCCTGTCCACGCCCAAGCTCGATCCCGAGCGGACCGGGCTGACCGCCACCCGACTCTTCTATGCCTACGCCGACACCCTGTTGGCGCTGGGCCGCAACGACGAAGCGCTGCAATGGTTCATCAACGCCGAGGCAGCGGACATCGACGGCGTCACCGACGCCGATGAGCGAATCACGGAGCTCAGCTGACGTGAGCACACTTGCGCAGGAACACGATTGCCTGCTGCTCGACCTCGACGGCACCGTCTTTCGGGGACAGCAGCCCACCGAGGGTGCCGTCGAGACCCTGGCGACGATCGAGGCCCGCACGCTGTTCGTCACGAACAACGCGTCGCGAGGCCCCGACGAGGTCGCGAAGAATCTCGTCGCGATGGGATTCGCTGCGAAGGCCGACGACGTCGTCACCAGTGCGCAGAGCGCAGCGCGGCTGCTGGCCACCCAAATGGGTTCTGGCTCAGCGGTTCTCGTGATTGGTACCGAGTCGTTGGCCGACGAGGTTCGCAAGGTCGGTCTGGTGCCGGTGCGCAAGTTCGCCGACAAGCCGGCCGCGGTCGTGCAGGGGCATTCACCAGAGACCGGCTGGGCCGATCTCTGCGAGGCGGCGTTGGCGATCCGTGACGGCGCGCTATGGGTGGCTGCGAACGTCGACCGCACCCTGCCGTCCGAGCGCGGTCTGCTGCCGGGCAACGGGTCCATGGTCGCGGCCCTCGAGACCGCAACCGACCAGCGGCCGCAGGTCGCGGGCAAGCCTCAGCCGCCGCTGCTGCTCGACGCGTTGGCCCGCGGCGAGTTCGAGCGTCCATTGGTGATCGGCGACCGACTGGACACCGACATTGCCGGCGCCAACGCCGCAGGCCTGCCGAGCCTGCTGGTGCTCACCGGTGTCAGCAGTGCCGCCGACATGATCTACGCCGACGCCGGGGAGCGCCCGAACTACGTCGCCGCCGATCTGCGGTCGCTGAACGAGGACAGCAGCGCGTTGCGCATCGCTCCGCACCCCTCATGGCACGTGGAGGTCGGCCCGCAGGACGTCACCGTCACCTGGACGGGCCGTGACGCCGACGACCCGCTGAGCATCGTGAGGGCCGTGGCGAGCACCGTGTGGGGCTCGAGCGTGGACGGCGTGAGGTTCGCCATCCTCGGCGGTGACCACACGGCGCAAGAGGCACTGGAACGTTGGTCGTTGGTGGGCGCGGGCAATCAGCTAGCGTGAACGTCGAGATGACGACCGATCCCGACCAGATCCGCGCCCAGGTCGCGGCATTGCTCGCCGAGCTGCCCGACCCGAATGGCGAGGACGCCGCCCACGTCGACGTGGAGACCATCGCGGCACGCCTCGAAGAGGCCCACGATCTGCTGGTCCGGGCGCTGGAATCAGTCGAGAGGTAGCCATAGGTGACTCGGCGCGCTCGCGTTGATGCCGAGCTGGTCCGGCGTGGTCTGGCGCGGTCCCGCCAGCAGGCGGCCGAGCTGATCGGCGCCGGTCGGGTCAGCATCGACGGGATGCCCGCCGCCAAGCCCGCGACGGCTGTCACCGTCGACACCAAGCTCACCGTCACCGGCGCCGACGAACGCAACTGGGTATCGCGCGGCGCGCACAAACTCCTCGGCGCACTGGACGACTTCGGCGTCGCGGTCGAGGGCCGCCGCTGCCTGGACGCAGGCGCGTCGACCGGCGGTTTCACCGAGGTGCTCCTCGACCGCGGGGCGGGCCAGGTCGTCGCCGCCGATGTCGGTTACGGCCAGCTCGCGTGGTCGTTGCGATCCGATGATCGGGTCGTCGTCATGGAACGCACCAACGTCCGCGCGCTGAACGCCGAGGCCATCGGAGGACCGGTCGACCTGATCGTCGCCGACCTGTCGTTCATCTCGTTGGCGACGGTTTTGCCCGCGCTCGTGTCCTGCGCGTCGGCGGACGCCGATATCGTTCCCATGGTGAAACCACAGTTCGAAGTGGGCAAGGACCGCGTCGGGCCGGGTGGCGTGGTCTCGGATCCCGCCGTCAGGGCCGACGCGGTGCTGACGGTCGCGCGCCGGGCCGCCGAACTCGACTGGAAGACCGTCGATGTCACGGCGAGCCCGCTGCCCGGTCCGTCGGGGAACGTCGAGTTCTTCCTGCGCCTGCGTGCGCAGACCGACCGCCCGCTCCTGGGCGAGTCGTTGGAGGATGCCGTGCGTCGAGCGATCGAAGAGGGGCCACAATGACCTGCGAACGCCAGGTGCTGCTCGTCGTGCACACCGGTCGTGACGAAGCCACCGAAACCGCCCGCCGGGTGGAGAAGGTGCTCGGCGAGAACGGAATCGGCCTGCGGGTGCTCGCGGCCGAGCAAGTCGACCACCAGCCGTTCTACCTCGGTGCCGAGGAGATCGGCGCGCTCGGCACCGATATCCAGATCGTCGACGCCGACGAACGCGCCGCCGAGGGCTGCGAGCTGGTGCTCGTGCTCGGAGGCGACGGCACGTTCCTGCGCGCCGCGGAACTCGCGCGCAACGTCGAGATCCCGGTCCTCGGTGTCAACCTCGGCCGCATCGGCTTCCTCGCCGAGGCCGAGGCCGCCTCCATCGACACCGTGCTGGACCAGGTGATCAACCGCAACTACCGGGTCGAGGAACGCATGACGCTCGACATCGTCGTGCGCGTCGACGGCCAGATCAAGCAGCGCGGCTGGGCGCTCAACGAGGCCAGCCTCGAGAAGGGGCCCCGACTCGGCGTGCTCGGTGTCGTCCTCGAGGTCGACGGCCGTCCCGTCTCGGCGTTCGGCTGCGACGGTGTGCTGGTCTCGACACCGACCGGATCCACCGCTTACGCGTTCTCGGCAGGCGGGCCCATCCTGTGGCCGGACCTCGAGTCGATCCTGGTGGTGCCCAACAACGCTCACGCCCTCTTCGCCAGGCCCATGGTGACCAGCCCGAACGCCTCGATCGCGATCGAGGTCGAGGCCAGCGGGTACGACGCCATGGTGTTCTGCGACGGCCGTCGCGAGATGGTGGTCCCGGCCGGCGGGCGCCTCGAGGTCACCCGGTGCGGCACGTCGCTCAAGTGGATCCGGCTCGACAGCGCACCGTTCACCGACCGACTGGTACGCAAGTTCCAATTGCCCGTCACCGGCTGGCGGGGGCAGAGTGCTCGCTGAGATCCGCATCCAGGAACTCGGCGCGATCCGGGCCGCCACCGCCGAGTTCGACCGCGGCCTCACCGTGCTCACGGGTGAGACCGGTGCGGGCAAGACGATGGTCGTCACCGGACTGCACCTCCTCGGCGGCGCCCGCGCGGACGCCAGCCGTGTTAGGTCGGGCTCCGACCGCGCCGTCGTCGAGGGCCGGTTCACGACCACCGAACTCGGCGGGACGGTTGCCGAGCGCATCGACGAGATCCTCGATTCTTCGGGCGCCGACCGCGACGACGACGGTAGTGTCATCGCCGCGCGCTCGGTCAGCCGGGAGGGCCCGTCGCGGGCGTACCTCGGCGGGCGCAGCGTGCCCGCCAAGTCGCTGAGCACCTTCACCACCGAACTCCTTGCGCTGCATGGCCAGAACGACCAGCTGCGGTTGATGCGCTCCGATGAGCAGCGGACCGCGCTCGACCGGTTCGCCGACGTCGACGAGCCCCTGGCGAAGTACCGCGCGCTGCGCGACGAGTGGCTGACCCTGCGGCGGGATCTGGCCGACCGTCGGCAACGGGCGCGCGAGCTCGCGCTGGAGGCCGACCGGCTGCAGTTCGGGCTGGGGGAGATCGACGCCGTCGCACCGCAGCTCGGTGAGGACGAGGCGCTGGTCGCCGACATCCGCAGGCTGTCGGAGCTCGACGCACTGAGGGACGCGGCGCAGACCGCGCGGGTGGCTCTGTCCGGCGACTTGGACGAAGCGGCTCAGGGCGCGGTGTCGGCCGTCGACTGGATCGGGCAGGCCAAGGCGGCACTGCAGGCCACCGATGACTCGGCGCTGCGAACGCTGGGGGACCGACTGGGTGAGGCACTCGCCATCGCCGGCGACGTGGCCACCGAGCTTGGCGACTACCTAGCCGAACTGCCCAGTGATGCAAGCACTTTGGAATCGAAGCTGTCGCGGCAGGGGGAGTTGCGCAACCTCACTCGCAAGTACGCGGCCGACGTCGACGGCGTGCTCGCGTGGGCCGACGAGGCCCGCGCGCGGCTGGCGCAGCTCGACGTCTCCGAAGAGACTCTGGGGACGCTGGCGAAACGAGTGGACGAGCTCGAGGGCAAGGTCGTGACGGCGGCCGCCGACGTCACGAAGGTCCGCGCCAAGGCCGCCAAGGCGATGGCCAAGGCGGTGACGGCGGAGCTCGCCGGGCTGGCGATGTCGGGCGCCGGTTTCAGCATCGGAGTCGGTCCGCTGCTGGCGCGGGCCGACGACTCGGCGCCCTTGACGTTGACGTCGGGCGAGGTGGTTCACGCCGGCCACGACGGGGTCGATGCCGTCGAATTCGGCTTCACGCCGCACTCCGGCTCGGACGTCCTGCCGCTGGCCAAGAGTGCCTCGGGCGGCGAGCTGTCCCGCGTGATGCTGGCGCTCGAGGTGGTGCTTGCCGCGTCGGCAGAGGGCACGACGATGGTGTTCGACGAGGTCGACGCAGGCGTCGGTGGCCGCGCGGCGGTCCAGATCGGGCGACGCCTCGCGCGTCTGGCGCGCACCCACCAGGTCATCGTCGTGACGCACCTGCCGCAGGTGGCCGCGTACGCCGACGTGCACCTCGTCGTCGACAGCAGCTCGGGCAAGGGCAAGTCGAGCGAGGTGCGTCGCCTCGACGAGGACGACAGGGTCGGTGAACTGGCGCGCATGCTCGCGGGGCTCGGCGAGTCCGACAGCGGTAAGGCGCACGCCCGCGAGCTACTCGAGTCGGCCCAACGGGAAGCCGAGACCGAACTGTCGGCCTGAACGTGTTGCAGATGTGACAGAAGATAACTTCTGAGGCTGGTGTTACGGCGCGCCTCCACCTCTAGTAGAGGGTTCGCCGACATAATCCCCCCATGAAGATGTCAGCGCTGCTTTCGCGTAATGCCGGCTCACGACCCGGTGTATCCGGCACGGCCCGGGTCGATCGCGACATCGACCGACTTCTTCGCCGCGTGGGCCCCGGTGACATCGTCGTCATGGACGCCCTCGACCTCGACCGCATCACCGCGGACGCTCTGGTCGACGCGAACGTCGCCGCCGTCGTCAATGCCTCCCCGTCCATCTCGGGCCGCTACCCGAACCTCGGCCCCGAGGTGCTCGTCGCCAACGGCGTCGTCCTCATCGACGAGGCGGGCACCGAGGTCTTCAAGAAGATCAAGGACGGCGCCAAGGTCCGGCTCCACAACGGCGGCGTCTACTCCGGTGACCGCCGCATCGCGCTCGGTACCGAGCGCAACGACGAAGAGATCCACGACCTCATGCACGAGGCGAAGAGCGGTCTGGTCGCACACCTGGAGGCGTTCGCGGGCAACACCATCGAGTTCATCCGCAGCGAGAGCCCGCTGCTGATCGACGGCATGGGCATCCCCGACATCGACGTGGACCTGCACCGCAGGCACGTCGTGATCGTCGCCGACGAGGCAGACGCGGCCGAGGACCTCAAGGCCCTCAAGCCGTTCATCAAGGAGTATCAGCCGGTGCTGGTCGGCGTCGGCTCCGGTGCGGACGTGCTGCGCAGGGCTGGCCACCGCCCCGCCCTGATCGTCGGGGATCCCGAGGAGATGAGCGTCGAGGTGCTGCGCTCCGGTGCTCAGGTGGTGTTGCCCGCGGACGCCGACGGTCACGCCAAGGGCCTCGAACGCATCCAGGACCTCGGCGTGGGCGCGATGACGTTCCCCGCC
Source organism: Mycobacterium sp. (assembly GCA_025963385.1). Taxonomy (GTDB): domain Bacteria; phylum Actinomycetota; class Actinomycetes; order Mycobacteriales; family Mycobacteriaceae; genus Mycobacterium. The sequence goes on from JAOPUT010000333.1 coordinate 6,743, forward strand.
GCCGGTTCGGCCGCCGATCTGGCCATGCTGCTCTGCGACCACCACGGCGCCTCGCTGATCGTCACCGCGGGTCACAACGCCAGCATCGAGGAGTTCTTCGACCGCTCGCGTCAGCAGAGCAACCCGTCGATGTTCCTGACGCGACTCAAGGTCGGGGAGAAGCTGGTCGACGCCAAGGCAGTCGCGACGCTGTACCGCAGCCGGGTCTCCGGCGGCGCGATCGCCCTGCTGGTGCTGGCCATGCTGGTCGCCGTCATCGCCGCGCTGTGGGTGTCGCGCGCCGACACCGTCGTCATCGAATGGGTCACGCAGTACTGGAACCAGTTCTCCCTCTGGGTGCAGGGCCTGGTCACCTGACCCATCGGCTAGTCACTTCTCGGGAGGCTCCGTGATTTCCCTACGCTCACATGCGATTTCACTGGCGGCGGTGTTCCTCGCCCTGGCGATCGGCGTGGCCCTGGGCTCTGGTCTGTTGTCGAACACGGTGCTGGCGGGTCTCAAGGACGACAAGACCCAGATGCAGAATCAGATCAATGGGCTGACCGACGAGAAGAACGTCCTCAACGAGAAGCTCAATGCGGCAGGCGCGTTCGATGCGCAGATGTCGTCGCGGATCACGCGCGACGCGCTGAAGGGCAAGTCGGTGGTGGTGTTCCGCACCCCGGACGCCGTCGACGACGACGTGTCGGCGATGTCGCGGCTGGTCGGCGATGCTGGTGGCACGGTGTCGGGAACCGTCGGCCTGACGCAGGAGTTCGTCGACGCGAACTCGTCGGAAAAGCTTCTCTCCGTGGTGAACTCACCGATCGTACCGGCGGGCAGGCAACTGAGCACCAAGTCGGTCGACCAGGGCTCGCAGGCGGGTGATCTGCTCGGCATCGCCCTGATGACGGGAAGGGATCCGGCGGCGCCCGCGGTCGACGACACGCAGCGCGACGCCGTGCTCGCAGCGCTTCGCGACACCGGCTTCGTCACCTACGGCAGCGATCGGATCGGGGCGGCCGACACCGCGCTGATCGTCACCGGCGGCGGCCTTGCCGACGACGCGGGAAACCAGGGTGCGACCGTGGCCCGCTTCGCCGCCGGCCTGGCTCCCCACGGCACGGGAACGCTCATCGCAGGTCGCGACGGATCGGCCACCGGCACGGGCGCCGTCGCGGTGGTCCGGTCCGACGCAGGCCTGACCGGCGCGGTCGGCACGGTCGACGACGTCGACAGTCCGTCGGGTCGCATCACCGCGGTGCTCGCGTTGCAGGAGATGACCAACGGCGGGCGCCCGGGCCAGTACGGGATCGGGCGCGGGGCGTCGTCGGTCACCATCGCCCAGTAGCCGCTCAGGACCGGCGCGTCAGCGACGACTTGTCGGTGTCGGTGTTAGGGTGAGTTTCCGTGGGTCGGCAGGCCCCAAGCCATTCGCCACGGAGGTTGCACTTGCCATCTTTACGCCGGCACCCGCAGACCACGACCAAGCATCTCTTCGTCAGTGGTGGTGTGGCGTCCTCTCTCGGCAAGGGCCTCACCGCCAGTAGCCTCGGCCAGTTGCTCACCGCACGCGGTCTGCAGGTCACGATGCAGAAGCTCGATCCCTATCTCAACGTGGACCCGGGCACCATGAACCCGTTCCAGCACGGTGAGGTCTTCGTCACCGAGGACGGCGCCGAAACCGACCTCGACGTCGGCCACTACGAGCGCTTCCTGGATCGCAACCTGTCGGGATCGGCGAATGTAACCACCGGGCAGGTGTATTCGACGGTCATCGCCAAGGAGCGCCGCGGCGAGTACCTCGGTGACACGGTCCAGGTCATCCCGCATATCACCGACGAGATCAAACGCCGCATCCTGGCGATGGCCGAACCCGACGACGAGGGCAACCGTCCCGACGTCGTCATCACCGAGATCGGCGGAACGGTGGGCGACATCGAATCGCTGCCGTTTCTCGAGGCCGCCCGCCAGGTCCGGCACGAGGTCGGCCGCGACAACGTCTTCTTCCTGCACGTGTCGCTGGTGCCCTACCTGGCGCCGTCGGGCGAGCTCAAGACCAAGCCGACGCAGCACTCGGTGGCCGCCCTGCGCAGCATCGGCATCAGCCCGGACGCGCTGATCCTGCGCTGCGACCGCGACGTGCCCGAACCGCTGAAGAACAAGATCGCACTGATGTGCGACGTCGACGTGGACGGCGTCATCTCCACACCGGACGCGCCGTCGATCTACGACATCCCGAAGGTGCTGCACCGCGAGGAACTCGACGCCTACGTGGTGCGCAGGCTCAACCTTCCGTTCCGCGACGTCGACTGGACCGAGTGGGACGACCTGCTGCGTCGCGTGCACGAGCCGCAGGAGACCGTGCGGATTGCGTTGGTGGGCAAATACATCGACCTGTCCGACGCATACCTCTCGGTCGCCGAGGCATTGCGGGCGGGCGGGTTCCGGCACCATGCGAAGGTCGAGATCCGGTGGGTCGCCTCCGACGACTGCGAGACCGACCCCAGTGCGGCGTTGGCGCTCAACGACGTGCACGGGGTGCTGATCCCCGGTGGGTTCGGCATCCGCGGCATCGAGGGCAAGCTCGGGGCCATCAAGTTCGCGCGCAAGCACGGAATCCCCGTGCTCGGACTCTGCCTCGGACTGCAGTGCATCGTCATCGAGGCGGCGCGCTCGGTCGGCATCGAGGACGCCAATTCCGCGGAGTTCGATCCCGACACGCCGGACCCGGTGATCTCGACGATGGCCGATCAGCAGGACATCGTCGCGGGGGAGGCCGACCTCGGCGGCACCATGCGTCTCGGCGCCTATCCCGCTGTGCTGGAAGATGATTCGATCGTCGCGCACGCTTACCAGTCGACGAAGGTCTCCGAGCGGCACCGCCACCGCTACGAGGTCAACAACGCCTACCGCGACCGCATCGCGGAGAGCGGGTTGCGGTTCTCGGGCACCTCGCCGGACGGCCACCTGGTGGAGTTCGTCGAGTACGACGCGGCGGTGCACCCGTTCCTGGTGGGCACGCAGGCACACCCCGAGCTCAAGAGCAGGCCGACGCGACCGCACCCGCTGTTCGTCGCGTTCGTGGGTGCGGCCCTCGAGTACAAGGCCGCCGAACGCCTGCCCGTCGAGCTCGCCACGCAACGGGCCAACGGCGCCGAGCTGTCAGAGCCCGTGCGACGTGGCTGATCACGACTTCGAAACCATCGCCAGCGACACGATCTACGTCGGCAACATCTTCGCGCTGCGCGCCGACGAGGTGCGCATGCCCGGCGGCAGGACGGCGCGCCGCGAGGTGGTCGAGCACTACGGCGCCACCGCGATCGTCGCGATGGACGAGAGCAACAACATCGCCCTCATCTACCAGTACCGCCACCCGGTGGGACGGCGGCTGTGGGAGCTGCCCGCAGGCCTTCTCGACGTCGGCGATGAGGCGCCGCATCTGAGTGCGGCCAGGGAGCTGGAGGAAGAGGCAGGTCTGCAGGCCCGCGACTGGGGGGTCCTGGTCGACGTGGTGTCGGCGGCGGGGTTCAGCGACGAGTGCGTCCGGATCTACCTCGCGACCGGTCTGACCGACGTCGGGAGGCCCGAGGCGCACGACGAAGAGGCCGACCTGAAGCTGGAGTGGTTCTCGCTCGCCGACGCGGTGAAGATGGTGCTCAGCGGTGAGATCGTGAATTCTCTTGCCGTGGCGGGCATTCTGGCCGCCAGGACCATCGACCGCGACGTGCAGGACCTGCGTCCGGTCGACGCGCCGTGGCCCGACAAGCCGACCAGGTTCGCCGCCAGGCAGGCGAATACGTGACCACTGCGGTCCGGCTGCTCGACGACCAGCTTCAGGGGTATCTCGACCACCTGACGATCGAGCGCGGGGTGGCCGCCAACACGTTGAGCTCATACCGGCGCGATCTGCGGCGCTACGTCGCTCACCTCACCGCCCGAGGGATCGACGACATCGACAAGGTCGCCGAAGACGACGTCAGTGACTTCCTGCTGTCGCTGCGGCTCGGGGACGAGGACCTGGGCACCGCACCGCTGTCGGCGGTGTCCGCGGCGCGCACCCTCATCGCGGTGCGCGGGTTCCACCGCTTCGCCGACGCCGAGGGTCTCGCCACGCTCGACGTCGCACGCGCGGTCAAGCCGCCGACCCCGACGCGTCGGCTGCCCAAGAGCATCACCCTCGACGAGGTGGTCGCGCTACTGGAGGGCGCGGGCGGCGACAGTGAGACCGACGGGCCATTGACGCTGCGCAACCGGGCGCTGCTCGAGGTGCTGTACTCGACCGGCGCCCGCATCTCGGAGGCGGTGGGTCTCGACGTGGACGACGTCGACACGCACTCGCGCTCGGTGCTGCTGCGGGGCAAGGGCGGCAAGCAGCGTCTGGTGCCGATCGGCAGGCCCGCCGTCAGCGCGCTCGAGGCGTACTTCGTCCGCGGCCGGCCGGATCTGGCGCGACGCGGCAAGGGCACGCCGGCCATCTTCCTCAACGCGCGAGGTGGGCGGCTATCCCGGCAGAGTGCCTGGCAGGTGTTGCAGGACGCCGCCGAGCGCGCGGGGATCGCCGCGTCGGTGTCACCGCACACCCTGCGGCACTCGTTTGCGACGCACCTTCTCGAAGGCGGTGCCGACGTTCGCGTCGTGCAGGAACTGCTCGGCCACGCGTCGGTGACCACCACGCAGATCTACACGTTGGTCACCGTGTCTGCGCTCCGCGAGGTGTGGGCCGGCGCGCATCCGCGGGCGCGATAGCGATGAGCGCCCCCGAGAACCAGGTGGTGATCGTGGGCGCGGGGTCGGCCGGTCTCGCCGCTGCCCTGTGCCTCAGTGACCTGTCGGTGAAGTCGGTGGTGCTGGAGCGCGGTGCTCAGGTCGCGGCGTCGTGGCGCTCGCGTTACGACGGGCTACGAATCAACACCGGCCGCCAGTTCTCCCATCTGCCAAAGCGCCCGTACCCCAAGGGAACTCCGCTCTTCCCCACCCGGGACCAGGTCGTCGCGCACCTCCAGGAGCACTCGGGTGAGCGCGGTATCGAACTCCGGCTCAACACGCCCGCCGCGCGGATCGTCCGCCGCAACCCCAGCGGCTGGGGGGTGATCACGCCGGACGGCATCGTCGACGCCGCGCACGTCGTGGTCGCGACCGGCTACGCGCACACGCCTTTCCTGCCCGACTGGCCTGAGGTCGCATCGTTCAGGGGTGAGGTGCTGCATTCGTCGGCGTACCGGAACCCGACGCCGTTCGTGGGCAAGCGCGTACTGGTCGCAGGCGCAGGCTCCTCGGGTATGGAGATCGCGCACGATCTTGCGACCGGGGGAGCCGCCAAGGTGTGGCTGTCGGTGCGCACCCCGCCGAACGTCATGCCGCGAATGGGGCCGCTCGGCCGGCCGAACGACGTCGTGTCGCGTCCGCTGTTCCATCTGCCGCCCGGCCTGGCGGACGCGATCTCCCGGCGCGCCCGGTTGTCGGCGTTCGGGAATCTGAGCGCCTTCGGCCTGCCGATCCCCGAGGAGGGCCCGTTCAGCCGGGCCCACCGGTTGCACGTCGCGCCCACGGTCGTCGACTCCGAGGTGATCGAGGCGTTCCGCGACGGCTCGATCGAGGTCGTCGATGCGGTGACCGCGTTCGAGGGCCGGTCGGTCGTGCTGACCGACCGCACCCGGCTCGCCGCCGAGGTCGTGATCGCGGCGACGGGATACCGCTGCGGGCTGGAGCCACTCGTCGGCCACCTCGGCGTGCTGACCGACGCCGGCGTGCCCAAGGTCGGCGGCGACGTGCCCGCCGAGTCCGGGCTGTGGTTCCTGGGGCTGTGGTCGCGGCCGTCGCTGATCGGCTACACGTCGAAGCAGGCGACGCGGATGGCCGCGCGCATCGCCAGGGCGATCGCCGAGGGCCAGCGCTCGACGAAGAAGCTCTTCTAGCCGCCGACACACTGCCCGCCTACTTCGCGGCGCACCTCGCGCCCGCGCTGGGCTCGCTGCTCGACGCGGCCGTCGCGGCCGGAGAGATCCGCGCAGGTGTGGACCCCGTGGACCTGCTCTACGGCGCCAAGACATATATCTCGTGCCCATCCGCGCGGGTCTGGCGTCTGCGGCGTCTTCATCCCGTTAAACTCCAAGCGATGTTCGCCAAGTCCGAAGGTTGCCTGACCGGCGGCGGTCCCGAGTGACCGACGACACCGGCACCACCGACGGCTCTGGTATCGCAGACGCGACAGGCCACACCGGTCGTCCATCCCGGGTGATCCCGGAACCGAAGCCCAAGAGCGTGCACGGTCCGGCGAAGGTGATCGCCATGTGCAACCAGAAGGGTGGCGTCGGCAAGACCACGTCGACGATCAATCTGGGCGCCAGCCTCGCCGAATACGGGCGCCGGGTGTTGCTGGTCGACCTCGATCCACAGGGCGCGCTGTCCGCCGGGCTCGGCGTTCCGCACTACGAGCTCGACCACACCGTGCACAACCTGCTCATCGAGCCCCGGGTGTCGATCGAGGACGTGCTGATCAAGACCCGCGTCAAGGGCATGGAACTGGTGCCGAGCAACATCGACCTGTCGGCGGCGGAGATCCAGCTGGTCAACGAGGTCGGCCGCGAGCACTCGCTGTCCCGTTCGCTGCACCCGGTGCTGGACCGCTACGACTACGTGCTGATCGACTGCCAGCCGTCGCTGGGTCTGCTGACGGTCAACGGCCTGGCCTGCGCCGACAGCGTCATCATCCCGACCGAGTGCGAGTACTTCTCGCTGCGCGGCCTCGCTCTGCTGACCGACACGGTCGCCAAGGTGAGGGACCGGCTCAACCCCAAGCTCGACATCGGCGGCATCCTCATCACCCGCTTCGACCCGCGCACCGTCAACTCGCGTGAGGTGATGGCCCGAGTCGTCGAGCAGTTCGGCGACCTGGTGTTCGACACCGTCATCACCCGCACCGTGCGCTTCCCGGAGACCAGTGTCGCTGGTGAGCCCATCACCACGTGGGCACCCAAATCTGGTGGTGCAGTGGCATATCGGTCACTGGGGCGTGAGGTCATCGACCGGTTCGGCGCGTGAGCTCGCCAGCACCGGAGAAGTCACCGCAGACTGGTTTCCAAGTTCGGCTGAGCAACTTCGAGGGTCCGTTCGACCTGCTGCTGCAGCTGATCTTCGCGCACCGGATGGACGTGACCGAGGTCGCGCTGCATCAGGTGACTGACGACTTCATCGCCTACACCAGGGACATCGGCCGGCAGCTGGAGCTCGACGAGACCACGGCGTTCCTCGTGATTGCCGCCACCCTCCTGGACCTCAAGGCGGCCCGGCTGCTGCCCGCGGGTGAGGTGCATGACGAAGAGGATCTGGCGCTGCTCGAGGTTCGCGACCTGTTGTTCGCGCGGCTGCTGCAGTACCGCGCGTTCAAGCACGTGGCGGTGATGTTCGCCGAGTTGGAGGCAGCCGCACTGCGCTCCTATCCACGCGCGGTGTCGCTCGAGCACCAGTTCTCCGACCTGTTACCCGAGGTCATGCTGGGTGTCGACGCCGACAGCTTCGCGCAGATCGCCGCGTCGGCGTTCACACCGCGGCCCGTGCCGACCGTCGGCACCGACCATTTGCACGTGCAGGGCGTCTCGGTGCCCGAGCAGGCGCGCAGGTTGCTGAGCATGCTGGAGGAGCGCGGGATCGGGATGTGGGCATCGTTCTCGGACCTGGTGTCCGACTGCGAGGCGACCATCGAGATCGTCGGCCGGTTCATGGCGCTGTTGGAGTTGTTCCGTGCCAACGCGGTAGCATTTGACCAGCCAGAACCGCTTGGTGTGCTGCAGGTTTCGTGGACCGGGGATCGCCCGACCAACGAGTACCTGGCGACGGCGGTGGAAGAGTGAGAAACACGCAGATGACCTACGAGCGATGACCGACGCGCATCCCGAACCCGACCCTGCCCTCGACCTGGGCGACGATTCGGGCTCCGACCTCGGTATCGACGTCGCGCACCAGCCCGAGATGGAGGACTCCGAACTCGGTGCCGTGCTGGAGGCGCTGCTGCTGGTGGTCGACACGCCCGTGACCGTCGATGCGCTGTCGGCGGCGGTCGACCAACCTGCCTACCGGGTGGCGGCGAAGCTCCGGCTGATGGCCGACGACCTGACCGCGCGCGAGAGCGGCATCGACCTGCGCGAGGCAGGCGGTGGCTGGCGGATGTACACCAGGGCGCGCTATGCGCCGTTCGTCGAGCGGTTGCTGCTCGACGGCACCCGCACCAAGCTGACCCGTGCGGCGTTGGAGACGCTGGCGGTGGTGGCCTATCGGCAGCCGGTCAGCCGCGTCCGGGTGAGCGCCGTGCGCGGGGTGAACTGCGATGCGGTGATGCGCACACTGCTGGCCCGCGGGCTCATCATCGAGGCCGGTGCCGACTCTGACACGGGGGCAACGACTTTCGCAACGACGGAGCTGTTCCTGGAGCGCCTGGGGCTGTCGTCGCTGGCGGATCTGCCCGACATCGCGCCACTGCTGCCCGACGTGGACAACATCGACGACATCACCGAATCTCTGGCCGATGAGCCACGTTTCGTGAAACTGGGTGTGGTGCCGAACAACCAGCCGCTCGCCTTCGACGTGGACAAGGACTGACATGGCCGACGAGGATGAAGGCACCCGATTGCAGAAGGTGCTGTCACAGGCGGGGGTGGCCTCGCGCCGCGTCGCCGAACGGATGATCCGGGACGGCCGGGTCGAGGTCGACGGGCACATCGTCACCGAGATGGGCACCCGCGTGGACCCCGAGAACTCGGAGATCAGGGTCGACGGCGTGAAGATCCGGGTCGACGACACGATGGTGTACCTGGCGATCAACAAAGAGCGTGGGATGCACTCGACGATGTCCGACGATCAGGGCAGGCCGTGCGTCGGAGACCTGGTCGAGTACCGGGTCCGCGGCAACAAGAAGCTGTTTCACGTCGGCCGCCTCGACGCCGACACCGAGGGCCTGTTGATCCTGACCAACGACGGCGAGTTGGCGCACCGCCTGATGCACCCGTCCTACGAGGTGCCCAAGACCTACCTGGCGACCGTCGTCGGCTCGGTCCCGCGCGGGCTCGGCAAGAAGCTGAAGGCAGGCATCGAATTGGACGACGGTCCCATTCACGTCGACGACTTCGCGATGGTGGACACGGTCCCCGGCAAGTCCCTGGTGACGGTCACCCTCCACGAGGGGCGCAAGCGCATCGTGCGACGGATGTTGGCGGCGGTGGGTTTTCCGGTGACCGATCTGGTCCGCACCGACATCGGCACGGTGTCGCTCGGTGAGCAGAAGCCGGGCAGCATCCGAGTTCTGACCAGCAAAGAGGTCGGCGAACTGTACAAGGCGGTGGGAATGTGAGCGCGCCATTGACGGTGGCCGTCGACGGGCCTGCGGGCACCGGAAAGTCCTCGGTATCAAGGGGTTTGGCGCGGGCACTGAATGCGCGTTACCTCAACACCGGTGCGATGTACCGGATCGTGACGCTGGCGGTGCTGCGCGCCGGTCTCGACGTCGATGACGCTGCGGCCGTGGCCGCGTTGGCGTCGGGGGTCGACCTCGCGGTCGGCTTCGACCCCGACGAGGATCTGTACTTCCTTGGCGGAGAAGACGTCTCGGTGGAGATCCGCGGTGACGCGGTCACCAAGGCGGTCTCCGCGGTGTCGGCCGTACCCGAGGTGCGGACGCGCCTGGTGGACCGGCAGCGGGAGCTGGCCGACGGCTCGGTGGCCGTGGTGGTCGAGGGCCGCGACATCGGCACCGTCGTACTGCCCCACGCCGACGTGAAGGTGTTCCTGACCGCGTCGCCCGAGGAGCGAGCCAGGCGACGCAACGACCAGAACGTCGAATCCGGACTCGTCGATGACTACGACGCGGTGCTGGCAGACGTGAAGCGTCGCGACCATCTCGACTCGACGCGTGCGGTGTCACCCCTGCGGGCGGCCGAGGACGCCATCGTCGTCGACAGCAGCGATATGTCCCAATCCGAAACCGTGGCATACCTTCTCGACCTCGTCGAGCAACGGGCCGGAGCGTCCCGATGACCGATGACGTAGCAGACGGCACCTGGTCAGACGAGAGTGAGTGGGAGCTTCCGCCCGACGGCATCGACGTCGGCGATCTCGAGGCCGAATACGCACCGCCGCCCGTCGTCGCGGTGGTGGGACGGCCGAACGTCGGCAAGTCCACGCTGGTGAACAGGATCCTGGGACGGCGCGAGGCCGTCGTTCAGGACATCCCCGGCGTGACCCGCGACCGCGTCTCGTACGACGCGAACTGGAATGGCCGTCGCTTCATGGTGCAGGACACCGGCGGCTGGGAGCCCGACGCAAAGGGCCTGCAGCAGTTGGTCGCCGAGCAGGCGACCGTCGCGATGCGCACCGCCGACGCGATCATCCTCGTCGTCGA
>JAOPUT010000408.1 GCA_025963385.1 Mycobacterium sp.
GATGACGTCGGCGTGCGGCATCGCGCCCGAGGAAGCGCGATCCGGTTTGGCGTACGCGGTGAGCAAGAGTTTCGTCAAGTGGTACAGCACGTCGCAGGCCGAGAGGTTCAACGGCCGGGGACTGCGCATCGTCTCGGTCTCCCAGGGGTCCGTCGACACCGAGATGGGCAGGCTGGAGGAGGCCGCAGGGGCAGGCGCGATGGTCGCCGACTTCGCGGTTCCGCGTTGGGGTAAGGCCGAGGAGATGGCCGACCTGTTGGCGTTCTGCGTCAGCGACAAGGCCGGATATCTCACCGGCACCGACATCCTGAACGACGGCGGGGTGATCGCATCGATGAAGGAGCGGGCCAGGATCTCGGCCGAAAACGGTTGAGCGCCCTGGGCCCAACCCGCCACGCACACAGGAAACGTTCAGTTATCGTCGCTGAATGACCCGCCCCACGCTCGCCCCGACCACCACCAGGCGCGCGGTGCTCAACACCATGAAGGGCTCGGCGGGAAATCTCGTCGAGTGGTACGACGTCTACGTCTATACCGTCTTCGCCACGTACTTCGAAGCGCAGTTCTTCGACAAGGCCGACACGAAGTCGACGTTGTACATCTACGCGATCTTCGCGGTCACGTTCGTCATGCGGCCGGTGGGGTCCTGGTTCTTCGGCAGGTATGCCGATCGCCGGGGCCGCAAGTCCGCCCTGATGCTCAGCATCACCGTGATGTCAGGCTGTTCGTTCGTGGTGGCGGTCATGCCCACCCGCGAGGTCATCGGGTGGTGGGCGGCGGTGATCCTGGTGCTCGCCCGGCTGGTGCAGGGATTCGCCACCGGCGGCGAGTACGGCACGTCGGCGACGTACATGTCTGAGGCGGCGACCGCGAACCGTCGTGGCTTCCTGTCGTCGTTCCAGTACGTCACCCTCGTCGGCGGCCACGTCCTCGCGCAGTTCACGCTGCTCATCCTGCTGAGCTTCCTCGACGTCGAGACCGTGACCGCATGGGGCTGGCGGGTCGGGTTCTTCATCGGTGGCATCGCCGCCCTCGTCGTGCTGTGGATGCGCCGCTCGATGGACGAGTCGCTGAGCGAGTCGTACCTGGAGGCCGTCCGCGAGGGCAAGGATCGCGCCGCCGGCTCGCTCAAGGCGTTGTTCACCACGCACTGGCGCCCGCTGCTGCTGGTCTTCCTGATCACCGCGGGCGGCACCATCGCGTTCTATACCTACACGATCAACGCTCCCGCAATCATCAAGTCCTCCTTCGGTTCCGATCGAGCGCTGACGGCGACGTGGATCAACCTGGCGGGGCTGATCTTCCTGCTGCTGCTCCAACCCGTCGGCGGCCTCATCAGCGACCGCGTGGGCCGCAAGCCGCTGCTGGTGTTCTTCGGCATCGGTGGCGTCCTCTACACGTACGTGCTGCTCACCTACCTCCCGCAGACCAGCTCGCCGCTGGTCGCGTTCGGACTGACGGCGGTCGGGTACGTCATCCTCACCGGCTACACGTCGGTCAACGCGATCGTCAAGGCCGAGCTCTTCCCGGCCGAGATACGCGCGCTCGGTGTCGGATTGGGCTACGCACTCGCGAACTCCGTCTTCGGCGGGACCGCGCCGCTGCTGTACCAGGCGGCCAAGTCCTCCGACCGGGTCGGCCAGTTCATTATCTACGTCACGGTGGTGATCGGCATCAGCCTGCTGGTGTACGTCTTCGCGCTCAAGAACAAGGGAATCACGGCGCTCGATCGCGAACAGGGCAGCGCCTGGGCAGCGCCCGTGAGGCGCTGACGGCCCTCTGATCCGCGGGGATGCCGCCCGCTCGAGGTTCACGTAGCGTAGTGCCTGGCGTCGGCCGGGCAGCACCTGTCCGCGATCCGCCCCGAGTCGACAAGGAATCGTCGGTACTGCTCGGAGGCCTTGTGCGCCAATCTGTTCCGTCGTTCCGTTCCGCAGACCGGATCAGGCCTCATCGCGGGGTCAAGCGACGGACGTCGTTCCCGAACCGAAGGATTGCAGCTTGGGTAGCAACCCTGAACACGGCATCGAAGGACACCGCGATCGCGTGGTGGCGCGCCGCACGGCCCTCAAGGTCCCGCTGGTACTGGCGGGGGGCGCCTCCCTCACTTCGGTGCCCCGCGCAGGCGCGGCGGGGAAGGGGCGGTGGTCCGTCGACCGCGCCAATGGTTGGTATCGGGCACAGCGGAGGCTCGTCGGCGCCAATTACATCCCGTCGAACGCGATCAATCAGCTGGAGATGTTCCAGCCGGATACCTACAGTCCCGGACGCATCGACGCCGAGCTGGCCATGGCACGACGCCTGGGCTTGAACACGATTCGGGTGTTCCTGCACGACCTGCTCTGGGCGCAGGACCGGCACGGTTTCCTGCGGCGCCTGATGCAGTTCGTTGCCATCGCGGCCAGCCACGCCATCAAGCCGTTGTTCGTCTTCTTCGATTCCTGCTGGGACCCGCACCCAAAACTTGGCCCACAACACGCGCCGGTGCCCGGCGTGCACAACTCGGGATGGGTGCAGAGCCCGGGAGCCGAGCGGCTCGGTGACCCCGGCTACCTCGGCGCCATGAAGGACTACGTGACCGGGGTCCTGACGCAGTTCCGCAACGACGACCGAGTGCTGGGATGGGACCTGTGGAACGAGCCTGACAACCCCGCCATCGTCTACCGCGCGGTCGAGAGACCGGACAAGGACGACCTCGTCGCCGCGACGCTGCCTCAGGTCTTCGAGTGGGCGCGCGCCGTCGCTCCCATACAGCCGTTGACCAGCGGCGTCTGGCAGGGGAGCTGGGCCGATCCGACCAAGCGCAGCGCGATCGCGGGCATCCAACTCGACAACTCCGACGTGATCAGCTTCCACTCGTATGCCGACCCGGCGGGTTTCGAGGCGCGCATTGGGGAACTTGCCCCGCTGCAGCGGCCCATCCTGTGCACCGAGTACCTGGCGCGGTCGCTGGGCAGCACCATGGAGGGGATCCTGCCGATCGCCAGGCAGCACGACGTCGGGGCGTTCAACTGGGGTCTGGTGGCGGGGAAGACCCAGACGTTCCTGCCGTGGGACTCGTGGGACCACCCGGGCGCCCCGCCGCCGAAGGTGTGGTTCAGCGACCTGTTGCAACCCGACGGACGGCCGTATGAACCCGGTGACGTCCGTGCCCTCCGGCGGGTGACGCCCCTGGAGCGCGCCAGGTAGCCGTCAGGTGCTGACCGCAAGGTCGAGATCCTGCTGGCCGACCTTCTCGCACTGCGGGACGATCAGTACCGGGGTGCTGGAGTGCGCGACGACTGCCGCCGCGACGCTGCCCTGAAGGTGTCCGAGAAGTCCGTTGCGACGGTGTGGTCCGAGCACGATGAGGCTCGCGGCGTGCTCCTCTGCGGTCGCGACGATGCCCTTCCATGTCGGGGCGGCCTCGACCGCCACGCTCCGCGCCGAGAAGCCTGCCTCGCGCGCGAGCGACGCGCCATGCGCGGCGGTCACTTCGGCGGCCCGCCGGACGTCGGCGGCACGGTCGGCGTCGAAGTGCGTCGCTTCGGTGGGGGTGAACCCGACGTCGACGGGCTGCCAAACGCAGACGACGAGTGCATCTCGCCTCGGTCCGAGTTGGGCTGCCGCCTGTTCGATGGCACATGCCGCGAGATCGCTGCCGTCGTAGGCGAAGAGCACCACGCCCGTCGGCTCGTCTGCGCCGGATACGACCGGCGCCGCCACGCTCGTGGTGACCACCGGTACGGGACGGCCCTGGGCGGGAACGCCGGACCGGAGACGCGCCAACAGCGGCGGTGAGTACCAGGCGGGGTCGTCACCGTCGAGGAACTCGTCGAGATCGGGTTTCTGCGGCCGGGCGCCGCTCAGGGCGTAGACGGCCACGCCGAACACCGCGCCGCCGACCGCGAGACCGAAGCCGATCCACAGCGCGTCACCGGTGCCCGAGGTCAGGTCCGTGGAGGCCGTCATGGCGAAGTGCGCCAGAATCGGTGCCACCATGAACGCGGCCACGGCGCGGAAGAGCTCGATGATCGCGAACACGCGCTGCAGGCTGTTCGACTGAAGCGAGAAGCCCGCGACGAAGAGCGCGGGTGCGACGGTGGCGCCGAGGGCGAGTCCCGTCAGCGCGGACGCGAGCAGCACCAGCGGCTGGTTGGCGGGAAGCGCGATCCGGAACACCACGATGCCTGCCGCGAGAAGCACCATCCCGACCAGCGGCAGGTAGTGCATCGCCTTCCTGGTGATGACGATCCCGAACACCACTGCCATCACGATGGCGCCGCCGAGTTCGGGCAGATACAGCAGGCCGACGTGCACCGGGCTGTAGGTCTGCAACAGCACGTTGGCCGTCAGTGCGGTCGCCGCCACGGACGCCGCCGCCGCGAACAGGGCGACGCCGACGCCCGCGACCGGGATCGAGCTGGTGAGCATCGTCCGGACCGTCAGAAGCGGGCGCCTGGCCCGGAACTGGTAGATCACCAGCACCACGATCAGGGCCAGACCGCCGAACATGGGCACGGTCACCGCCGCGTCCCCGAATCCGTGGCTGGTCAGCTGTGAGGCACCGATGAACGCGGCGGCGCAACCGATGGCCGCGAGTGCGATGGCGGGAAGGTCGCGCGGAGCGTCGAGATCAGCCGGAGGGGCGTCCTCGAACGTGAGCGCGGCCATCACCAGGGCCAGCACGGCGATTCCTGCGATGATCCAGAACAGCGGTCGCCACGCGTGCGCCTCGGCTTGCGCGCCGCCGATGAACGGGCCGAGTGCCACCGCACCGAACACGCACATGTTCATGATCACGGCGGTGTTGCGCAGTTTGTCCTTCGGGAAGCCGATCGTCAGCGGCGGTGCTGCCGCGATGAGGAGCATGCTGGTGGCCAGTCCCTGCAGGACGTGACCGCCGATGAACATGCCTGCGTTCTGCGCCGATGCGGCGAGTACCGAACCCACTGCCAGCACCACTGCGTACAGGAGCAGCATGCGGCGCTGGGGCAGGTGCTGCGCGAACTGCACGGCCAGCACCGTGCCCACCGCGTACGCGGCGTTGCCGAGGCCCGAGCTGAGGCTCATCATCTGTGAGCTCATGTGCAGCTGTTGGGTGATGATCGGCACCAGCGGATCGAGCGCCGCCGACAGCGCGAGGTACGGGATCAAGGCGAGGGTGACCATCGTGGCCACCGCGGGATAGCGCCCGGCGAGTGGGCCCTGGCGCATCTAGTGCCACCTGTAGACGTCGGTCGGAACCGCCATGCGATGAGGACTCGAGGCGGGCACGTGAGCCTCCAACTTCTTCGGGTGGGGAATCATTCCCGTGCGGACGGTGTCGTTGCGATTGGCTGTCCTCGCCTGAAGCACCATCGATCCCGGCTCAACCTATAGTGACCCTATCTAACGTTTGGCGCCTCAGGCGTCGCGGGGTGACGTCATCCAGCAACGATGCCTCCGGGTGACGCACCTCACCGTGGAGGCGTCCGAACCCGAGAGGTGACCCCTCATCAGCGACGAAGTGCTTGCTGCTCAGCGCAATACGGCCCCGGTGCGCCTCGGTCTGGTGACGGTCGTGTTGGCGACGGCGTGCGGCCTGGCCGTGGCGAACATCTACTTCGCGCAGCCGATCCTCGACCTGCTCGCTGCCTCGTTCCACGTCACCCAGGGTGCGGCGACGTCCGCGGTGACCGTCGTCCAGATCGGCTACGCCCTGGGACTGGTGCTGCTGTTGCCGATGGGCGATCTGCTGGAGAACCGGCGACTGACGTCGGCGATGCTCGTCGTGACGGCGGCGGCCCTGGTGGTTGCCGGGACGGCGCAGAGCCTCGGCGTGTTCCTGGCGGCGTCGGTGTTGATCGGCGTGACGTCGGTCGTCGCGCAGATCCTGATTCCCTTCGCCGCCCACCTCGCGCCCGAGGCCAGCCGCGGCCGCATCGTCGGCTGGGTCGGCAGCGGTCTGCTGCTGGGCATCCTCCTGGCGCGCACCCTCTCGAGCCTGGCGGCCGCCGTATGGGGTTGGCGCGCCATCTTCTTCATCTCGGCGGGGCTGATGCTGGTCATGGCCGTCGTGCTCGCCCGCCTGCTGCCGAGCCGCAAACCCGATCACACCACCGGCTACCTGACGCTGATGGCGTCGGTGTGGGAGCTGGTGCGCACGCAGCCGGTGCTGCGCAGGCGTGCCCTCTGCCAGGCGCTGATGTTCGCCGCCTTCAGCGGCTACTGGACGGGCATCGCGTATCAGTTGATCGCCGTCCACGGCTTCGATCAGGCTCAGGTCGGGCTCTTCGCCCTCGTCGGCGCGGTCGGGGTCGTCGCATCACCGGTCGCGGGCCGCATCGCCGATCGTGGTGACGTCTTCGCCAGTGGGATCGCGCTCTTCATCGGGGTGGTGGCGATGGTCGTGGCGCGGTTCGGCGCGGGCAGCGTCGTCCTGCTGGGCGTCGCCGCGGTGCTGCTCGACGTCGCGATGACGGCCCACCAGGTGCTGAGCCAGCGGGAGATCTACCAGCTCCGTCCGGACGCGCGGGCGCGGATCAACACGGTCTACATGGGAAGCGTGTTCGCCGGTGGCGCGCTGGGCTCGGCCCTCGCGGGACTCCTGCACGACCGATACGGCTGGAGCGGCATCGCCACGGCGGGCATCGTCTTCATCGCGGCGTCGTTCCTGCTGTGGGCGGTGGCATTCACAGCAGGTAGAGGGTGGCGATCCCGGCGGCGACGCACAGGGTCGTCATGACGCGTGCAGCGCCAAACCGCTCACCGAACACCAGCGTGCCGATGATCGCGGCGATGACGATGCTGGACTCGCGGAGTGCCGCGACGGGGGCGAGTGGGGCGCGCGTCTGGGCCCACAGCACCAGCCCGTAGGCGACGATGCTCAACGCCCCACCGACGAGCCCGATGTGCCAGACCCCGGAAAGATCGTCGAGCAGACGCCTGCGCCGCATGACGACGGCGGCGACGGGGATGAAGAGGCTCTCGAGGAACATCAACCACGCGACGTACCCGACCCAGCTCCCGGCCTGGCGGATGCCGAGGCCGTCGACGACGGTGTACGCGGCGATCAGCAGGCCGGTGCCCACCGCGGCGGCCACCGCCGACCCGTGGATCGGTTGACTGCGGCGGCCGTAGAAGACCAGGGCGGCAAGGCCGCCACAGATCAACGCGACGCCGATGAGCTCACCCGGCGTCGGCACCTCCCCGGCGAAGACCGCGGCGAGTCCGACGACCACCAACGGGGACGTCCCCCTCGCCAGCGGGTAGGTCTGGCTGAAGTCACCGAGTCGGTAGGACAGCATCAACGCGCAGTTGTACGCGACGTGGATCACCACCGATGCCGCCAGGTATCCCCACGACGCGCGCTGGGGCGCGACGGCGAAGATCACCAGCGGGACCGCACAGATCAGGCAGCCCGCGTTGACGAGCGCGATGGAGACGAACTTGTCGGTGATGCCGTGTGCGATGGCGTTCCACCCGGCGTGCGCACACGCGGCGACCAGCACCGCCACCAGCACGACAGACGAAATGCGGCCGGCGCCAACGGCATCGGTGCCTGCCGCACCGACAGTGAGGGCGATGGTGTTCAGCCGGAGGCTCCTTGCGGTCGACGTCGACCGTAGCAAAGCCGGGGAGCGTGGCCTGCGAGCGCGGACCGTCCCCAGGTTTCACCTCTACCATCGGCAGCCTCAGCCCAGAGCCGTCTCGAAAGTGGGGGTCGTACATGACCGGTGCGTGCCGAAGACTGGTGCTGCCTCGTGTGGCGCTAGCCGTCCTGATGGCGATGGTCGTCGCTCCCGTGCCGCCCGCGCTGGCCGACGATCCCGGTCTCCCGGGGGTGTCGCTGAGCACGACGTCGGGCGCCACGCTGCAGAACGGCGGCACCTACGGCGTCGGCGCCGTCGTCGTCGCGCACTTCGACGCACCGGTCGGTGACCGGGGCGCCGCCGAGCAGCAGTTGGCGGTCACCACCGATCCGCCGGTGTCCGGCGCGTGGCACTGGGTCAACGACCAAGTCGCGCACTGGCGCCCACAGCAGTACTACGCGCCGGGCACCAACGTCACGGTCGTCGCCGGACAGAACCCCCCGGTGTCGTTCACGATCGGCGCCTCGCACGTGTCGATCGCCGACGATGCGACCAAGCAGGTCAGTGTGTACGACGGCGGGACTCTGGTCCGCACCATGCCCACTTCGATGGGCCGCGGCGGCAGCGAGAAGGTCGGGAACACCACGATCAGCTTCTGGACCCAGCCGGGTGTCTACACCGTGATGGACAAGAGCAACCCGGTGGTCATGGACTCCTCGACGTTCGGGCTGCCGATCAACTCCCATCTCGGCTACAAGGAGTCCATCCCGTATGCGGTGCGGATCAGCACCGACGGCGTGTACCTGCACGAACTCGACGCCACGGTGCCCGAGCAGGGCCACACCGACACCAGCCACGGGTGCCTGAACCTCAACCGCAACAATGCCCAGTGGTTCTACGGCTTCTCGGTCCCCGGCGACGTCGTCGAGGTCAAGAACACCGGCGGCAAGCCGCTGCAACTCTGGCAGAACGGCGACTGGAGCGTGCCGTGGGACCAGTGGGCGACCTAAAACAGACCTGAGACAGAAGGAATAGCCTGAACTGAGCGGACGCTGCGCTTGCGCGTAACCGACAGACAGGGGCCTGACATGAAATTCGGTATCTCCACCTTCGTCACCGACGACGGCATCGACCCGGTGTCGCTGGCGCAGGCCATCGAGGAGCGGGACTTCGCCGCGCTCGTCATCGCCGAGCACACCCACATTCCGGCCAGCCGCGAGTCGGCGTACCCGGAGGGGGGTGAGCTGCCGGACAAGTACTACAAGACCCTCGACCCGTTCGTCACTCTGGCCGCAGCGGCCGCGGTGACGTCGAAGATCGAACTGTTCACTGGCATCGCCCTTCTCATCCAGCGTGACCCGATCATCACCGCCAAGGAGGGGGCGAGCATCGACCTCATCTCCGGCGGCCGGTTCGTGTTGGGCGTCGGCGCGGGCTGGAACCTCGAGGAGTTGCGCGATCACGGCACGGATCCCAAGACGCGTGGCGCGCTTCTCGACGAGCGCATCGCCGCCATCAAGGCGCTGTGGACGTCCGAGCCCGCCGAGTATCACGGCACATACGTCGACTTCGACTCGTCCTACAGCAGGCCGAAGCCGGTTCGGAAGCCCCACCCGCCGATCTACATCGGCGGAAACTCCGATGCCACCGTCAAGCGGGTCATCCGGCACGAGGCGGGTTGGATCGCGAACCCGTTCCCGGCGGAGGACCTGAAGAAGCGCGTCGACCAGCTGCGCGCCGGCGCCGGGCACGACGTGCCGCTGGCGATGTTCGGTACGCCGGTGGAACCCGACTACTGGCGTGCGGTCGAGGACCTCGGCTGGGGCCAGGTGGCGCTGATGCTGCCGTCGGTGCCCCGTGACGAGGCGCTTCGGCTGCTCGACGAGTACGCCGCCAAGGTGGCTCAGTACCGCAGCTGATCTCGGCCGGGTAACCGGTGGCCTATGGTCGATCGGTGCCGATCATCTACGACGAGGCGTTGCGCGATCAGATCCGGTCGCGTCTGGCGGGTCACGACCGCCGCCAGGTGACCGACCCGTCCAAGCGGCACGCGGCCGTGGCGGTGGTGCTCGTCGACTCCGAGGTCGGTGACGACAGGGTGGACCCGGCCCCAGTGGACGAGTGGATCGACGGCAGGCCGATGCCCGAGGACCTCGACGGCCGCATGGTCGACGTCGCGGGTGGCGCGGCTTTTCTCCTGTGCCGCAGGGCAACTCGATTGAGGGCGCACGCCGCGCAGTGGGCGCTGCCCGGTGGCCGGGTGGACCACGGAGAGTCCGTCGTCGACGCCGCACTGCGGGAACTCGACGAGGAGGTCGGCATCAGGCTGCCGGAGTCGTCGGTGCTCGGTCTGCTCGACGACTACCCGACGCGGTCGGGCTACGTCATCACCCCGGTGGTGATCTGGGGCGGGGGCAGGCTCGATCCGAGGCCGGCGCCCGACGAGGTGGTGGCCGTCTACCGGGTGGGTCTGCATCAGTTGCAGCGCGAGGACTCGCCGCGCTTCATCACCATCCCGGAGAGCCCGCGCCCCGTCGTGCAGATGCCGTTGGGCAACGACCTGATCCATGCGCCGACGGGTGCGGTGCTGCTGCAACTGCGGTGGCTCTGCCTGGAGGATCGGCACGACGCCGTCGACCAGTTGGAGCAACCGGTCTTCGCCTGGAAGTAGGCGGTTAGCGCTCGCGCAGGCTCTGGTGGAGCCGCGCGGCGCTGCGGGTCAGGTGGTCGCGTTCGGCGAGGTTCGGGGCGCCCGCGGCCGCCTCGACGTACAGCTTCGCCGCGGTGACGAGGTCCCCGTCCTGCTCGTGGAGGAACGCGGCCGCCGCGAGGTAGCGGGGTACCTCGCGGTCGACGTCGGCGAGCGCGGCCAGTCCGGCGCGAGGGCCGTCCGCCTGACCGACCGCGACGGCCCGGTTGAGCCGGACGACCGGGCTGTCGGTCAGGCCGAGCAGTTCGTCGTACCACTCGACGATCTGCACCCAGTCGGTCTCCTCGACGGTGCGGGCGTCGGCGTGCAGCGCGGCGATCGCGGCCTGCGCCTGGTACGGGCCGAGTGCGTCGCGGACGAGGGCGGTCTGGATCAGGTCGACCCCCTCGGCGATGAGGTCACGGTTCCACCGGGTGCGGTCCTGCTCCGCGAGCGGGATCAGAGCGCCGTCGCCGCCGGTGCGGGCTTCTCGCCGGGCGTGGTGCAACAGCATCAGGGCCAGCAGTCCGCCGACCTCGGCGTCATCGGTGACGGCTGCCAGCCGTCGGGTGAGCCGGATGGCCTCGGCGGCTAGGTCGACGTCACCCGAGTAGCCCTCGTTGAACACCAGGTACAGCGTCGTCAACACGGTGGCCAGGTCGCCGGGTCGGTTGAAGCGGGCGTCGGAGACGGTGCGCTTGGCGCGGCTGATCCGTTGCGCCATGGTCGCTTCGGGCACCAGATAGGCCGCGGCGATCTGACGGGTGGTGAGACCGCCGACGGCTCGCAGGGTGAGCGCGACCGCCGATGCGGGCGTCAGCTCCGGGTGGGCGCAGAGGAAGTACAGCTCCAGCGTGTCGTCGGCCGTCTCGGTGGGGCCTGGTGCAGGCTCGGCGAGCAGGCGATCCTCCCGGTTGCGCCGCGCGGTGTCCGAGCGGACGTGATCGAGGAACTTGCGCCAGGCGACGGTGACGAGCCAGCCCTTCGGGTCGTCGGGCGGGTCGGTCGGCCAGCTTCCGATCGCCGCGACCAACGCCTCCTGCACGGCGTCCTCGGCCGTCGCGAAGTCGGCTCCGCGGCGGACGAGGACGCCGAGCACCGCGGGAGTGAGCTCCCGCAGTAGGCCTTCCTCAGGACCTTCGGTCACTCGGTGACCGTAGGCGCCACGCCGTAGAACGGCCGGATCTCCAACCACTCGTAGATCGGCTCGCCGCCCGAACCCGGCGCGGCGGACAGCTCGCCGGCGAGGTCGAGGGCCCGCTGGTAGTCCTCGACGTCGATCACCATCCAGCCCGCGATCAGGTCCTTGGTCTCCGCGAAGGGTCCGTCGGTGACCGGCGGACGTCCTGGGCCGTCGTAGCGGACGAACGTGCCCTCGGGCGAGAGTGCCTGCTCGTCGACGAACTCGCCGGTCTTCTCCAGCTTGGCGGCGAAGTCCCGCATGTACTTCACGTGGGCGTCGACCTCCTCGGGCGTCCACTGGTCCATCGGGATGCCGGGGCCCGAGTAGTCCGCACCGGGAACGCTGAGGTTCTCGGGGCCGCCCGAGCGGCGGTAGTGCTTGAGCAAGAGGTACTTGGCCATGACTGTCTCCCTGGTGACGATGCGGCCCATTCTGGCCGCGTTCACCCCTGGGACGGAGCCGAGTGGGAGTTCTCGACGTCCCCGCACGGTTGAATGTGCGGCATGCCGATTCCCGATTTCATCGTCGAGTTGCGTCGGCGCATCGGACACGACCTCCTGTGGCTCCCCGCGGTCACCGCGGTGGTGGTCCGCGGTGGGCAGGTCCTGTTGGTCAAGCGTGCCGACAACGGCGCGTGGACGCCGGTCACCGGGATCGTCGAGCCCGGTGAGAACCCTGCCGACTGCGCCGTGCGCGAGGTCCTCGAGGAGAGCGGCGTGCACGCCGCGGCGCGTCGGCTCGCGTGGGTCCACGTCACGGATCCCGTCGTGCACGTCAACGGTGACCGCGCGCAGTACCTCGACCACGTGTTCCGGATGGACTGGATCGCCGGTGAACCGTTCCCCGCGGACGACGAGAGTGACGAGGCGGGCTGGTTCGACCTGACGGCACTGCCATCCGTGTCGGCCCACATGCGCCGCAGGATCACGCTCGCGTGTGACGAGAACAGCCACGCTGCAACGGTTTTCGACATCACGGGAGCTTAAGGTGCTCAGCCGCCGTTGGTCTGCGGCTCCAGGTGTTTCGACCAGCCGGCAGCACAGCATGCCGCGCTGCCCAGCGCCAGCAGGCCGACGACGGTCAGCATTGCCGGATAGCTGAAGTAGTGCGCCAGTGCGGCGAGGATGGCGGGCAGCAGGAAGCCGAGGTAGGCCAGCGAGTAGTACACGCCGGAGATGCCAGCGAGTTCGTCGGGATCGGCGATGCGCTGGATCTCGAGCAGCCCGGACACGATCGCGATGCCGTACGCGCAGCCGAGGAGCATCGCCACCAGGACCGCCAGCACCGTGGAACGGGTCATCGCGGTCGCGACGGCGGCGAAGACGCCGAGGGCCATCAGCCCCATCGACACCACGACCGCACGCGCACTGGACCGATCGTCGAGACGTCGGGCCACCGGTTGGACGAGGACGCCGCAGGCGAGCGTCACCACGGTGAGCCCCGCGGTGTACAGCAGTGCCCACGAACCCAATTCGTCGGCGACCAGCGCAGGCACGATGGCGTACGCGATCCCCGCCGAGCCGAAGATCCACGGCGCCATGGGAACGACGACGAGGACGAACCGCCGGTGACCGGCGGCGGGCACCCGCAGTCCCTCGCGGAGGGATCGCGTCGGCGATCCGCCCCTTGTCTCGACGGTGCGGCGTTGCACGGCCCACAGTGCAGGCAGGCACAGCGCGGCGTGCAGCAGGTAGGCGAGGACGAGGGGGAACGGCGCGAGCGCTGCCAGCAGCCCGGCGCACAGGGGACCGAGGGCCAACCCCACCGACAGGCATATCGAGGCGCGCCGTGCTCCCGCCCCAGGTGCGGCTTCCCGGTGGGGCGCCCTGGAGAGTTCGGCGATCCACGCCGACCCCACTGCCATGGCGATGCCGACCGCCAGCCCGCTCAGGAGCCTGCCGGTGAAAAGCGCTGGGAATCCCCATGAGTCACCCACTGCGAGGGTCAGGCTGCCCAACGCGGAGCTGGCCAGGCCGAAGATCATGACCCGCCGTCGGCCGTGTCTGTCGGACAGCGTCGAGGCCAACAGCAGACCCGGCACCAGCCCGAGTACGTAGGCGCCGAGCAGGATGTCGACGTCGACCCTGGTGTAGCCGCCGTGCTGGGCGTATGCGATGAGTAGCGGGGTGAATTGGTTTCCGCCCCAACCGATGCAGCCGACGGCGATGGCCACCGCGACCCACGGCTGGAGAACGCTGTACGAGCTGGGCCTTGCTTCGAGCGTGCCGAGGCTCATCCCAGCACCAGGCGGTAGGTGGATTCCAGGTGAGCGAGCAGAACCGCTTCGAAGGCGCCGAGGTCGCGCCTGTTGATGGCGTCGGCGAGTTGTTCGTGTTCGTCGGTCATGAGCGTCAACCGGGCCGAATCCCGTTGGGCGGCATCGGTCATCATGCGCCGCTGGCGGTCGCTGAGCGAACCGTAGAACCGCTGTCCGATGGAGTTGCCTGCGACGTCGACGATTCGCCGGTGAAACGCGTCGTCGGCGGCGGCGAACTGGGTGGGGTCCTTCGCGATGGCACCGCGGCGCTGCTCGTCGATCAGCTCGGTCAGCTCGCCGAAGAGTTGGTCCACGGCCTCTGGGGTGCGGCACAGCCTGCGGACGGCGGCGGTCTCGAGGGCCAACCGCATCTCCAGCAGGTCGGCGGCGTCCTGCAGCGAGGCCGACACCACGACGGCACCCCGGCGTGGCTGCAGGTCCAACAGGTCCTCTGCGGCGAGGCGAAGGAACGCTTCGTGCACCGGTGTGCGGCTGACGCCGAGTTGGGCGGCGGTCTCGACCTCGCTCAGC
Organism: Mycobacterium sp.; assembly: GCA_025963385.1. Taxonomy (GTDB): domain Bacteria; phylum Actinomycetota; class Actinomycetes; order Mycobacteriales; family Mycobacteriaceae; genus Mycobacterium. Next base: position 14,214 of record JAOPUT010000408.1, read on the forward strand.
AGCTGTCCGCCCCGCACCTCGCCGGACAGGATCTGCTCCTTGGTCACCCGGTAGGCGAGTTGGCTGCTGGACTGCTGATCGGTGACCACCGCACCACCCTAACATCTTGCATGCAATCTTGCATGCAAGGAGTCGAACGCTGGTCAGAGCCGCGCAGGGAAGGCCCGTCGGGCCACCACGCTCACCCCGAGCCCGAGTGCGATCAATGCCGCGCTGACCCAGGGCAGCCCGGCGAGCCCGGTCGCGGGGAGGAGCGCCGCACCGATGGCCGCCCCGCCTGCGATGCCTGCGTTGGCGCTGGCATTCACCCAGGCGCCCGCGAGCTCCGGCGACACCGCGTGGCTGCGCACGGCGCAGGACTGGAAGATCGACGGCACCCCGCCGAACGCGCCGTTCCACACCGCGGCCGCGACGACGACCGGCACCAGCATGGGGAACCCGACGCCCAGTCCGAGGACGGCGGCGATGACGATGGCCAGGGTGACGATCGTGGTGCGGCGCGGCCGGTGGTCCAAACCGCTTGCGGCGTAGGAAAGCCCGGCCAGGCCGCAGATCCCGCAGAGCAGCAGCAGCGGGCCGATCAACGCCGGGCGTGCGCCTGCGCCCAGGAACAGCAGGCTGACGAACGTGTAGAGGGTGAACTGGCCGAGGAAGGTGATCGCGTTGGATGCCACCACGGCGGCGAGTTCGGTTCGGCCGCTTCGGCTCTGGGCCGGCCGCACGGGTGTCTCGTTGGCCACCTTCGGCAGCAGCCGTGCGACGAGCGCCATGGTCAGGACGGACGCCGCGGCGAGGACGCCGAACGACGCCCGCCAGCCGACGGCCGTGCCGAGCGATGTGGACAGCGGAACCCCCAACACGAACCCCGCGGACGCTCCTCCTGCCGCGATCGCGAGCGCGCGGCCGACGTGTCCGCCGGTCACCAGCCGCGGCACGTAGCCGATGCACAGGGAGAAGAACAGGGCATGCGTGACACCGCCGATGGCGCGACCCGCGGCCAGCACGGCGAACGTCGGCGCGACCGCGACGAGCAGGTTGCTGACCGCGTAGCAGAGCAGCGTCGTGAGCAGCAGGGGCTTGCGGGCGAACCTCGCGGTGGCCAGCGTCAGGGGGACGGCGAGCGTGGCGACCATGATGGCGTACAGGCTGACCAGCAGTCCGGTGACCGAGTCGGCGACACCGAACGACGTGCTGATGGCCGGGAGAAGGCCGACGGGCAGCATCTCGGTGGTGACCGCCAGGCACGACGCCAAGGCCAGCGAAAGCAGCCCGGCGAGGTGTGGCCGCAGGCCGCCACGCGGCTGGTCGACGGCGGCCGAGGTTGTCATCGACCTGAATATACTCAGACGGTGAGTTTAACCAAATGAGATCATTGCCGACGATGCCCCAGGATCAGCGGACAGCAGCGCAGCAGCGGTGGTTCGGCGCCGCGCAGCTGATTGGTCTGGTGCGGGCCGAGCCGGGGATCACCAGGGCGGCTGCCGCTCAGAAACTGGGGATCGGCAGCGGCGGGGCGGCCGATCTGGTGGCCCGTCTGCGCCGGGCACGTCTGCTCGACGAGACTCCGGCGCCTGCCACCGGCCGAGGCAGACCGACCACGGTGTTGGGTGCCCACCCGGAGGGGCCGCTGGTCCTCGCGGCGGAACTGCGGGCGGGCGATTGGCGGTTGGCGCTCGCGGGTCTCGACGGGACGCCCCGCGTGGTGGCCCAGGCCCGCAACGAGGGCAACGGACCCGCCCGGCTGCTGGCGGACATGCGCGAGGCCATCACGGCGCTGCACGTTCGCGAACCCGGTCGGATCCGCGCGACGGCGGTCTCAGCGGCGGGAACGGTCAGCGACGCACGGCTCGTGCAGTTCACCACCCGAGGCTGGACCGACGTCGACCTGTCGGTGCTGGCGGCGGACGTCCCCGGCGGCGCCGAGGTGCCGCTCCTGCTCGGTAACGACGCCACCCTGGCAGGCCTCGCCGAGGCGCGCACCGGCGCCGCGCGCGGCGCAGGGACTGCCCTGCACCTGCTCGTCGCGGTGGGACTGGGCGGCACCCTCGTGGTCAACGGCGAACCGGTGACGGGTGCGCACGGCGCGGCGGGAGAGTACGGCCACGTGCCGTTCGGCGACCGGGCAATGGTGTGCCCGTGCGGGGCGCGCGGATGCTGGGACCTCTCCGTCGACGGGCGCGCCCTGGCTCGCCTCCTCGGGGAGCCCGCCCCCGAGGATCCCGTCGGGTACGCCCACGAGGTTCTGGCTCGCCCCGCCGACGGGCCGACAAGACGGGCGATTTCGTCGGTGGCGACGGCTCTCGGCGCAGGCATCGGTGGTCTGGTCAACCTGCACGACCCGGAGGTCGTCACGCTCGGGGGTCTGGCCGTACCGCTTCGCGCGGCGGCGCGGGACGCATTCGACGACGGCTACCGCGACGGGCTGATGGCCTTTCGCAAGTCGTCTGCCCCACCGGTGCGCGACGGCGCTCACGGAGACGACGGCCCGATCCGCGGCGCGGCCGACTGGGCGCTCGACCACGTCACCACCGAGGTGGCACTCGACGCATGGGCGACGCACGCCACCTGAGACGGGTATTTGCCGATTTCGCCCAGAGCGGAAGCGGTGAGGGCCCAAAAGTCTTGGGCTGTATAGAACAGACTCTCAGTCTTGTCTCAGACGGCGAGGGCACGGTGGAGTCAACACTTTGCTGCCCTTTTCGAAGAAAGAACGACGCCACGACATGACGAATCACCCGCAGTACCCGCATCGGCCGGATCATGACTCAGGCCCGAATCAGACTGTGGGCCAACAGTATCCGGGCTACCAGGCTCAGAACCCCTACCAGCAGCCCTACGACTGGCGCTACGCTCGGCAGCCCCAGCAGCCCGACCCTGCGCACCACACCTACTCTGTCGCCGACACCGCGCCGATGGCCGCTATCAAGCAGCGCCGCAAGCGATCTCGCCTCGGCATCGCGATCACGAGTGCGGCGGCGGTAGCCGTCGTGTCCGCGGGAGCGGGCGCCGTGGCGGTGACGAGCAGGCACGACGGTTCGGCCGCCACCGGTCTGGCGCACGCGCTGGCGACGGCGCCGAACCCGCCTGCCGTCGTCGCGCCCGCCGTCAATCCGCCTGCCGCAGGCTCCGTCGAACAGGTCGCCGCGAAGGTGGTGCCCAGCGTGGTCAAGCTGCAGATCGACATGGGCGGCCAGAGCGAAGAGGGCTCCGGCGTCATCCTCGACCCCAACGGCCTGATCCTGACGAACAACCACGTCGTGGCCGCCCTCAACGCCGCGCCGGCCGACAGCGTCGTCCCGAGCGGGCAGGAAGTTCCCGGCCCGCAGTCCATGCGGGCGACCGTGACGTTGGCCGACGGCAGCACCGCGCCCTTCAGCGTCGTCGGCGCGGATCCGTCCAGCGACATCGCCGTGGTGCGTGCCCAAGGCATGTCGGGCCTCACACCGATCGCGCTGGGATCGTCGAAGGATCTGAAGGTCGGTCAGAACGTCGTGGCCGTCGGCTCGCCTCTTGGCCTGCAGGGCACGGTCACGACCGGCATCGTCAGCGCGCTGGACCGGCCCGTCTCCACGGGCGGCGAGGGACAGGACCAGAACACGGTGCTCGACGCAATTCAGACCGACGCGGCGATCAACCCCGGCAACTCCGGTGGCGCCCTGGTGAACATGAACGGCGAACTGATCGGTGTGAACTCCGCGATCGCGTCCCTGGGCGGCGGCGGAGGCTCGTCGGGTGGGCAGAGCGGTTCGATCGGGCTCGGCTTCGCGATCCCGGTAGACCAGGCCAAGCGCATCGCCGACCAGTTGACGACGACGGGCAAGGCCACCCACGCGTCGCTGGGTGTCCAGCTCAGCAACGACGCCAGCGCTCCGGGTGCCGCAGTGGCTCAGGTGGTCGACGGCGGGCCCGCCGCGACGGCAGGTGTGCCGAACGGCGTCATCGTCACCAAGGTGGACGACAAGGTCGTCGACAGCTCGGAGGCGTTGGTCGCGGCAGTGCGGTCCAAGGCGCCCGGCGACCAGGTGACGCTGACCTATCAGGATCCGTCGGGGGCGAGCCAGACCGCGCAGGTCACCCTCGGAACCGCGCAGCAGTAGCCGGTCTCTCGTCGGGTCGCCGGGTGCCCTCTGGCGCGTGCCGGCGGCCCGACGAGATTCCATTGGACGAGATGCCTGTCTTGGACTTCACAGTCCAAAGGAGGAGCTACAGTTGGACGATGCCGCCACAATCTAACGATGTGTCGCGGCCGAGGCTGACCTCGCGGGGCGCCGCCACCCGCAACCGGATCGTGCTCGCTGCAGCCGAGTTGATGCACGTCCAGGGAGTGGCTGCCACGACGATCGACGAGGTGCTGGCCTCCAGCGCCACCAGCAAGTCGCAGTTCTACCAACACTTCGACGACAAGACCGATCTGGTTTACGAGGTCATCACGGTCCGCGCCGACGAGATCCTGTCCTGGCAGCGGCTGCGGCTGGAGAAGGTCGACTCGTTCCGGGGGCTCTACCAGTGGCGTGATGCGATGATCCAGCGCTGCACGCTACGTCGCGGGCTGTGGGGCTGCGAGCTCGGCTCGCTGGCGGCCGAGCTGTCGGACAGCGACGACAAGGCGCGGGTATCGCTGGCCGAACACTTCGCCGAATGGCGGGCGATCCTGGCCGCGGCGCTCGGGCGCATGCGCGACGCCGGGGTGCTCGTCGCCGACATCGACGGACCGGCGCTGGCGACGGGTCTGCTCGCCGCCGTCGAGGGCGGCTACCTTCTCTCCCAGACGGCGCACGATCCGCGGCTCATGCAGATCGCGCTGAACTCTGCGATCGGGCACATCATGTCGTTTCGATCGGCCGACGCCGAGATCGCCGACTGACGCTGCACACAACGAAGGAGGCGGGTCGGTCACACGACCGACCCGCCTCCTTCGTGAGCGTTCGAACTATCCGGTGTGGTTGGTGCCAGGCACGCCCGTGGGTGCCGGCGGCGCCTTGACGCCTGGGCTGAAGGAGTTACCGCCAGTCGGGTTCAGGCTCTTCTCGGTGGGGCTCACCGACGTCGTGGAGCTGCTCGTCGTGGTCTCCGTGGTGCTCGACGGGGTGGTGGATTCGTTCCCACCACAGGCCGTCAGTGCTCCCATGGAGATGAAGGCGGCGACGCCGATACCGGCGGCGACGCGGCGAGTGAGTCGACTTGGCATGAGGCAGTCCTATCTGTGCTGTCTGAAGATCGACGAATCAGTTGTGGGTGCCGGGGATCGCGGTGGGAGCAGGCGGCGCCTTCACGGGCGGCGTGAACAGGTTGCCACCGGTGGGGTTGATGCTCTTCTCGGTGGGGCTGACCGACGGCGTCGTGGTCGTGGTGGTCGTGCTGGACGGGGTGGTGGATTCATTTCCACCGCAGGCGGTCAGCGCTCCCATGGAGATGAAGGCAGCTACGCCGAGGCCCGCGGCGACGCGACGGGTGAGACGACTATTCATGATCGAATCCTATCTGTGCTGCCGGGAATACGCTGAGATCTACGCGAACTGAACTCTATCGTCCAGAACAGCATTGCGTCAAGGCAAACCCAATAGCGCGGGTGGCAGCCTGAACTGGGCGAAACGCCGCCGAACGGCTCTCGGTTCGACACCGTCCAACGGGACTTCCTAGTCCATAGTCGGACCCGCCGAGGTCAGTCGACCCGCCTCAGCTGTAACAACGGGTGCGTGCCGGAGCGATCAACCGGCTGACGCGGCAGCGTAACCATCTACCGGCTGCCGCAAGGGTCGGAGGGAATGAGTCGTGATTCGTCGTCTGGGATTGGCCATTCTGGTGGCGGGCACCGCGCTGTCCGGACTGGCCGCCGGCACCGCTGCGGCAACGCCGGGCTGCGGCGACTTCCACTGGATCGGCGCCGCAGGTTCCGGTCAGCGTGACGCGGCTGGTCTGATGTCCAACGGTGGCATGGGGGGCGCGGTCTACCAGTCCTACCTGCAGCTGCGCGACGATCTGGCCGCCAACGGGCAGACGATCACCGCCGAGGCCGTGCAGTATCCCGCGGCGCCGGTACCCCTCGAGGGCGGGCTCGGAGGCTGGATGGGCTTCATGGACAGCGTCAAGGCGGGCACCGAGGCGACCGCCAAACAGTTCGACGCCTTCACCGAGCGCTGCCCGGACACCAAGGTCGTGCTCGCCGGCTACTCGCAGGGTGCGATGGTGATCCACCGCAACCTGCACGACCTGGCCGACGATCCGCGCGTGGCGGCCGCGCTGCTGATCGCCGACGGTGACCGCCTGCCCGCCGACACCACGCTGAACATGGGATCGACGGCCCTCGCCCCCGGCGTGGGCCAGGGCGTCGCGCAGGAGCACTCGTTCCTCGCCTCGGCCCCGACCTCGAAGCTCCCGCCCGAACTGGGCGCGCGCACCGTCAGCGTCTGCGACGTCGGCGACCCGGTGTGCGACGCCGACCCCGACGCCGACACCGATGCGCTGTCTCCCGCGGCCCTCGCGATCCACACGTCGTACATGCCCGCCGCCAGCGGGGGACATGCCTGGGTCGCACCGCTCTACGCCCTGGTGGAGAGCGCGAGCGCCCTGCCTTCGGAGTCGTCCACATCGGCCCTGGCCGCGCACGGCTCCTGAAGGGCGGTGGCCATCGGCGATGCCGGTGGGTAGGTTTGAGGGTGGTTGAGATTCCAGCCCGCAGTGTCGTGGCCCGGCAACCGTCCCAGGTGCTCTTCTCGGATACCGCCCGTCGCGACACGGTTCATCGTCATCGAGCGCGCAGCGCAGATGCCACGAAGTCGTGGGGGAGGTCCGTTGAATGCCGATCAAACCGATCGCGCCGGACCTCGCCCTGGACGCGCACGCGGGCGACCGACTGGTCGAGGACGTCAGCGTGGGGCTGTCGGGTTCGCTCAACCTGCGCAGGACCGCGCTGCGGCTGCTGACGATGATCCGGCCGCGTCTCGCCGACTGGAGCGTCGCCGTGCTCCCCGGCGACCGCCCGGGTTCGCTCACTCTCGTCGGGGGTGACGACGCGGGATTCCACACCGTCGTGTCCACGGCCGCCATCGACGCCTTGGGCCTCAGCCACGTGATGAGGACCGGCAGCACCGAACATCGCCACGTCGGGGTCGACGACGACGCCGAGGCGGATCTGGCGAGCATGATCCCGCACCCGCGGCTGG
>JAOPUT010000416.1 GCA_025963385.1 Mycobacterium sp.
CTTGTGCCTACACGGGATTCCATCTGAAGCCGATCGGCTTCTTCGACGGCAACCCGGCACTCGACATCCCGCCGACGCCGCCGAAGGCGTGCCATGCCGCGCACCACGCCGGCCTTCTAGTGGCGGAGAGGGCGCTCGAGTCCTGACCCACCGATCGCCGAACGTGGATTACCCCCACGCCACGACACCCCCGAGGTGCGTGGGGGTAATCCACGTTCGGCGTCTGGTGAGGGGGTGGTGCTCGCTGCGACCGTCAGCTCAGCGCTGCGAGAAGCTTCCTGAAGTCTCTCTGCTGCGCCGGGCTCAGCGCCGAGAGGACGTGGCGTTCCGCGTCCCGTATGCCCGCGTCGGTCCGCCCGAGCAGTTCGCGGCCGTCGCGAGTGAGTTCGGCGGGCAGCGAGCGGCCGGACGAGACGGTCGTCGGCCTGGTCACGAGACCGCGCTCCTGCAGTCCGCGCACGACCATGTTCATCGCCTGTGGCGAGACGCTGACATCGCGGGCGAGGTCGGCATTCGACCGGCCGGGGCTCTTCGACAGGATCCGCATGCAGATGTACTGCGGGAACGACAGGCCCACCGGATCGAGCGCCGAGGTGGTCACCTCGGCACGCAACGACGAGGCCAGTCGGTGCAACAGATACCCCAATGGCTCGTCGTCGGAATCGGACATGTCAATCATCTTGACACATATCAACTAGATTGATAAACAGAATGGCATGACCAATCCGTCCTCTTCAGACGTCATGTTCGATTCCGCCTACCGCGGCGAGGCCGAGGAACTGGGTTTCGGCACCAAGCCGCCGTGGAGCATCGGTGAACCCCAGCCCGAGATCGCCGCCCTCATCGCGGCGGGCCGGTTCCACGGCGACGTGCTGGACGCCGGGTGCGGGGAAGCCGCGACCGCGCTGGCACTCGCCGAGCAGGGTTTCACGACGGTCGGACTCGACCAATCGCCGTCCGCCATCGAGCTGGCCCGTGCCGATGCCGCGAGGCGGGGTCTCATGAACGCCACCTTCGACGTCGCCGACATCAGCGACTTCGGCGGGTTTGACGGGCGCTTCGGCACCATCGTCGACAGCACGCTCTTCCACTCGATGCCCGTCGAACTCCGCGACGGCTACCAGCGGTCCATCGTGCGTGCCGCCGCGCCAGGTGCGTCGTACTTCGTGCTCGTGTTCGACCGCGGTTCGATGGGCGACACCGGGCCCGCCCATCCCGTCACCGAGCAGGAACTCCGCGACGTGGTGTCGAAGTACTGGGTCATCGACGACGTCCGGCCCGCGCGCATCCATGCCAATGTCGCCGAGAACTTCACCGGTTTCAAGGACTTCGCCGGGGCAGGCATTCGAGACGAGGGCAACGGTCGCATGTCGGTGGGCGCCTGGTTGCTGTCGGCGCACCTGTCCTAGGTCTGACCTTCACGACCCCTTCGCGCCCCCAGTCCAGCCATTTGGCAGGATTGGGGGCGTTGTCGACCCGAAGGAGTGTCATGGCGGAAACGGTCCTCGCCGATCCGGCCGACCAGTCGGGTTATTCACGTGTCCTGCTCAAGCTGGGCGGGGAGATGTTCGGCGGTGGCCAGGTCGGGCTCGACCCCGACGTGGTGGCACTCGTCGCCCGCCAGATCGCCGAAGTGGTGCGCGACGGCGTCCAGGTCGCGGTGGTAATCGGTGGCGGCAACTTCTTCCGCGGCGCGCAGCTGCAGGTGCGCGGTATGGAGCGCAGCCGCTCGGACTACATGGGCATGCTCGGAACCGTGATGAACAGCCTTGCGCTGCAAGACTTCCTGGAGAAGGAAGGCATCGACACGCGAGTCCAGACCGCCATCACGATGGGTCAGGTCGCCGAGCCCTACATCCCCGGGCGCGCAAGAAGGCATCTGGAGAAGGGCCGCGTCGTGATCTTCGGCGCGGGCATGGGTCTGCCGTACTTCTCCACCGACACCACCGCCGCGCAGCGGGCGCTCGAGATCGGGGCCGAGGTGGTGCTGATGGCCAAGGCCGTCGACGGTGTCTTCACCGACGACCCGCGCACCAACCCGGACGCGGAACTGCTGAGGGCGATCACGCACCGCGAGGTCATCGACCGCGGCCTCCAGGTCGCCGACGCGACGGCGTTCAGCCTCTGCATGGACAACCGGATGCCGATCCTGGTGTTCAACCTGCTTACCGATGGAAATATCGCGCGCGCGGTCGCAGGTGAGAGGATTGGCACACTGGTCACCACCTGAGGCGGTGGGCGACTGGGTGCGCGCCAGCGATCGGAGACGAATCCTGGGCGAGCGACAGCGACGGGAGAAGAACAAGTGATCGACGAAACCCTCTTCGATGCCGAGGAGAAGATGGAGAAGGCGGTCTCGGTGGCGCGCGACGACCTGTCGTCCATCCGCACCGGTCGGGCCAACCCCGGCATGTTCAACCGGGTCAAGGTCGAGTACTACGGTTCGCCGACGCCGATCACCCAGCTCTCCAGCATCAACGTGCCCGAGGCGCGCATGGTGGTCATCAAGCCGTACGAGGCGAACCAGTTGCGCAGCATCGAGGATGCGATCCGCAACTCCGACCTCGGCGTGAACCCGAGCAACGACGGCAACGTCATCCGCATCTCCATCCCGCAGCTGACCGAGGAGCGTCGCCGTGACCTCGTCAAGCAAGCCAAGTCCAAGGGCGAGGACGCGAAGGTGACGGTGCGCAACATCCGCCGCAAGGCGATGGAGGAGCTCGCGCGCATCAAGAAGGACGGCGAGGCGGGCGAGGACGAGGTCGGCCGCGCGGAGAAGGATCTCGACAAGAGCACCCAGACCTACCCCGGCCAGATCGACGACCTGGTGAAGCACAAAGAAGGCGAGCTGCTGGAGGTCTAGGTCGCTCCAGACCGACCTCCAGCAAGAGCACGGTGGCAGACACCGACACGGCCCCCACCGACGGGGCCGACGCACCCGAGCCCACCAAGAAGCAGGGCCGGGCCGGGCGAAATCTTCCCGCCGCGATCGGCGTGGGGTCGTTCCTCGGGTTCGGCGTCATCGCCATCCTGGTGTTCGCGCCGCTGGGATGGGTGCCCGTCGTGGCGGTCGCCATGGCGGTCGCGACCCACGAGGTCGTTCGCCGGCTGAGGACCGCGGGCTACGCGATCCCGATCATTCCGCTGCTCGTCGGCGGTCAGGCCATCGTCTGGCTGACGTGGCCGTACGGACCCACCGGTGCGCTGGGAGCCTTCGGCGCCACCGTGGTCGTGTGCATGATCTGGCGGCTCCTGTCCGGCGGCCTGCAGAACGCGGCTGAGTCCAATGTCGCCGGCGGCCCGGCTCCGGAGAACTACCTCCGCGACGTCTCGGCGACGGTGTTCCTCGCCGCCTGGATCCCGCTGTTCGGTGCCTTCGGCGCCCTGCTGGTGTACCCGGAGGACGGCCGCTGGCGGGTGCTCTGCCTGATGCTCGGCGTCGTCTTCTCCGACATCGGCGGATACGCGGCGGGAGTGCTGTTCGGCAAGCATCCGATGGTCCCGGCGATCAGCCCGAAGAAGTCGTGGGAGGGCTTCGCCGGCTCCTTGATCTTCGGTACGGCGGCTTCGGTGCTGGCCGTCACGTTCCTTCTCGACAAGCCCGCGTGGGTGGGGGTTCCGCTGGGGCTCATGCTGGTCTTCACCGGCACACTCGGCGATCTCATCGAGTCTCAGGTCAAGCGCGACCTGGGAATCAAGGACATGGGCACCTTGCTACCTGGCCACGGGGGCCTCATGGACCGGCTGGATTCGGTCCTGCCCTCGGCCGTCGCGACGTGGGTCGTTCTGACACTTCTTGCCTGACGCCGTCGAATCCTTCCGATTCCGACGTCCATCGGCGATCGCGATCGATCGTCACTGCTGATCAGTTGGTGGACGGTCGGTTGCGAAAGCCAGCGAAACCACGGCTTTTGATCGTCGTTACTGATCGGAGTACCTTGGCCACATGAGTCAGGTCCTGGACATCGCCCCGCTGCGCAGCG
>JAOPUT010000012.1 GCA_025963385.1 Mycobacterium sp.
CCTGCCTGGGCGGCGGCGGCGTAGTAGTTGTTGGCCCAGCCCGAGGAGCCGAGACCCCACAGGTAGAGCACGGCGGTGCCGACGAGCAGCGCCCAGAACGCCGGCCGCGTCCAGCGCGGATCCGGCGGACTTGCCTCAATGACGGCGACGTCCGTCGGGACGTCCTCAGCAGTCAGCGTCACAGTCGTTTCCCTTTGTCGTTGATCGGTGTCAGCGGGTCCGGCGGGGGTGAAACACCCAGCCGCGCAACAGGACGAAGCGGACGGCGGTGGCGACCAGGTTGGCCAGCACCAATACGGACAGTTCGACCAGGCGATGCGGTTGGTCGACGAAGGCATGCAGGCCCGCCAACGCCCCGCTGGTGATCGCCAGGGCGATGGCGAAGACGATGAGCCCCTCCACGTGATGCCGGCCCGCCTTCGCGCCACCGGTCACGCCGAACGTGAAGCGGCGGTTGGCGGCCGTGTTCGCGATCGCGGTGAGCAGCAGGGCGACGAAGTTCGCGACCTGGGCGCCGATGACCGGATGCAGGACCATGAACAGCAGCAGGTAGGCCGCCGTGGAGGCCACGCCGATGGTGCCGAATCGCACCACCTGGCGGAACAGCGAGTTGGGGGCGGCGGCCGTCGACTGCGACGGAGCCAGTTGCGCGGCAATGGCATTCACCGGAATGGATCCGTTGGCGAAGCCGCGCAGGAGCCTGCCGACGCCCTTGAGGTCAGCGGTGGCCGTCGCGATGATGTCCACCCGGCTGTCGGGATCGTCGACCCAGTCGACCGGCACCTCGTGGATGCGCAGTCCGCTGCGTTCGGCGAGGACCAGCAGCTCGGTGTCGAAGAACCAGCCGGTGTCGGCCACGTGGGGCAGCAGCTGGTGTGCGACGTCGGCGCGGATCGCCTTGAAACCGCACTGCGCGTCCGAGAACCGGGCCTGCAAAGTGGATTTGAGGATGAAGTTGTAGCAGCGCGAGATGATTTCGCGCTTGGGGCCGCGCACCACGCGCGAGCCGCGGCCCAACCGGGTGCCGATCGACAGGTCGGAGTGACCCGAGATCAGCGGCGCGACCAGCGGGGCGACGGCGGCGAGGTCGGTCGACAGGTCGACGTCCATGTAGGCCAGCACCATCGCATCGGAATGCGACCACACTTCGTGCAGCGCGCGCCCGCGGCCCTTCTGCTCCAGCCGCACGGCGCGAACGTCGTCGAGTTCGGCGGCCAGCTCGGCGGCGATGCGGGGGGTGTCGTCGACGCTCGCGTTGTCGGCAATCGTGATCCGCACCGGGTACGGGAAGCTGTCCTTCAGGTAGCGGTGCAACCGGTGCACCGAGTCAGCCAGCGCGGCCTGCTCGTTGTAGACCGGGATCACCACGTCGAGCACCGGAACCCCGAGTGCGCGGGCCTCCAACGCCGCATTGGGGCGCGATCCGAACGAGATGTCCCTGGAAACCGCGGTGACCTCCGTGAAGGCCGCTTCCTGAATGTCTGTCATGTCTCCATCGTCGATCCGTCGCGTGTGGTGGCCGTTTGCGCAAGCTATGCGCTGGCTATGAGTTGGTCGGAGGCTCGGTCAGGTCGTAGAGCGTGACGCCGTCGACCTTCTTCGCGGCGTAGTGCGCCTCGACCCACGAGCTGATGTCCGCGGCCTCCCGGCTACCGGTGCTGCCTCGGCCGACCGGCATGCCGAACATCGAATGCCCCTTGATGAAGTAGTGGATACGACCTGCGGTGACGTCAGCCTGGAACTCGGCGAGCGTCGGCGCGGGATCGGTGCCGTTGAATCCGCCGACGGCCATCACGGGGGCGCCTGCCGCCAGCTGGTAACCCGCCGCGTTGCTCGAGCCGACGACCGCGGCGGTCCACTGGAAGTCGTCGGCGCCATCGGAGAGCAGGGTCGTCAGCCCTGGCCCCGCCTGGGGGATGTCGAGGAAGCCGCCGCCGGGGCCGCCGGCCCACGGGGCGCCCGGCCCGCCGAACGAGCCGTGTCCGCGCGCAGGGCCCACCGACGGGATCGCCCCCGAGTGCGGGGTGGCGACGGTGGCGAGGGCGTATGCCGTCGGCGCGGCCAAGCAGGAGAGGATGGCAAGCGCTGCCACGCCCGTCGCGACGTGTGCGGGGAGTCGCCCCGCCACCAGGAGCAGCACTGCCGCACCAACCCCTGCGACGGCGACCGCGGGGCCCAGCCAGGGCAGCCAGTCGTGACGCCGGGCCAGGAGGATGGCCGCCAGGATGACGGTGATGAGTACGGTGCCCGACATCGCGATGGTGGCGCGGACATCGAACCTGTTGCGCCACAATAGGACTGCGCCGATGCCTACGCCGGCGCCGATCGCAGGCGCGAGGGCGACGGTGTAGTACTGGTGCAGGATGCCGTTGGCGTAGCTGAAGACCACCGCGGTGACCACCAGCCAGCCACCCCACAGAACCAGGGCGGCCCTCGTCGGGTCGGTTCGCGGGGCACGGCGAGTGATGATCAGCCCCGCGCCAATGCACACCACCGCGGCGGGGATCAGCCACGCGATGTAGGCGCCCATCGAACTGCCGAACAGCCTGCCCCAACCGACGTCGAAGTTCATGTTGCCGAGGCCGCCGGTCTCGTCGCCGGTCAGTCGACCCAATCCGTTGTAGCCCAACGCGAGTTCAATGATGCTGTTGTGCTGCGAGCCGCCGACGTACGGGCGCGACGAGGCAGGCCACAACTCGACCAGCAGGAGATACCAGCCGCCGCTGACCACCATCGTGATCGCGGCCCCGACCAGTCTGAGCAGACGCGAGCGCAGGGGCACGGCGGCGGCGATGAGGTACGCGGCCCCGAACGCGGGCAGCACCAGGAACGCCTGCAGCATCTTGGCCAGGAACCCGATGCCGACCGCGGCGCCCGCTCCCATCAGCCACCACCGACTGCTGTCGCGCTCGCAGGCCCGCTGCACGCAGTACGCACCTGCGACGAGGGCAAGCACGAGAAGTGAATCGGGATTGTTGAAGCGGAACATCATCGCCGCGACGGGCGTCAGCGCGAACACCGCGCCTGCGAGCAGCGCCGCCGAAGGGCCTGCCGCCCTGCGCACCGCGGCGTAGAGCAGCGCGACGGCGGCCACCCCTTCGAGGGCCTGCGGCGCCAGCACGCTCCACGAGTTCAACCCGAACAACCGCACCGAGACGTCCATGACCCACAGCGCGGCCGGGGTCTTGTCCACGGTGATCGCATTGGCCGCGTCACTGGAGCCGAACAGCATCGCCGTCCAGTTGTCCGCGCCGGCCTGTGCCGCCGCCGAGTAGAAGCCGTTCGCCCAACCGCTGGCGGACAGGTCCCACAGGTAGAGCAGCGCAGTGGTCACCAGAAGCACGGTGAAGCCCACGCGCTCGACGAGCGAGGCAGGCTGATGTCCGAGGTCAGCGGAGTGGCCTCCGCGATCGGCAGCGTGCGCGGGGCGCGTCAGAACGGCAGTCACTTCATCGAGTGTCGGTGAGCCCGCTAGGCGCACGATTAGCTCGAACTGTGCGTGGACTGTGAACCAACGGGGAGCCTCACGACGAATTCCGTACCACCGGGCCGACTTCTAACGTCGATCGTCCCGTCGTGCGCCTTCACCACGGCGTACACGATGGAGAGACCGAGTCCGGTACTGCCGCTCGGGCTCGAGGCCGCAGGGGCCGCTCCGCGACGCGACCGCGACGTGTCACCTCGCGCGAAGCGTTCGAAGACCTCCGGCAACAGATCGGCGGGAATGCCTGGGCCGTCGTCGGCCACGGTCAGCACCGCCGAGTCGCCGTCCTGGGTCAGCGACGTCGTGACCGACGTTCCCGTCGGCGTGTGAATCCTGGCGTTCGCCAGCAGGTTGACCAGTACCTGCTGCAGCCGGGCCCCGTCCCCCACCACCGTGACCGGCTCCTCGGGCAGATCGAGCGCCCACTCGTGGTCGAGGCCGGCGACGTGGGAGTCGCTCACCGCGTCGACGACGAGCATCGACAGGTCGACCGGTTCACGGACCAGTGGTCGCCCGGCATCGAGCCGCGCGAGCAGCAGCATGTCCTCGACGAGATGGGTCATGCGCTCTGTCTCGGACTCGACCCGGCTCATCGCATGAGCGACGTCGTCGGGCAGCTCGTGTCGTTTGCGTTGAGCCAGTTCGGTATAGCCCCGGATGGCGGCCAATGGCGTGCGCAGCTCGTGGCTCGCGTCCGCGACGAACTGGCGGACCCGCGTCTCGCTCGCATGGCGTGCGGACAACGCGCTGGCGATGCGGTCAAGCATCCGGTTGAGCGCCGAGCCGAGCTGACCGACCTCGGTGTGGGCCCCGTCTGGGTCCACCCTGACGATCCGGCTCGGCAGGTTCACCTCGCCCTTGTCGAGTTCGAGGCCCGCGACGTCGCGGGCGGCCGCGGTCACCCTGGACAGTGGCGCCAACTGTCGACGGATGACGAGGATGCCCGCCGTGGCCGCGGCGAGCAGGGCGATCACGGCGAGGATGCAGAACATGCCGACCACCCACAGCAGGGTGTCGTCCACGACGGCGGTCGGCAGTCCCGTCACGATGATCTCGTCCCCGTGGCGGGCGTGAAGGGCGATCACACGATACCGGCCGAGACCGTCGAGTTCGACGGTCTGCGGGGTGCGGGTCGGTGGCACACGCGCCAGCGTGGCTGACGCTGCGGCACTGATCTCGGACCGTCCGCCGTCGGAGGTGATGACGCCCGCGTCGATGGCGCCCGAGGGTGAGACGACCGCGCCGACCGTTCGAGTCGCCTGCCCCGGCGCATTCAAAAAGCCTGGGCCAGGGCCATATTCAGGGTCCAGGAGGCGATCGCGGTAGGGGAATCCGAGCGGACCGGGCCCGCCACCCGGATTGCCGTGCTCGTCGTCCCGCGGCGGTCCGGGCAAGCCGGGCCGAGACCGCCCGTCCGGGGGGCCCGGCATCAGCATCATCGGCGGCGGCAGTTCGAAGATCGCGGCCGACCGCTTGCCGGCCTCGACGAGCTGATTGTCGAGCTGGCGCATCAGAAAGCGTTGCAGCGCAAACTCCGTCGCGATGCCGATGCTCGCGCACACCACCGAAAGCAACACCACCTGGGTGACGAGCAGCCGCACCCGCAGCGACCAGGTTCGGGGTGCCAGAATGCGACTGTGCGACGCAGTCGACTCGTCGCGTGAGCCGTCGCTCATCGCGGTGGCTTGAGCACGTACCCGGCGCCGCGCAGCGTGTGGATCATCGGCTCGCGGCCGCTGTCGATCTTCTTGCGCAGGTAGGACACGTACAGCTCGACGATGTTGGAGCGGCCGCCGAAGTCGTAGCTCCACACCCTGTCGAGGATCTGCGCCTTGCTCAACACCCGCTTGGCATTGCGCATCATGAAGCGCAGCAGCTCGAACTCCGTGGCCGTCAGCGTGATCGGCTCGCCGGCGCGCGTCACCTCGTGGCTGTCCTCGTCGAGCACCAGGTCGCCGACCACGATCTGCGCGCCGCCCGTCTCGTCGGCCACGCCGGTGCGTCTCAGCAGCGCGCGCAGCCGCAGCACCACCTCTTCGAGGCTGAACGGCTTCGTCACGTAATCGTCGCCGCCTGCCGTGAGACCGGCGATGCGGTCCTCGACCGAGTCCTTCGCCGTCAGCAGCAGGAGTGGGAGACCCGGGATCTGCGCACGGAGCTCGTGCAGCACGTCGAGGCCGCTCATGTCGGGGAGCATGACGTCGAGCACGACGACGTCCGGCGGATTCTCCCGTGCCAGGGCGATCGCCGACTCGCCGTCACCGGCGGTGGCGATGTCCCAGCCCTCGTACCGCAGTGCCATCGAAACCAGTTCGGCAAGCACGGGTTCGTCGTCGACCACCAACACGTTGATCGGCTTGCCGTCCGACCTGCGCATGACGAGTCGCGCGGGGTCGGCATGTTCTCGGTCGGAGCCGTTCGCAGTGGTCATCGTCGTCATTATTTACCCACGGCATGGGCGACGCCTGTGCCATTTCTATGCGGGAGCTGTGAAAAGCGGGCTCACAGCCGGCACACACATCGACGGTGCACAGTGGAGCCGTGAACACCTGGGACATGCGCAAGACGGTCGGCGCGATTGCCGTGGCAGCGACCGTCGCGGGTATCGGCGGAGCGGCGATCGCAGCCGCCACCGAGACGGGTTTCCATGCCACGTCAGGAGGATTTCCGGGCGGTCCCGGCGGCCCACCGCCGGCAGGCGCGCACCGCTTCAGCGCCGAACCCGACTCACTACACGGCGAGTCCGTCGTCTCCAACGGTCACGGCGGCTTCTCGACCTTGCTGACCCAAACGGGACGCGTCACGGCCATCTCCCCCACGTCGGTGACCGTCCGTAGCGACGACGGTTTCGTCCAGACCTACGCCGTTCACCAGGCAAAAGGTACGGGCGCCGCGTCGTTCGCCGTGAACGACGAGATCACCATCGATGGGACGCGAGAAGGGGAGACCAACACGGTCACCACCATGCGGTCTCCCCTCTCGCCAGGTCACTAGACCCCAATATCAGAGAGCGTCCTGCTGCTCGGGCGGCAGGGTCGCGGGCCCCTCGATGGGAGGCACGGCCACCGTGGTGGTCGGAGTCGGCGGCGCGGTCGTCTCGGTGGTGGTCTCGCCGGAGGTCACCTCGGTGGGCTCGACGGGTCCAGGGGGTGCGGGCTCGGGCTCGGCGGCGCTGGTAGCAACTGTCAGACCACCCATGGCAAGCAACGCGCCGGTACCCGCCGCAGCGGTAAACAGTTTCAACTTCGAGCTCATCACGTCGATCACTCCAATTCGATCCATTCGAATATCAGGTCGGTGAAGGGCGGGCTCGTCAGATCCCTTCACGATTCGAATAACCGAACCGAACGTGTACCAAACGCGAAGCGCTTTCCCGGCTGGCTCCCAGCCAGCCCAGGATCAGCCGGGAAGTCCCTGCTCTTCGGTCGGCAGCGGGGCCGGACCCTTGATCGACGGAGATGCTTCGCCGACCGCGGGGGCGTTCGGCGGGGTGGTCTCAGTACTGGTGGCGCCCAATGTCATCTGAGGAGAACCGGCAGCGGACGCGGGAGCGGTCTGGCCCTCGACGACGCCCACGCTCAACGCTCCGAGCGTGACGACCGCGCTTCCCCCGATGATCGCAGCGAACAGCTTAGCCCTGTAATGCATGTCACAATCCCCTCTGTGCATTGTTTAATTATGGATAGCTACTCGATCTAATTACCCTTGAGTCAACGCCGATAATCTGTGAGTCACCTGCGTCGGTGCTGCGAATTCTCTTGGTCTGCGACCACGCTGACCTGTGCGTTGACATAGCGCCCGCAGTCGAATTCCGTCGAATTTCGACTGCTGGCGCTATCTCGACGTCGGTGGGGTTGGCATGCGCGACCGCTGCGCGCTGATCCCCCATTCATCTCCTACCCTGTGGCCATGCGGTTTCCAGCGGATGCGACGTGACGCGCTTCCTCGCCCGCAGGTTGCTGAACTACGTCGTGCTCCTGGCACTGGCGTCGTTCCTGGCGTTTGCGCTCGCGTCGTGGTCCTTCAAACCCCTCGACAGCCTCGAAGGTCGCAATCCGCGGCCACCGCAGGCCGTGATCGATGCCAAGGCCGCCGAACTCGCCCTCGACAAGCCGATCCCGCTCCGATACGCCCACTGGGTGTCCGAGGCCGTGCAGGGCGACTTCGGCACCACCATCGCCGGACAGCCGGTCTCCGACGAGCTGTGGCGCCGCATCGGGGTCAGCCTGCGACTGGTCTTCATCGGCTCGCTGCTGGGCACGTTCATCGGGGTGGTGGTCGGCGCGTGGGGCGCCGTCCGGCAGTACCGGGTGTCCGACCGCGTGATCACGGTGTTGTCGTTGCTCCTCATCAGCATGCCGACCTTCGTCGTCGCCAATCTGCTGATCCTGGGCGCGTTGAAGGCCAACACGGCGCTCGGCTTCAACCTCTTCGAGTACACCGGCGAGACGTCACCGACACCGACCGGTGGCGTCGGGGCGCAGTTCGTCGACCGACTGCAGCACCTCGTCCTACCGACGGCCACACTGGCGCTGTTCTCGATCGCCGGGTTCAGTCGATACCAGCGCAACGCCATGCTCGACGTGCTCGGCCAGGACTTCATCCGCACCGCGCGCGCCAAGGGCCTGACGCGGCGCCAGGCGCTGTTCAAGCACGGCCTTCGGACCGCGTTGATCCCGATGGCCACGCTGTTCGCCTACGGCGTCGGCGGGCTGGTGACGGGAGCCGTGTTCGTGGAGAAGATCTTCGGCTGGCACGGCATGGGCGAGTGGGTGGTGCAGGGCATCGCCACCCAGGACACGAACATCATCGCAGCCATCACGGTGTTCACCGGCGCGACGATTCTCTTGGCCGGCCTGCTGTCCGACGTCATCTATGCGGCGCTGGACCCGAGGGTGAGGGTGGCATGAGGCGCACGCGAGGAGCAATTCAGTGAGGCGCACGCGAGGAGCAATTCAGTGACGCGGACGCGAGGAACAATCCGATGACGGAGCCGGTCACCACCGAGGCCTCGTCGTCGGCGCAATCGGGCGTCGACGCAGGCACGTTCGCGTCGCGGCGCACGCTGACGCTGCGCCGGTTCCTCCGCAACCGCCTCGCCGTGGGGGCGTTGGTGGTGCTGGCGGTGATGTTCATCGGGTGCTATGCGCTGCCGCCGCTGCTGCCATGGAGCTACACCGATCTCGACTTCTTCAATCTGCAGCAGCCGCCGAGCACCAGCCACTGGTTCGGCACCAACTCGCTCGGCCAGGACCTGTTGGCCCAGACCCTGCGCGGCATGCAGAAATCGCTTCTGATCGGCGTGTGCGTGGCCTTCATCTCGACGATCATCGCCGCCACCGTCGGCGCCGTCGCCGGGTACTTCGGCGGCTGGCGGGACCGCACGGCGATGTGGGTGGTGGACCTTCTGCTGGTGGTGCCGAGTTTCATCCTCATCGCCATCGTCACACCGCGACTCGGTCAGTCGGGTCGGGTGTTCTCGTTGATCCTGCTGCTGGCGGTGTTCAGCTGGATGATCAGCGCCCGCATCGTGCGCGGTCTGACGATGAGCCTGCGCGAACGCGAGTTCGTCACGGCGGCAAGGTACATGGGCGTATCCGACTGGCGCATCATCGCCCGTCACGTGCTTCCGAACGTCGCGTCGATCCTCATCATCGACACCACGTTGAACGTCGGCGTCGCGATCCTGGCCGAAACCGGACTGTCGTTCCTCGGCTTCGGCATCCAGCCGCCCGACGTGTCGTTGGGCACGCTGATCGCCGACGGCACCCCTTCGGTCACCACGTTCCCGTGGGTGTTCCTGTTCCCCGCGGGAATCCTGGTGTTGATCGTGCTGTGCGCCAACGTGATCGGTGACGGCCTGCGCGACGCGATCGACCCGAGCTCCAAACCACTCCGACGCAGGCGCCGCTCGTGAGCGACCTCCTCCAGGTGAGGGACCTACGCGTCGGCTTCACCACCGACGCCGAAGACGTCGCGGCGGTCCGTGGCATGTCCTTCGACGTCGCGCCGCGCGAGGTGGTTGCGCTGGTCGGTGAGTCCGGAGCGGGCAAGTCGGCGACGGCGATGGCGGTCGTCGGGCTGCTTCCCGAGTACGCGTCGGTGTCCGGATCGGTACGACTGCACGGTGATGAGCTGATCGGGCTCGACGACCAACGGATGTCCCGCATCAGGGGCCGTGTCATCGGCACCGTCTTTCAGGACCCGATGTCGGCGCTCACCCCCGTCTACACCGTGGGCGACCAGATCGCCGAGGCGCTGCGGGTGCACCAGCGCGAGCTCAGCCGCAAGGCCGCCGCGGTGCGAGCCGTCGAACTTCTCGAGCTGGTCGGGATATCTCAGCCGCAGCGGCGCGCAGGCGCCTTCCCCCACGAGCTGTCCGGCGGCGAACGCCAACGCGTCGTCATCGCGATCGCGATCGCCAACGATCCCGACCTCATCATCTGTGACGAGCCGACGACGGCACTCGACGTCACGGTGCAGGCGCAGATCCTCGACGTGCTGCGGACCGCCCGCGACGTCACCGGCGCCGGCGTGCTGATCATCACGCACGACCTCGGGGTGGTGTCGGCGTTCGCCGACCGCGCCCTGGTGATGTACGCGGGCAAGGCCGTCGAGACGGCGCCGGTGGCCGACCTGGCCACCAGCCGGGTGATGCCCTACACCGTCGGGCTGCTCGGCTCGGTGCCGCGGCTCGACGCCGCTCAGGGCTCGCGGCTGGTGCCGATCCCGGGTGCCCCGCCGTCGATGGCCGCCCTCCCGCCGGGGTGCCCGTTCGCGCCGCGCTGCCCGCTGGCGATCGACGACTGCCTCACCGCGGAGCCCGAACCGGTCGCCGTGGCACCGGATCACACCGCGGCGTGCATCCGGACCGACGACGTCGCGGGCCGCACGGCCGCCGACGTGTACGGCGTGTCCACCACACCGCCCGACGCCGTGGCCGATCCCGATGCTCCCGTCGTGCTCCGGGTGGTCGACCTCGTCAGGACGTTCCCCTTGACCAAGGGCGCGGTGTTCCGGCGCCAGATCGGCGAGGTGCGGGCCGTGGACGGCGTCAGCTTCGAACTGCGCCAGGGGCAGACCCTGGGGATCGTCGGCGAATCCGGGTCGGGGAAGTCGACCACGCTCCACGAGATCCTGGAACTGACTGCGCCGCAAGGCGGTTCGATCGAGGTGCTCGGCAAAGACGTGGCGACCCTCGACCGCAGGTCCCGCCGCGCGCTGCGCGGCGATCTGCAGGTGGTGTTTCAGGATCCCGTCGCCTCCCTGGACCCTCGACTGCCGGTCTTCGACGCCCTGGCAGAACCATTGACCGCCAACGGCTTCGGCAAGAAGGACGTCGACGGCCGCGTCGCCGAACTGCTGAGCACCGTCGGGTTGCGGCGCGAGGACGCCAGTAGATACCCCGCCGAGTTCTCCGGCGGCCAGAAGCAGCGCATCGGCATCGCGAGGGCCTTGGCTCTACAACCAAAGATCCTGGCGCTCGACGAACCCGTGTCGGCTCTCGACGTCTCGATTCAGGCGGGCATCATTAACCTGCTCCTCGATCTCCAGGAGCGCTTCGGGCTGTCGTATCTGTTCGTGTCGCACGACTTGTCGGTGGTGAAGCACCTCGCCGACCGGCTGGTGGTGATGTACAAGGGCTCGATCGTCGAGTCCGGCGATGCGGCCGACGTGTTCGCCGCACCGCGCCACGAGTACACACGGCAGTTGCTGGCCGCCGTGCCGCAGCCGTGAACGGTTAGAGTCTGTCCGCATGGAGATCCGACGCCTCGTCAGCGCCCTTCTCGTCGCCGGTCTCACGCTCACCGCGTGCTCCGGCGGCAACCAGGAGGCGCCATCCGCAGGCGGCACTGCCCAGGTCGGCAGCAGCAGCGACATGAACCCGCAGGATCCCAGCACCCTGCAGGACGGCGGCGACCTGCGGCTCGCACTGTCGGGCTTCCCGGAGAACTTCAATTCCCTGCACATCGACGGCAACGTCGCCGATGCCGCGGGAATGCTGAAGGCGACCCTGCCGCGGGCATTCATCATCGGTCCCGATGGATCGGCCACGGTCAACCACGACTACTTCACCAGCGTCGAGCTGACCGGCACCGATCCCCAGGTCGTCACCTACACCATCAATCCCAAGGCCGTCTGGAGTGACGGCACGCCGATCACGTGGGAGGACCTCAAGTCCCAGACCGACGCCACCAGCGGCAAGGACAAGGCGTTCGCGGTGGCGGGCACCAATGGCAGCGAGCGCGTGGCCTCGGTGACCCGCGGGGTCGACGACCGCCAGGCGATCATGACGTTCGCCAAGCCGTACGCGGAGTGGCGAGGCATGTTCTCGGGCAACAC
Organism: Mycobacterium sp.; assembly: GCA_025963385.1. GTDB lineage: Bacteria > Actinomycetota > Actinomycetes > Mycobacteriales > Mycobacteriaceae > Mycobacterium. The sequence goes on from JAOPUT010000012.1 coordinate 11,828, forward strand.
GATGCTGCTGCCGAAGAGCATGACGGCCACCGCAGAGGCGTTCAACAAGGCGCAGCTGACGCAGCCGGGCCCGTCCGCCGGTCCCTTCGTGATCACCAACATCGACCGCACCGCGCAGCGAATCACCCTGTCCCGCAACCCGAAGTGGTGGGGCGCGACGCCGCGGCTGAACACCATCACCTACACGGTCCTCGCCGACGAGGCCCGGATACCGGCCCTGCAGAACAACGCGCTGGACGCGAGTGGCCTCGCGACCCTGGACGAGATGGAGATCGCAAGGCGTACAGCGGGGATCTCGATCCGCCGGGCACCGGGACTGGGTTGGTATCACTTCACCTTCAACGGTGCGCCCGGGTCGATCCTGGCCGACAAGGCCCTGCGGAACGCGGTGTCGAAGGGCATCGACCGGCAGACGATCGCGAGCGTCACCCAGCGCGGGCTGGCCGACGATCCGGTCCCGCTGAACAACCACATCTACGTGGCGGGACAGGAGGGCTACCAGGACAACAGCGGCGTGGTGGCCTTCGATCCCGAGGCGGCCAAGAAGGAGCTCGACGATCTCGGCTGGAAGATGAACGGGCAGTTCCGCGAGAAGGACGGCAAACAGCTGGTGATCCGTGACGTCTTCTACGACGCCGCGAGCACCCGGCAGGTGGCGCAGATCGCGCAGAGCAGTCTGGCCCAGATCGGCGTCAAGCTCGACCTTCAGGCCAAGGGCGGCAACGGTTTCTTCAGCCAGTACATCACCGTCGGCAACTTCGACATCGCCCAGTTCAGCTGGGTGGCCGACGCCTTCCCCCTGTCGGGCCTCAACCAGATCTACCTGTCCACCGGCGAGAGCAACTTCGGCAAGATCGGCAGCCCCGACATCGACGCCAAGATCGAGGCGACACTGCAGGAACTCGACCCGGCCAAGGCCCGCGCCCTGGCCAACGAGGTCGACAAGCTGATCTGGGCGGAGGGTTTCAGCCTTCCGCTCACCCAGTCGCCCGGAAACGTCGCGGTGCGAAGCAATCTCGCGAACTTCGGCGCCGCCGGACTGGCTGACGTGAACTACACCGCGGTCGGCTTCATGAAGTCGTGACGTGGCGTACCGCGCGCGGCACCACGGACGGCACCGCCGACTCCGCCGCCGAGGCCGCGGCGATTGCCCGTACCAGCAGCCGGACACTGAGCAGATTGGGTGCTGCGTCGAGTTCTGCTGACCGGCTGGGTAATTCGGCCGTCCCGCCGGCGTAGACCGCCTTGACGATGTCGAGCGCCGAGCGTTCCTTGACGTCGATGATGCTGTGCCCGGTGGTGGGCAGGTCGACGAGGACCGCGTCGGGGATGAGCTCGACGATCCGGCACGCCACGGCGCGCGGGGTGGTGAGGTCGCGACCTCCGGACACCACCACCGTGGGCCAGGTGAACCCCGGCATCGCCGTGACGAGGTCATACGGCTCGGCAACGAAATCGACTTCGCCGGTGGCCATTTCGCGCAGCGCAACCGCCGGATCCAGCGGCTTGCCGTCGGGCACCGCACCGTAGTTGAGCTCGCGGTAGCCGATGCGGCCGACGAGGTCGGGTTCATTGTGATACGGCGTCTTGCGCTCGGCGAGCAGCCGGGTGCCGAGGCCGACGACACCCCACACCCAGTCGTGGTCATTGAGCAGAAGATCGAGCTGCCGCCCCAGCAGCTCCGGGCCCCCGAGACCGTAGAGATCGGCGGCGAGCTGCGTCGCGGCCGGGGTCAACACGCCGTCCTCGACGAGCTGGTGCACCTTGGCCGCGAGCTCGGCGGTCTCCTCGTCGTCACCGTCCCACAGCGTCCGGCGAACCGCCTCCCTCACCGCGTCGACGTCGTCGGAGGCCAGCAGTGGAGAGTCCAGGATCATCGCGTGCACCCGCTCGGGGTGACGCACGCCGAGACCTGCCGCCAGATACGTGCCGTACGACGTGCCGTAGACGACCGCCGCACCGACCTCGGCGTCGTCGAGCACCGCGGCGATGTCGCCGATCGCGGCCTCGATCGTCAGTGCCTCGGGCGGCAGGTCCGCGCCCTCGTCGTCGTGCCGCGACATCCCGATGCCGCGGTGTTCGACCATGATGACGTCGAGCCCCTCGGCCGCGGCGCGCCTGCGCAGGCCGCGGTACAGCGCGATCGACGCCGCCCCAGGACCGCCGGGGATGATCACCAGCGGGTGGTCGGAGGCGTTGCCGACGCGGACGTAGAACAGGTCGAACTCGTCGGGCCCGTCGGGGAGGATCGGCCTGCGCACCGAACGCACCCCTGGGAGTGCGGCCAGCTTGTCGTGGACCCTGCGGCGCCCGGCGTTCATCGTCATCGGCCACCATTGTGCCCCGTCGCGTGACTCTTAGGTTCGGGGTGAGTCAAAGCAGTGTCCTCACTCACGGCCCTGCGTACAAACGATGCCATGACCACCGTCGAGAACAACACCCGCATCCTCCCAGGTACGCCACAGTGGGACGAACTGCTCGGCCGTATCGCGGCAGGCGCCAAGGATCGAGACCTGAACGACGAGAACCCCTTTGACCAAGTCGCCGATCTCAAGCGGGCCGGGTTCGGCACGTTGCGGCTCCCCCACGAGCTGGGTGGATCGGGATTGACTGTCCCGCAGTTGTTCTCCGCGGTGATCGACGTGGCACGCGCCGATCCCATTGTGGCGCACATCTTCCGGACACACTTCTGGTTCACCGAGGAGCGCTTGCGTACCGCCCAGGACCCGGCGTCACTGCAGTGGCTGCGTAAGGTCGCCGACGGCAAGCTCTTCGGCAACGCGTTCAGCGAGAAGGGCTCCCACGCGGTGGGCAGCCTCGTGTTCAACACCCGGCTGCTGCCCGACCCGACGGGCGGTTTCCGGCTGGAGGGCGAGAAGTTCTACAGCACCGGGACGCTGTTCTCCGACTACCTGACCGTCACCGCCACCACCGATCACGACTCCGTGGCGATCGTCGTGGTGCCCGCGGATCGCACCGGGGTGAAGCTGATCGACGACTGGGACGGCTTCGGCCAGCGCCGCACCGGTACGGGCACGACGGTGTTCAAGAACGTCGCGGTCACGTCCGACGAGATCCTCGTCGACTCGCCCTACGACGCCGACCCGGTTCCTTCGGTCCAGTATTCGTCGCTGCAGCTGTTCATTCACGCCGTGGTGGCAGGCATCCTGGCGGGCATCGTCGATGACGGCGTGACACTGCTGCGTTCACGCGACCGCAGCTTCAGCCACGCCCCCACCGAGCGGCCCACCGACGACCCGTTGCTGCAGCGGCAGCTCGGTGAGCTTGCCAGCACGGCGTTCATCGCCAAGGCCGCCGTACTCGATGCCGCCGAGGCGCTCGCCGCGGCGACCAATTCGGCCGCCTCGTCTGCCGATGGCAACCCCGACGCCCACCTGGCCGAGGAGGCTCAGCTGAAGGTGGCCAAGGTCAAGGTCCACCTCGACGCCGTCGCGCCGGAGGCCGCCACCCGGCTGCTGGAGCTCGGCGGCGCCAGCGCGGCCAGCAGGCAGAAGGGGCTCGACCGGCACTGGCGCAACATCCGCACCATCACGCTGCACAACCCGGTGGTCTACAAGGCGGTCGCGATCGGCCAGAACCTGCTCCACGGCACCCCCGTCCCGGCCAACGCCTACTTCTAAACGCGATTTGTGTGTCGACACCCGCGCTGCGCGCGGGTGTCGACACACAAATCGCAGGAACGAGACCACATCATGACGCGTCAACTCCATCTCGGCGGTTTCCAGATCGCCTCGCAGGTCACCCATTCGCACGCCGCGTGGCGGCACCCCGGCAGCGACACCGGGTTCACCACGCCCGAGTACTACCACCGCATCGGGCGGATCCTCGAACGCGGCAAGTTCGACTTCATCTTCTTCGCCGACCAGCTCGCCGCCCCGGCCCGCTTCGGCGATGACATCACCGAACCGCTGCGGCGCGGAACGCAGGCCACCGCGACGCTGGACCCGTCGATCGTCGCGGCCAGCATCGGCGCGGTGACGTCCAAGCTGGGCGTCGCCATCACCAAGTCCGCGACGTACTTCCACCCGTACGAACTGGCCCGCATCTTCGCCAGCCTCGACCACATCACACGCGGCAGGGTGGCCTGGAACATCGTCACCTCACTCACGCAGAGCGAGGCACAGAACTTCGGCCACGACGAGCATCTCGGCCACGACTATCGCTATGAGCGCGCCGAGGAGTTCGTCCGCACGGCCCTCGAACTGTGGTCCAGCTGGGATCGCGACGCGCTGGTGCTCGACAAGGAAAACGGCGTGTTCGCCGACCCTGACAAGATCCGCCACGTCGACCACGACGGCGAGTACTTCCGCACCCGCGGCCCGCTGAACGTGCCGCACTCCCCGCAAGGGCGCCCGGTACTGATCCAGGCCGGTTCGTCGAGCACCGGCCGGGACTTCGCCGCCAGGTGGGCCGAGGCGATCTTCGAGATCGACCCGACGCCGGAGGGCAGGCGCGCGTACTACGACGACATCAAGAGCCGCGCCGTGAACTACGGCCGCGACCCCGACGGCGTGCTGATCTTCCCGGCGTTCATCCCGTTCATCGGAGAGACCGAGTCGATCGCCAGGGAGAAGCAGGCATTTCACAACGAGCTCGCCGACCCGATCTCCGGGCTGATCACGCTGTCGGTGCACACCGATCACGACTTCTCGGGTTACGACCTCGACGCGCCGATCGAAAACATCGCCGTGACCGGCACCCAGGGGCTCTTCGACACCGCCCGCCGGGTGGCGAACCGCGACAATCTCACGCTGCGCGACATCGGCAAGTGGTACGCCCAGGGCGTGCTGCTGCCGCAGTTCGTCGGGACGGCCAAGCAGGTGGCCGATCAGATCGAGGAGTCCTTCACCGCGGGCGAGGCCGACGGGTTCATGGTGTCGGCCGCCCAGTCGCCTGGCACGTTCAACGACTTCGTCGACTCGGTGGTGCCCGAACTCCAGCGCCGCGGCCTCTTCCGCACCGAGTACACCGGCAACACGTTGCGCGACCATCTCGGGCTGCCCGCGGCAACGTTCGAGTCACCGCAGCGTCGGAGCGTGTCGTCAGTCGCCAGCTAACTGCTCAATTCGAGGTGCCGCGCGTCGACGATTCCGGCATACCGCTCGGGGCTGCACGTCAGGACGATGACCTGGCCATCGCCACCGACGGCGTCGAAGACCTCACCCATCTTGGCCAGGC
>JAOPUT010000002.1 GCA_025963385.1 Mycobacterium sp.
GTGTTGTGGATGCGATCACCGTCGTCGGTGGCCTCGTTGATGCCGCAGACGATCGCGACGCCGTGCTGGGCAGCCAGAGCGGCGAGCTCGGTGACGAAGGTGCCGTCGAGGCGCTCGGCCGAGGCGAGGAAGCGCTCGTCCATCACCGGCACGGTGAACATCGAGTACTCGGGGAACACGACGAGCTCGCTGCCCTGCGCGCGGGCCGACGCCACCAGGCGGCGGATCGACGTCAGGTTGGCGGACTTGTCGTCACTGGGCGCGAACTGGGCGACGGAGCAGACGACCATGAGGATCTCCTATGGGTCAGGCGGGGACGGGCGGTGGGGCCATGCGGTCCATCCGTCCGAGAACGACGGTATAGCAGACGATTCCGAGCAGCAGCACGACGCCGGTGACGATGAACGCGCCGGCGAAGGATCCGGTGCTGTCGACGACCATCCCGGTGACTATGGGGGCGGCGATGCCGATCAGGTTGGCGATGAAGTTCACGATGCCACCGAGCGACCCGGTGAGTCCCTCGGGTGCGATGAGCGAGACGATGCTCGAACCTGCGGGCACCGAAACGGCTAGGAGCCTGCTGAATTAGTGGCGTTGGGGCGGGGCGCCTGGAGCTGTCGTGCGGCGGTGTGAAGTCAGACCCGTGGGTCGACAGAAGGGGTCGCCCCGGCGATATCGAGCGTGACACTGGTTCTCGCGGTCGGTAAGGCCGGAATCCAACCGATGTTAGGCGATAGCCCAGGTGGTTCCGGTGTGAGTCAGGCCCAGTGAGATGAGGCGACGCAGGTTGAGTGCGGCGCTGCGGTGGTGCAGCCAGTGGTCGTTGCGGGTGACGCCGCGGTAGCGGACTCTGCGGTTGTTGCGAGTGAGCCAGGCGATGGACCGTTCGACCATGGGCCGATGCTGGCGGTACTCGGCTTGCCACTCGGGGTCGCGTGCTCGGCTGCGGGCTGCGCGCTGCAGCGGTTCGTACTCACTAAGGGTGAGTTTGCGTCCGTTGACCGCGGTAGTGCATTGAGACGCTAAAGGGCATGAGCGGCAACGTGTTTTGAAACCGACTCCGCCGCTGGGCGGAATGGGCAGCGTGTGGTTGGCCGGGCAGGTGACGGTGCGGGCGTCGACATCGATGGTGAAGTCGTCGGTGGTGAATCCTCCGGGTACCGGGGAGCGCAGGGGTATCGGTTTGATGATCGTGGTGTGCATGGCCTCGGCGAGCGCAGCGCGAGTCGCACCGGTGCCGTATGCCGAATCGCCGAGCACTCGCACCGGGCTCGGCTCGTCCTGCAGCAGGGCCAACCCGATGACGGCTTCGTGGTTGTCAGATCCGCTGGCTTTGGTCAGCACGCAGTCGGTGATGATCCCGGTATCGGGTTCGATCGCGAGGTGCGCTTTGAACCCGTCCTGACGGCGGTGCACCGTCTTATGGGCGTGGCGGCTCTCGGGATCCACCGTGGAGATCACCCGATCCGGGGCGACCTTCTGCGCGATACGCCAGTGCCCGTCAGTGCCATCGGAGCCCTCGACCGGTTCGACGTCCTGGCCGGCGATCAGCGCCAACAACGCCACCGCCTCAGCAGCCCGAGGATCGAGTTCGTGCTCGGGTAGATGCCCGAGCACTCGATGAGCATCATTGACCAGGCCATCTACCAACGCGTCACGGGCGGCCTCGTCGTTCCAGGCAATCGCGGGCTTGCCCGGGTCGTCGTAATCGTGAGCGGTGCAGTGCTGTTCGATCACCGCCGCGGCGGCGGGAACCTCGCGGCGGACCCGCCGGATCGCGGCGATCAACTGAGTCACGGTGTCCTGAGTAGCCACCGCATCATCGAGGACGGTGGAATCCAACGCCCGCCGCGTCTTCTTGGCCAACACGCCGGTCTCGGTGACGACGGCTTTGACCGCCTCAAAGATACGGTTCGGCCGATCTGAGGCCGCCAGTCGGCGCCGCCAGTAAGTCAACGTCGTGGAGTGAAACGCCGGTGCGGTGATCGGCAATCCGCAGGCCGCCTTCCACCGCAGGTCAAAGGTGACCGCGTCGACGGTCTCGTTATCCGACAGGCCGTGCAGCGCCTGCAGGGTGATCACGCTGGCCATCACCTCAGCCGGAACACTGGGCCGACCCCGCCGCGAGGGAAACAGATCGGCGAACATCTCCTCAGGAAACAACGCACTCCGATGCGCGGACAGGAACGCGAACACACTGTCGGACTTCAGAAGATGCCCGGCCACCGACTCGGCATCCAACAACTCTCGCTGATCATCAGATCGACCCTGCACCATCTAATGATCCCGAAAATCCCAGCACAAGCACGCCCGCCACGCGGGATTAATTCAGCAGGCTCCTAGCCGACAAGCGTCGCTACTGGGGCCACCGGCCGGCGCTTGCGACCTGCGTCCAATTCACGGCCTGATCGATGCGGGCACTTCCGTGCTGCTGCGCGTGACCACCCTGATGACCCACCAGTGACGATCCGCAATAGTCCTCGAGTGCAGTAGTCAGTCCCAACGCGTTGTCGATCGAAAGGTCATCCAGGTCATGGGCCTTCAACAGACTGCGCTGCATGTCGCCTTGTTGGTGGAAGTCCGCCGCAACGTAGTCGTCGCACGTCGCCGTGGTCGCGCTGGACCCTTCGAGCGCAGAACATCCGGTCACCGACAGCATGATGACTGCAGCTGATGATCCGGCCGCGATCACCTGCTGCATGCGTCTCCATCGGACGGAGGTCGAGTGCGGCGAAGATCGCCGATGCCGTTGCCACATGTGGGCAGGCTAACGTCGGCGTGGTGCCCCGCGCCGTCCCCCAAACGGTCGACGCTC
>JAOPUT010000062.1 GCA_025963385.1 Mycobacterium sp.
GAAAGCCGGCCGCCTCGGCACGCTTGGCTTGGTCGACGAGTTCCTTGGGGCCGAACTGTTCGCAGGACAGGAAGTAACCGATCTGAGTCATGCCGACCCCATACCCGTCGAGGCGCGGTCTACGCCCGAAGCCCCTCGTGCATCGGGGCGCCTGTCAACCCAGCACGATCACGTCTGACAATGCACCCTTCGCGCCAAGATCATGACAGGGGTGCGGACAGTTCGATGTTGACGTCGTCGGGATCCTGGATGGACAGGATCGGTCATGCTTTCGTCACAACGGTCGAACGGGTGGGGCCTGCCGCCTCAATTCTTCTTCTCGCCGGGAAGGTATTGCTGCACCTTCTGTTTGATGCCCTGCTTGACGAACCCCACCGAGTCCTCGTCACCCTTGAGCACGGCGTTGACGAGTGACTTCGCTTGGTCGAACGTGGCGTGCGGCGGAATGGGCGGCACGTCGGGGTCGCAGCGCACGTCGAGCAGCGTGGGCCGGTCGGCGGCCAAGGCACGGTCCCACGCCCCACCCAATTGCGCTGCGTCGTCGATGTTCTCGCCGAGCAGGCCCAGCCCGCGGGCGAAGGATGCGTAATCGACGTCGGGCAGTGACTGGGATGGCACGAACTGGGGCGAGTCACCCATCGCGCGCATCTCCCACGTGACCTGATTGAGGTCGTCATTGTGCAGCACGGCGACGACGAGGCGGGGATCGGACCACTGCGACCAGTACTTCGCGATGGTGATCAGTTCGGCCATGTTGTTCATCTGCATGGCGCCGTCGCCGACGAAGGCGATGGCTGGCCGCTCGGGGTGCGCCCACTTCGCGCCTATTGCATAAGGCACTGCGGCACCCATGGTGGCCAGCGTCCCCGACAAAGAGCCACGCACCCCGACGGGGAAGCTCAAGTGCCGCGCATACCAGTTGGCCGAGGTTCCCGAATCGGCCGCGATAATCGCATCGGCGGGCATCCGCGACGACAGTTCCGAGAAGATGCGCATCGGATTGACCGGATCGGCATCGGTCATCTCCTGGCGCTGGGCGGTGGTCCGCCAGTTGGCGACGTGCTTCTCGATGGTGTCGCGCCACGAGCGATCTGTCTTTCGGGTGAGCAGCGGAATGAGTGCCTGCAGTGTGGCTTTCGCGTCGCCGACGACGTTCAGTTCGTATGGATAGCGCATCCCGATCCACTTGCCGGATCGGTCGATCTGCACCGCTCGGGCCTGATCGAGATCGGGCAGGAACTGGGTGTAGGGGAAGTTGGAGCCGACGGTGAGCAGCGTGTCGCAGTCCATCATCATGTGCCAGCTGGCCGTCGTGCCGAGAAGTCCGATGGCCCCCGTGACCCACGGCAGGTCGTCGGGCAGCACGTCCTTGCCCAGTAGCGCCTTGGCCGCGCCTGCGCCGAGCAGATCGGCGACCTGTGTGAGCTCGTCGACGCAGTCGCGGGCCCCCTGGCCCACCAACATGGCGACCTTCTCGCCTGCGTTGAGCAGATCGGCCGTGGCGCGCAGCGTGCCCTCGTCGGGTACGGCCCTCGCGCTGCTGAGCCCAAGGCTGGAAGGCACCTGCTTGAAGGCGTGTTCGGGCGCCTCGTAGGTCAGGTCGAATACGTCCGACGGCACGATGACACAGGTCGGGGCGCCTTCGCTGAGAGCGACGCGGATGGCGCGATCGATGAGGTTGGGCAACTGCTGCGGCACCATGCAGGTCTGGACGTAGTCGCTGCATACGTCCTTGAACAGGCTGTGCATGTCGATCTCCTGCTGGTAGGACCCACCGATCGCGGACCTCTCGGTCTGTCCGACGATCGCGACGACCGGCACGTGGTCGAGTTTGGCGTCGTAGAGGCCATTGAGCAGGTGAATTCCTCCAGGGCCGCTGGTCGCCACGCAGACTCCGACCTTGCCGGAGAACTTCGCGTAGCCGACCGCTTGCAGGGCCGCCATCTCCTCGTGGCGCGCCTGGACGAACTGCGGTTGATCGTCGGCACGGCGCCATGCGGTCAGCAATCCGTTGATGCCGTCGCCGGGATAGCCGAACACTTGGCGTACGCCCCAGTCGCGCAGCCGAGACAGCAGCACGTCGGCAACGGTTTCGGACATCGTGAGCCTTCCTTCACTGGGTGTTGTCTCCGGACCTTCACCGTTGCGGTACCCGGTGTGCGCGATGGCACACCCGGTGGCGAGTTCGAGGCGGTGCAGACCGCTTGAGTCATCTTGGTTTCATCGTCGGCGACGGGGGGATTCGACGGAAAGGTAAACGGGCGTGAGAGGAGATGCAGCATGAGAGAGGTCAGCCCGGGTGTCGATCCATCGTCGCGGAAGGTGATCGACGAGGCGGTGGGAGTCCTGATCGGCTGGCGAGGGTGCACCGAGCGGGAGGCTTTCGACGAGATAGCCCAAGCGGTGCGGGACACCGGTGTGGGTGTCGGCAGTATCGCGCGCGCTCTGGTCGCCCTGGCCAGCGGCGCGGTCGATTCGGATCCGCACGGCCAGGATGCCCGACGGGTGTGGGGTGACGCGATGCCATTGCGTCAGCCGGCGAACGGATGACTCGACGAGAACGCGGGTGCAACCGTGAGTGAGACCGCGGTACTGGTCATCGACATGTTGAACTCCTACCGCCACCCGGACGCTGATCGGCTCGCGGACAGCGTGGCCGACGTGATCGAGCCGGTGGCCCGCTTGGTCGCCGCCGCGCGACGGAGCGACGACGTCGACCTGGTCTACGTCAACGACAACTTCGGGGACTTCACTGCGGGTCGCAACGACCTGGTTCGGGCCGCATTACGCGGGGAGCGGCCCGATCTGGTGAAGCCGATCGTGCCCGATGAGAGTTGTCGTGTGCTACAGAAGGTTCGGCACAGCGCCTTCTACTCCACACCCCTTGGATACCTCTTGGGTCAGTTGGGCACCAAGAAAGTGATCCTCACTGGACAAGTCACCGAACAGTGCATCCTCTACACGGCTTTGGATGCCCACGTCCGCCACTTCGACGTGGTTCTTCCTGAGGATGCGGTGGCGCACATCGACCCAGAGTTGGGCTTGGCTGCGAAGAAGATGATGCAGCGCAACATGGGTGCCGCGTTGGTCAGAGCCGCGGACTGTCTGCCCTGACCGCGGATGTCGTGCCGGTCGCGGGTCGCATGTCATTCACGATCCCACGGCGCGGTCTCGCCCATCTTCGCGTAGTACTTGGCGAGGTGACTCTTCACTCGGTCGACATCGCCAGGCGGTAGGTCGACGCCACCACGCGAGCCCTGCACCACGGCGGCCGCGGCCATCACCCCGCGTGGCACGGCGGTGAGCCTTCCGCTGATGACGTCAGCGATCAGCAGCTTGTAGGCACCGAAGTTGTCCTTCTTCTCCTTGTCGTACCAGACGTGCGCGTCGCGGTATTTCTCATTGGGTGCGTTCTCCGCGCCCGCCCACTTTCGCACCCGCTGCTCCGCGGCGTCGCCATCCCATTCGCGCTCACGGTCGGCCAGCGAGAAGTCTTGAAAGGCAGTAACCAACATGACGTCCTCCTCATCCGTCGAACGCCCGAGTTCGAGACGGACCTAAAGCTGTCATATCCGCATCCGGCGGGTGGGAAACCCCGATTCGGAGGTCGCGCTTCAGGGATGCTGCCCGCGGGTATGTCGTCTGGCGTGGTGGTGAAGGTCGGCACGTCGGGGTGGTCCTACGACCACTGGCGGCAAGTGCTGTACGGCCCAGGGGTGACGGCCGCCAAACGGCTCTCCCGGTACGCCGAAGAATTCGACACCGTCGAACTCAACGCAAGTTTCTACCGCTGGCCGCGAGACTCCACCTTCGAGGGCTGGCGGGATCGGTTACCGGTCGGCTTCACGATGTCGGTGAAGGCGGCGCGCGGCTTGACGCATGCGCGCCGGCTGCGGTCCCCGGAGGAGTGGATCGAGCGGATCGCGCGGGCGTGGGACGCGTTGGGGGAACGGCACGGCGCGGTGCTGGTGCAGCTGCACCCAGCTCAGGAGCGCGACGACGCAAGACTCGAGTACTTCCTGGGGGGTGTCCCGTCCCGAGTGCGAGTCGCCGTCGAACTTCGGCACCCGTCGTGGGACGACGAGAGCGTCTACGACCTCCTCGCCCGACACGGTGCCTCCTACGTCGTGATGAGCGGCGCCGGGATGCCATGCGTTCTCCGGGCCACCGCCCAGCTGGTCTACGTGCGCCTACACGGGCCCAGCGATGACGTGCTCTACGCCGGTTCCTACAGCGACGACGACTTGCGCTGGTGGGCCGAACGCATCCACGAATGGGCTCAGCAGGGCCGAGACGTGCTGGCGTATTTCAACAACGACGGCGACGGGAACGCCGTGCGCAACGCCAGAACGTTACGGATGTTCCTGGAGCAGAAAGGAATTCAGCGTGCTGCTGAACGGGGTGAACCACATCGCTCTTCTCTCCAATGACGTCGGGCGCCTCGGCGAGTTCTACGCGACGGTGTTCGACGCCGACGTCGGCCCAACGAAGGCACATGGGGAGGAGTCCGGCGAGACGATGACGAACATTCGCATCGGCCCGCACACCGTGCTGAACGTCTTCGTGATCGAAGGCAACCACGAGGCACGACGTCAGACTCCGATGTGGGGCCGCGGACGAATCGACCACATCGGTCTGCGGGCAGCCTCGCCTGAGGCGTTCGCCACGATCCGGGATCGACTCGTCGCCTCCGGCGCCAGCGACGGAGAGGTCAACGAGTTCGGCGATGTCCGCAGCATCTTCTACCGCGATCCCGATGGGCTGGAAGGCGAAGTGCTGCACGACAAGAACGACGATGGCGACCACGACGCGTGATCCGGCGGCCGCGGCTGATTCGCGCGCAGGTCGATTCGTGTCTGATGTTCGCCGTCTCGAACCGCCGGCGAAGGCTGCGCGACGTTGCCCTAGATGCGATATGTACTGGGACGCACAGTACCTGCCGCGCAGTATGCTGCGGGGCCGAAGCGCCACCGACGAAGAAGGAATCCGCGACCATGAAGGCCACCGTCACCCCTGAAGCCCAGGCCGCCATCGCCGATGTCGCCGAACGTCACGGGATCTCCCAGGAGGCGGTGCTGACCATGCTCATCGCCCTCGAGAACGGTGGCGGCACCATGGCGCAATTCTCCATCCCCGAACTCGGCGGCTCCGGGCAGTGGATGCGGGGCGGCATGACGATGGTCGGCAACATGTTCGACAACGCGCTCAAGGCGCGAGTCGATGCATTGTGCGGTGAGTTGGTTGCCGTGCGCGACAACATCACGGTGTTCCCTGCGGCGACGGCTGCCGGTTGGTGGCCCGTCGACCTGGGTCTCCCGAGCGCGTCCGGTGGCCAGAACGATGCGCGCTACGCCGTGTTCCCCAGCACCAGGCGGTTGGCGACGCGCATCAACGGTGTCACCAGGGTCTATGACACCGGCGAGCACCGCATCGCCGGCGTGCAGCAACAACAAGCGGGCGGCCCGGGATCGGCGCAATTCACCAGCCAGATCGGCACTTTCGACGTTTCGAGCCTGCGCGAACTCGATACGCAGGAGGCGACCGGTACCCCAGCTGCCGCGCCCGCTCCACCACCTCGTACCCATGCGGCGGACCCTGCCGGGGCCACGTCGCAGGCGACCGCTGCGACCGTCGGAGCAACCGATCCCGCAACCATCATCGCGGCCATCGAGTCGCTGGCTGGACTCCACGAACGCGGAATCCTGTCCGACGAGGAGTTCGCACTCAAGAAGACCGAGTTGCTTGGTCGACTCTGACGTGGTCGATCGCGGGGCCTACTGGGTGTCGTGACCCTGGCACCCGCCCAGAGTGATTCGAAGGCTGCAGGTTTGCTGCTCAGCGCTCAGATCAGCGGTTGCTCGGTGAGGTACATGCGTGCGTCCCAGGGGGCCAGCTCGAGCGACGACGACGTCACCGCAGCCTCGGCGTCTGGCAGATTTCCGAGGAGTAGTCGGGCTCCGATCCATCGCGGATCGACGTCGACGGTGCGGCTCTCGCGGCCGCAGTTGACGAGGACCACGAGTGTTTCGGTCGGGGTGGTCCTGGTGTACGCCCAGATCTGCGGGTCCTCGGCCATGAAGGGCGTGAAGTCGCCCTCCGTCAGGATCGGCAGGTGGTGGCGCAGGTGGATGAGTGCATGGTAGTGAGCGAAAACCGAATTTGCCGAGTCGATTTGGCTGGCTGCGTTGAGCCAGGCGTAGTTCGGGTTGACCGGCATCCACGGGCGCGCGGTAGTGAACCCGGCGTTCGGTCCGGTGTCCCACTGCATGGGTGTGCGCGCGTTGTCGCGACTCATCTTGGCCAGCCCGGCGGTCGCGGCTTCCACGTTGCCGCCGATCTCGAGAACGTGGTTGAAGTAGTTGATCGATTCGATGTCCCTGTGGTCACGAGGATCTGGGAACGAGTAGTTCGTCATGCCGAGTTCTTCGCCCTGATAGACGAACGGGGTACCGCGCATGCCGTGCAGTACGGTCGCGAGTGCCTTGGCGGAGGCGGCCCAGTACCGCGGGTCGTCGTCACCGAAACGCGACACCACGCGGGGCTGGTCGTGGTTGTCCCAATACAGGCTGTTCCAACCGGCCTCGGCCATCGCAGCCTGCCAACGGTGCAGCGACGTCTTCAGGGCGACGAGGTCGAGACCGACGTAGTCGAACTTGCCCCCGGGACCCTGGTCGACGGACATGTGCTCGAACTGAAAGACCATGTCCAACTCGCCTCGGGCCCGGTCGGTGTACAGCCGGGCTTGTTCGGTTGACACGCCGGGCATTTCGCCCACGGTCATGAACTCGCGGTCACGTCCGCCGAAGACCGCGCGGGTCATCTCGGCGAGATACTCGTGCACGTGCGGTCCGTCGGCGAACTCGTCGAAGGCGTTGACGACTGTCTGCCCGTCAGCCGCCGGTGCGTCGGGTAGACCCTCGGCCTTGGAGATGAAGTTGATGACGTCCATGCGGAAACCGTCGACACCGCGGGCAAGCCACCAACGCATCACGTCGTGCACGGCGGTTCGTAGCTCCGGGTTCGTCCAGTTCAGATCCGGCTGCTTGCGGTCGAACAGGTGCAGGTAATACTGCTCGGTGCTCTGGTCCCACTGCCACGCCGACCCCCCGAAGACCGACGCCCAGTTGTTGGGTTCTGCCTCGTCGCGCGCGTCCCGCCAGAAATACCACTCCCGCTTGGGGCTGTCGCGTGCCGCGCGCGATTCAGCGAACCAGGGGTGCTCGTCGGAAGTGTGGTTGACCACCAGGTCCATCACCAACCTCATTCCAAGCTCGTGCACCTTGGCGAGCAGCGCGTCGAAATCGGCCATGGTGCCGAACAGCGGATCGATGTCGCAGTAGTCACTGATGTCGTAGCCGTTGTCGGCTTGCGGTGAGCGGTAGACCGGCGACAGCCAGATCACGTCCGCCCCGAGTGCGGCGACGTAGTCGAGTCGGCCGATGATGCCGGGGAGGTCACCGATGCCGTCGCCGTTCGAGTCGGCGAAGCTGCGGGGATAGATCTGGTAGACGACGGCTGACTGCCACCAAGGGGTGTCTCGCGCGCCCGTCATACGATCGGCTCGTCCTCGGGTCGCTTGACGCGCAGCCACCGGTAGCCATACGGCTCGAGGTCGACCTCGACCCCACCGTGGGCGTCGAGCGGGATCTCCCTGAGGTCATTGAGTAGGTCGACGAGGATGGATCCCGCTGGCAGATCGGCGATCTCGATGGGGACGAGGCAGCTGTCCGGCCCGAAGTTGTGCAATGCGGCCATCGCCCAGCCGGACTCCTCCCGGCACACGTGGGCCAGGACGGCCCGGTGAGGTTGCTTGAGTATCTCGACGTTCGACCAGCCGGTCTCCGGTTGTTCGCGGTAGGTGTAGATGAGGTTGCGCATGAACCACCAGAACGATCCGTGATCACGGCGCTGGTCCGCGGCATTGACCCGTTCTGGGCCGTACAGACCGTCGGGAAGAGGTCGGGTCACCCGTCTCGTCGTGGCCCTGGAGAAGCCGCCGTTGTGACCGCCTGTCCATTGCATGGGTGATCGCACGGCGAGACGTCCTGGAATGTCAAGGTTTTCGCCCATCCCGATCTCCTCGCCGTAGAAGAGGACCGGCGTTCCCGGCAGAGAGAAGACCAGTGAGTACGCCATCTTCATCCGGCGTTCGTCGCCGCCGAGCATCGGCGGAAGGCGGCGTCGCAGCCCGCGGCCGTAGAGCTGCATGTCCGGATCGGGGCCGAAGGCGTCGAAGACCTCCTGACGCTCGTTGTCGCTCAGTTTGTCGAGGGTCAGCTCATCGTGGTTGCGCAGGAAGTTGGCCCACTGGCTGGTGATGTCGAGCCGTGGTCGCTGCCGCAACACCTTGGCGATCGGGCGGGCGTCGCCGCGGGCCATCGCGAGGAAGATGTTCTGCATCCCGATGAAGTCGAACTGCATGTTGAGTCCGTCGCCGTCGGGCCCGCCGAAGAAGGCCTTCTGGTCCTTGTAGGCGACGTTGACCTCGCCGAGCAGGACGGCGTCACCGACGCGGCGATTGACCAAGTTCCTTACGTCGCAGAGGAATTGGAGGGGATCGAACGCGTCCTTGCGACCTGGCACCTCGTCCTTGGCGAACAGGAAGGGGACGGCGTCTACTCGGAAGCCCGAGACACCGAGCTCGAGCCAGAAGCCGAGCGTGCGGGCGATCTCCTCCTGGACCTTCGGGTTCTCTACGTTGAGGTCCGGCTGGTGCTTGTAGAAGTGATGTAGGTACCACTGGTTGGTCTTGGGGTCGAGTTCCCAGATGCTGTTCTCTTGATCGGGGAACACCACGTCCGTGGGGCTCGACTTGGGCTCCGTCGGACTCCACACGTAGTAGTCGCGATACGGGTCGTCGATGCTGCGGCGGGCGGACTTGAACCAGGGATGCTTGTCCGAGGTGTGATTCATGACGAAGTCGATGATCACTCTGATGCCGTTGGACCGGGCGGTACGGACGAGCTCGACGAAGTCGCCAAGTGATCCGAGTCGGGGATCCACACCGTAGAAGTCGGTGATGTCGTAGCCGTCGTCCTTGCGTGCGGTGGGGTAGAAGGGCATGAGCCACAAGCACGTCACGCCGAGGTCGGTGAGATATTCGAGGCGGTCGGTCATGCCACGGATGTCGCCGGTGCCGTCCCCGGTCGAGTCGTAGAAGGTCTCGATGTCGGCGCAGTAGAACACCGCGTTCTTCCACCACAGATCGCCGGTGTCCGCGCGCCTCACGAGTGCACCGACTGGAAGGTCTGCCCGAGCGGACAGTGGCATGCGGCGGCCGTCATGCGGAGGGGCATACCCGTTATTCGCGGACTCATCACGGCCGGGGAACGGCACGACGGCTCACGCCCGCGTAGCCTTGCCCCATCCATACACCCGATGACGACGCGCCCACCGATGCGTTGCGCATCGCCGTGCTGGCACCGATCGCGTGGCGCACACCGCCTCGTCACTACGGACCCTGGGAACAGTTCGCCTCGTTGCTGACCGAGGGCATGGTGGCCGCCGGGCATCAGGTGACGCTGTTCGCGACCGCGGACTCGATCACCACGGCCAACCTGCACGCCACCGCGCCGTGCGGGTGGTCCGAGGACGCGACGATCGACGCGAAGGTGGCGGAATGCCTGCACATCGCCGCGGTGTTCGAGCGCGCGGGCGAGTTCGACATCATTCACAACGGGTTCGACTTCCTACCGCTCACCTACAGCGATCTCGTCTCGACCCCCGTGGTCACGACGATCCACGGGTTCTCGTCGAGCCGCATCCTGCCGGTCTACGAGCGCTACGACGGTACGACTGCGTACGTGTCCATTAGCGATGCCGATCGGCACCCGAATCTGCACTATGCGTCCACCGTTCACCACGGCATCGACCTCGCCGAGTTCGCCGTGCACCCGAGCCCGGGGGAGCATCTGTTGTTCTTCGGACGGATCCACCCCGACAAGGGCACGGCACACGCGATCGAGGTCGCGCGCCGATGTGGCCGCCGCCTGGACATCGCCGGAATCATCCAGGACGACAACTACTTTCGGACCGAAGTGGCGCCACACATCGACGGTGAACGAGTGCGCTACCTCGGCCCGGTCGATGCCACGATGCGCGCCGAGGTGCTTGGCGCGGCGCACGCGCTGCTGCATCTGATCGACTTCGACGAACCATTCGGCTACTCCGTTGCGGAGGCGATGGCGTGCGGAACGCCGGTCATCGCGAACGCCAGGGGCTCGATGAGCGAGCTCATCGATCATGGAGTGACCGGCTTCCTGGTCGGCGACCTAGAGTCTGCCGCGGCCGCCGTCGGTTCTACGGGTCGGCTCGACCGGCAGGTGATCTCCGCGCGCGCGGCGGATCGGTTCTCGGTCCACACCATGATCGACAGATACGTGGACGTCTACCGTGACGTCATCGGCCGTCGGTGAGTAAGGGGTCGGCAGACCCCTGACCTGGGCCGAAGAGCTGCCCGCGCCCGCTTGCCCGCCCGCATCGGCCAGCGTTCGTCGAGCCGTTGCGCTCGGTTGCGTGTAGCGTTGACCTCGTTGGGAACCCAGCCAGTCCGGGATGAGGGCGGCGTCCGCTGTGACCTATCCGAGCACTTGCTCGTGTCGTCCGCGTCCGCGATGTCTCTCGGTTGGGAATTCCAGGTTGATCACACCTTCGTCATTCAGTTGCTCCGCCACGTCAGCGCGCGGCAGCACCGCTTCTCCGAGTTTCGGCATTCTGAGCACCTATCCACCGACTCGATGCGGGCTGGCCACCTTCAGCGTTGCCCTCGCTGACGGGTTGTCTCACCACGGTGCGGAAGTCGGCATCGTCCGAGTGGCCGACGCCTCGTCGGCGACGAGCGGGCGAGTCGTGGGAGAACTGGTCGCCAACTCACCCGCGTCGGTGACTGCGGCATCGGAGCTGCTCAATCGCAGTGACGTGGCGATCGTGCAACACGAGTACGGCATCTACGGCGGCACTGACGGTGACGACGTCGTGGACGTCATCGCCGGACTCGGGGTCCCGTCGATCGTCGTCGCACACACGGTCCTCAACGATCCCACCGCCCATCAGCGTTCGGTACTGGAGGCCATCGCGGCGATGGCGGATCAAATGGTGGTGATGTCCGATGCCGCCAGCCGACGCCTTTGTCGCGGTTTCGACGTCGATCCGGCGAAGGTGACGACGATCTCCCACGGCGCCTACGTGCCGCCGCCAACTCTCGCATCCTCCGCGCAGGGCAGGCCGACCCTCCTGACCTGGGGTCTGCTGGGACCGGGCAAGGGCATCGAACGCGTCATCGACGCCATGGTGTCCCTGAAGGACCTGCCTGCGCAGCCACGCTACCTCGTCGCAGGGCGCACACACCCCAAAGTCCTTGCCGCAGACGGCGAAGCGTACCGCCATGCCCGTGTCGACCAAGCTCGCCGCAGGGGAGTGCACGGTTCGGTCTTCTTCGACGCCGACTACCGCGACGTGGCGTCGCTCAGCCGCCTCGCTCAGTCAGCGGCGGTCGTCGTGCTTCCCTATGACTCCACGGATCAGGTGACCTCGGGCGTGCTGGTGGACGCGATCGCGACCGGACGGCCGGTGGTGGCGACCGCTTTTCCGCACGCCGTGGAACTCTTGGGCAGTGGTGCCGGTGTCGTCGTCGATCATGACGACCCCGACGCACTCGCAGCAGCGCTGCATCGGGTCCTGACCGAACCCGATGTGGCAGCCTCGATGAGTGCCGAAGCGGCACGGCTTGCCCCAGCCATGGCGTGGCCGATCGTGGCCAAGGGATATCTGGGACTTGCGCGTTCTCTGCTGTCTGAGCGCTCGGCCCTGGTGTGACGCGCACGCTGGCTTACCGGTTCGACCATCTGCTGCAAATCACCGATGAACGCGGCACTTTCGAGCATGCCCTCTTGACGGAGCCGCGACCGGAGCACGGGTACTGCACCGACGACATGGCCAGGGTGCTCGTCGTCGCCAGCAGGGAACCCGAACCCGCGCCCGCGGTGCAGTGGCTCGTTCGGCTGGCACTGCACTTCCTCGACGAGGCACAGGGGCGCGACGGCTCCTATCGCAACCGGATGGATGCCGAGGGCCGGTGGACGGATGCATCGACCGTGGAAGACTGTTGGGGGCGCAGCATCTGGGGACTCGGCACTGCCGCGCACAGTGAGCTGACCGGAGTTCGCGACTCTGCAATCGCGCAATTCGAACGCGCGGCGCAGCGGCGTTCGCCCTGGCCCAGAGCGATGGCCTTCGCCGCGGTGGGGGCTGCCGAGATCCTTGCCGTCGCCCCGCAGAACTGGGCGGCACGCAGACTCCTGGCCGATTACGCGGGCACCGTCATCGAGCAAGGTGTCGAATCCGGCTGGCAGTGGCCCGAACAACGGCTCCGCTATGCCAACGCCGTGTTGGCGGAAGCGCGGATCGTCGCGGGACGTGCGCTCGGCCATCCCGCACTGCTCGAACGTGGACTGAAGATGCTGGCGTGGTTGATCGAGGACCACACTGCCGGTGGCCACCTGTCGCCGAGTCCCGCCGAGGGCAGAGGACCCGGCGATCCGCGGCCCGCCTACGACCAGCAGCCCATCGAGGTGTCCACCCTCGCCGACGCCTCCGCGCGCGCCGCCGAGGTCGACCCCCGCGACATCTGGCGGACCACGGTCATGGCAGCGATGGCATGGTTCGACGGTGACAACGACCTCGGACAGCCGATGTGGGACCCCCTGACCGGTGGCGGGTTCGACGGCTTGCATGCCGACCGCGTCAATCAGAACCAGGGTGCGGAGTCCACGCTTGCGCTGCTCTCGACCATGCAGCACGCACAACGTCTTTCGCTGGTGCCGCTGTGACGTTGCAGTCGGGCGTGGCCAGACGAACCTCGGTGCGCCTGCCTGCTGACCCTTCGCGGGTCGTCATCCGCCTGTTCGTGCCTGGCCAGGAGCCCTTCGAGCGCCAAGACTCGCGCGCGGGTGCGGTGCTCAGACGCATCCTGGATCTCGACGACGACGACGTGGAAGCTGCGCTCGACGACGTCGTGGCTCGTTTCAAAGATCGCCACCGCGACCTGGTCGGCACGTTCAGCCGACATGCCCGCGAACTGGCCGACAGATTGAACCCGGCCGACGAACTCTCCGAATCGCGCTCGATGCTGCTCGGGGCGGCGTTCACCAGTGAATACGCAATCGAAGGTGCCGCGCTGTGCAACCCGAGCATGGTGTTGCATCCCGACCAGTCGGGAATCGACACTGGCAGTGCGCGATTCGTGATGAGCGTGCGAGGCATCGGCGAAGGACACCGTTCGTCCATCGGTTTTCGCACGGGCACGGTCGACGCGAATGGCAGCGTTTCGATGCACGACCCGATGGCGTTCGCAACGATTGGCACAACTGAACCCGCCCAGCTGAGCGAAACGGTCTTCCGCAGCGAACTCGCGCGGCTCAACGACGCCGGCGAAGGCGCCGACTTCGTGTTCGACACGCTCGGCAGTCACTTCACGCGAGAGGCCCTCGACGAGCGGCTCAACCGACTCGAGGGAAGCCTGAGGACCAGGGGCCACGGTGCGAAGACGACGGCGTTGATCCGTGGCATTGCGGCCCGAACGTACTCGATCACGTTCCCCCGCGAAGTTCCCATCGCTGAGCGAGTGCTCTGGCCGGCGACCGAGGCCGAGGCCGCAGGGATGGAAGACGCGCGCTTCGTCCGGTTCCGCGACGACGACGGCTCCGTCACGTTCTATGCGACGTATACCGCCTACAGCGGGTCGGTGATAAGCCAACAACTCCTGGCGACCAAGGACTTCGAGCAGTTCACCTCGGTACCCCTGGTGGGCCGTGCCGCGGCCAACAAGGGTCTGGCATTGTTCCCGCGCCGCATCAACGGCCGCTTCGCCGCCATGTCCCGATCGGATCGTGAGTCGAACTCCGTCGCGTACTCCGACGATCTGAGCGTGTGGACGGACGCACGTCCGTGTCAGCAGCCGGTCGAAGCGTGGGAGGCACTGCAACTCGGAAACTGCGGATCCCCGATCGAGACCGACGCGGGTTGGCTGGTCCTCACTCACGGGGTCGGTCCGATGCGCACCTACAGCATCGGGGCGATCCTGCTCGATCTGGACGATCCGGCCCGGCTTCTCGGACGTCTACGGCGGCCGCTGTTGAGCCCCATCCAAGACGAGCGCGACGGCTACGTTCCTAACGTCGTCTACTCGTGTGGCGCGCTAGTGCACCGGGACACGCTGGTGATTCCGTACGGAATCAGCGACGCCGCAATCGGAGTCGCCACGATTTCACTGCCCGAACTCCTACACGCCCTCACCGGCTGACTGGGCTGCCCGAACGCCAGACGCCGAGTGGTCTGCGTTCAGCGGCATCTGCGGCATTGACTCCGTCGGATCCCACCTCGTTCAATGGTGGCGTGGATGTCCGGCAAGAGCCCGAAGGGGGCTCCTCGTCCAAGACCGTCGCAGAAGGACTGACGGACGCGTACGGCCTGCGACTGCCCGAGTTGGTGTTCCTCGGCGGCGAGGTCGACCGCAACTACCGCGTAGCGACAGCCGACGGTCAGATCTTCCTGGCCAAGCTGCGGATCGGTCCCGAACGCCATGACGAGTTGCAGTGGCAGAAGGACATCTTGTGCTACGTCGCCGACCGCAATCCGGGGGTGGCCGTGCCGACGCTGGTCCGCACCACGAGCGGCGACCCCGACCTGCGGATCGATCTTGGCCCGACCCGAGGGCTGCTCACCGTGCTCAACTGGGTGGCAGGCACCGACATGGCCAAGGTCGAGCGGCACTCCGACGAGCTCTTGTTCTCGATCGGTGCCACAGCCGCCCGAATCACCGACTCTCTGACGGGATTTCGGTCGGAAACCCTTCACACCACGCATCATTGGGACATCGTGCGGGCGGGCGAGGTGATCGACGAATGCCTGGCCTGCGACCCGTCGCTGGGTGAGAATCCGGACGTAATGATCGCCCGCGAGTGGTTCGGTGCCGTCGAGCCCACACTCGGATCGCTGCCGCGTGCCATGGTGCACAACGACCTCAACGACAACAACGTCCTGGTCGGCGAGAGTGACGGCGCCCAGTGTGTCGCGGGCGTCTTGGACTTCAACGACGCGCTCTACACCGTGAGAGTCGCCGAACCGGCGATCGCCGGCGCGTACGCCATGCTGCGCAAGGATGATCCGCTGGCCGCCATGGAAAGGCTGATGGCGGGGTATGTGAGCGTCACAACTTTGACGGATGCGGAGATCGACGTCGCCTACCCCTTGGCGGCCGCCAGGTTGTGCATGCAGGCTCTGACCTGGGCGGTGCGTGGCCGCGCCCAGCCGACGGAGTACGGCTCCATGCGGATGCGCCACACCGTGCCAACGCTTCATCGCGTCGTTCAGGTCGATGTCGACGCCGCTGCTGCCCGCCTGCGCGCCGTCGCCGGTGATCGTCGCGCGGACTAACCAGGAGACGGACATGACTGCCAAGCCCATGCACATGGCCAATGCGTTCGACGGCACCGCGGTCGATGAACTCGACGAGCCCACGAGGGACCTTCTGCGGCGCCGGACGGCAGTGCTCGCGCCGAGCTACCGACTGTTCTACCGGCGCCCTGTCGTTCCCGTGCGTGGTGCTGGCGTCTTCCTGTACGACGCCGATGGCAACGAATACCTGGACGCCTACAACAACGTCCCGGCGATCGGGCACAGTCATCCACGCGTACAGGCGCTCGTCAGCGAACAGTTGGGCATCATCAACACCCACACCAGGTATCTGACCGAATCGGTCGTCGCCTACTCGGAACGGCTGCTGAACCTGTTTCCGGCGGATCTCACCCGCGTGGTGTACGCCTGCACGGGAAGCGAAGCGGTCGACCTCGCGCTACGCATCGCGCGCTACGAGACGGGTGCACGTGGTGTGCTGTGCACCAGCCACGCGTACCACGGCACCACCGCGGCGGCAGCCGAGATCTCTCCGAGCTTGGGGCCGCACAATGAAATCGGGCCCGACGTTGCTCGGATCCCGGCGCCCGACACGTTTCGTGAGGACCGTTCGACGATCGCCGAGGCGTTCGCAGACCGGGTGCGGCGGGGGATCGCCGAGTTGCGCGAGCGCGGGATCGGATTCGCGGGCATGATCGTGGACTCGATCCTGTCCAGCGATGGCGTCCAAGGTGGTCCGGCTGGCCTGCTGGAGCCGGCCGCCCGAGTCGTGCGCGACGCCGGTGGGCTGTGGATCGCCGACGAGGTGCAGCCCGGTTTCGGCCGTCTGGGAAACGACTGGTGGGGTTTCCAAGGCCAGAGCCTGGAGCCAGATCTCGTCGTCCTCGGCAAGCCGATGGGCAACGGCCTGCCGATCGCCGCGGTGGTCGGGCGCGACGAGGTGATGGCCCGGTTCGGCGCGGATATCCGTTACTTCAACACCTTTGGTGGCAATCCGGTCAGTATTGCAGCGGCCACCGCGGTACTCGACGTCATCGAGGGCGAGGATCTGCTCGGCAATGCCGACCGCGCGGGCGCCGCGCTGCTCAGCGGTTTACGTGAACTCGCCGGGCGGCACCCGGGAATCGGGGACGTCCGTGGGCGCGGCCTGTTCGTTGCGGCGGAGTTCGTCACGGACTCCAGTACCGACGAACCCGACGCGGCGACCGCATCGTGGGTCGTCAACGAATTGCGCGAGCGTCGGATCCTCATCAGCGCCTCGGGCCCCCACGAGAACGTCCTGAAGATCCGTCCGCCGCTGCCATTCACGCCCGAGCACGCTGACCGGCTCGTCGCCGAACTCGACACCGTCCTTGCGTCCGTTCCGTGTTAGCGACGAAACTGCCTCCTCCTACTTTCGGCGCAGCTTCTTCAATCGGCGCCGTATCCCTCCGGTGACCGGTGGGCTCTGGGCGATTCGCGTACGACGTTTCGCGGCATCCAGACCTGCTGTCGCAGTGGCTGTTTGGGCGTCAGCCTGCCCATCTGGATCCGGACGTCGCGCCGCAGCGATCTCCTCGGCGAACTCCGTACCATCCCGGGGTCGTTGCCGCTGGTCCTTGAGAAGCGCCTTGGCGATGAGGGCCTGGACGCGAGCACCGGCTTCGTCCGGCAGTGCATCGGGTTCCTGTTCGAGGTGGCTCGTCGCAAGGGCAATTGCGCCCTCCCCGGTGAAAAGCCGCCTTCCCGAGATCATCTCGTAGCCCACGACCGCCAGCGAGTAGACGTCGCTGGCGGGCGTCGCCTCGTCGCCTCGCACCTGCTCGGGCGATGCGTACAGCGCCGTCCCCATCACGCTTCCGGCGTCGGTCAACGTGTTCTCGCCGCTGATGCGCACGATCCCGAAGTCCGTGAGCTTGGTGGTGCCGTCCTTCAGGACCAGGATGTTGCCGGGTTTGACGTCGCGATGGGTCACCCCGGCGGCGTGCGCGTGCCCGAGGGCCCGCGCAGTGGATTCCATTATCGCCAACGCGCGTTCGCGCGGTAACTTCCGATATCGCCGGATGATGGCGTCGAGGGCTTCGCCACGCACGAACTCGGTGGCGAGGTAGGTGATCGTCTGGCCCGGTATGAGGACGTCGTCCGCGAAGTGGCCGTAGTCGACGAAGCGTGCGATCCCAGGATGGTCGAGGATCGCGACGGTGTCGGCTTCACGGCGGAACCGCGCCTGTGTGACCAGGTCCTCCGCGACCTCCCCGCGCAGGATCTTGAGGGCGACGAACCCCTTGGTCTGGAGATCCTTGGCCTCCCACACCCAGCCGGTGCCGCCGACTCCCACCAGCCGTTTGAGCTTGAAGCGGTCGGCGATCACCAGCCCGGGCACCAATGCCATGAGGTCCATCCTCCTCGCCGGACGAACGTGCCCCCCTAACCGCCCGGGACCGTGAGCCCGCCAAGCGGACTGCCCGCCGCACCGGACAGCGACGACAGTGGGTTGCCACCCGGCGTGGCCATGCCCAGCATGCTCGCTGCATTGGTCAGTACCGAGAAATCCCCGTTGGCCAACGACGTCATGAAACTCGGGCACTGGCTCTGGATCACCAGTCCGGCGACGCCGCCTGCGAGCTGAGACCCTAGCCCTCCGTTGCCACTCGCCGTCGTCGCCGTACTCGCCATCTGGCTGCCGGGTTGCACCAGCATGGGACACAGCGAGGTGCCGATCTGCGCGATGGCCTGACTGATCGTGCCACCCGGGCCGATACCGACGTCGTTGAGCACCGACGACGACAGGGGGTCGGCACTGGCCGACGCCGGCAACGCGACGGCCACGCCGGTTGCCGCGCCGACGAGTACGACGAGGCGGATCAACGTCGACGCCGCCGCGCTCGCCGACAGTCCATTCGCGGATCGAATTCTGCGGATTCTCAGTGGCCTGCGGTGCGGTAGGGGTGTCAGTGTCTGAGTCGCCATGTAGGTGCTTTCGGTTCCGAGGAAGTGCTCTTTATCAAGCACAAATGTCACTCGGATAACGTTCTGGCACTTTGGTCACATTTGTAACACGAAAGGGTCACCGTCTCGACCCTATGCGTTTCGCTATCGCCAGCTGTGTCGGAGACGTGTAATTCTGGTCGATTTTCCGGTGCGATGCACGAGTGGGTGGAGATCCCTGTTCCCGTGCCACCTGGAACTGTTGACGTCGTGACCGAATACGACCCCGACGTGCTGGCCCAGGGGCTGGACGTGATCTTCTGCGGCATCAACCCGGCATCCAGTGCGGCCGCCGACGGCCACAACTTCTCCAACCGGAGCAATCGCTTCTGGGCGGTGCTGCACCTCGCGGGCTTCACCGACACCCGCTTGCGACCGGAGGAGGAGCGTCAACTGCTGAAGTACGGATGCGGGATCACCGCGGTAGTGACACGTCCGACCCCGACGGCAGCCGAGATCTCGTCCGAGGAGTTCCGGCGGGCGCGGTCGACCTTCGAGGCCAAGATGCGCCGATGCCATCCTCGTGTGGTCGCCTTCCTGGGTAAGCGCGCCCTCTCGGCGATGCTGTCGGAGCCCGACATCGGCTGGGGCAGACAACCTCTGGAGTTTGCAGGCGCGACGGCCTGGGTGCTGCCCAACCCGAGTGGCCTCAACCGGGGTTTCACCCTCGACGCGCTCGTTCGTGCGTACGCCGAACTGCGCTCAGCACTTCCTCCGATCAGTGCAGACTAGGTCGGTAGACGAGCTCCTGAATGTGGCCGTCGAGCGTCCGGTTCTCGAGCAGCTCCAGGTCGAAGTCGGCTGCGTCCGCGAAGATCGCATGAACTCCGGTCTGACCGGTGATGACGGGAAACAGCGTCACCTGCACGTGGTCCACCAGGCCCGCGGCCATCAGCGCACGGTTCATCGACAGGCTCCCGTGTGAGCGCAACGGCACGTCGGACTCTTCCTTGAGCTGGGTGACGACGTCGACGGCGTCACCGTTGGCGATAGTCGCGTCGGGCCAGTCGAGGGGCCCCTTCAGAGTCGTGGACACGACGGTGGCCGGCGTGCGCCACATTTCGGTGACCCACGGGTCGCGCACGTCGGAATCCTCGGTGCTGTCAGCCAACATTTGCGTGAAGTCTCGATAGGTGTTGGCGCCGAACACCATTCGCTGCTCGGTGCGGTACAGGGCCAGGCGACGATCGAGCAGCTCCGGGCCTTGCTTGCCCCAGTAGCCGGTCCAATTCGCGCTCGCGGCGCCGTATCCGTCGAGGCTGGAGAACACGTCGAAGGTATACGTAGCGGTCATGCCGTCACCCCTTGATCGGTTGGCGAGTGGTACCAGTACAGACCGGCGTCCACCGCAAGACTCATCGCGGCGACAGACCGCCTGCACTCAGGCCTTCGGGCTGCACGAGAACGTCAGGCGTACTGAGCCACTCCGTTGCCGAACGACCAGTTCTCCTTGGCCACCTCGGTCAAGACGATCATCACGTCCTGAGGGCGTATGTCCGCACGGGTGCGCAGACCTTCGACCAACTCGCCGTAGAACTGCTTCTTCAGCTCGACCGAACGCCCGACGTTGAGGGTGATCGAGATGACGAAGGCATCGGGGGATCGGTCGATGTCCAGGTACTCGGCATCGATGCGCAGATCGGCGTGATCGTGGGCGGTGATGATCTGAAAGTTGTCGTGCTCGGGAACGTTGAGCACCGCGACGAGTGTCTGGTAGACGACGTCGCCGATGAGACGGCGCTTGTCGGCGCTGATGGACCAGGGAACGTCGATGCGAACGAGCGGCATGGGTGTTGACCTTCGATCGGAATGGCTTGGGACGATTGAAAACGTACTCTCCTGGCACTCGCAGGACGACGCCGCGCGGGCATCATCCATCGGTGGGGGACGAGAGCGGTCTTGCCGCCCGATCCCTGCAATCGGCCGCCTTCGGCGGAGCGTAGGGCGCACAATCGCACCTGGTTACCGACACCATGACCTCACAGCGCTAAGGAGTGCCATGACAGACGATGGCAGCGGCGTGGACCCGCTGGAGGGCACGGTGATCGTGACGGAGGACGGTTCGGGCGGTTATGCCCAGCGCATCGTCGCCGGCAGGCACCACTTCGTGGCGGACGAGCCGAAGCCCGTCGGCGACGATCGGGGGCCCACGCCGTACGACCTGCTCTTGGCGGCACTCGGCGCGTGTACGTCGATGACGGTGCGGATATACGCCGCGCGCAAGGGATGGCCATTGGAGCGAGTCCGAGTGACGTTGCGGCACTCGCGAATACATGCGCAGGATTGCGCCGACTGTGAGACCAAGATTGGTTGGCTGGACCACATCGATCGCGATGTCGAGTTGACCGGCGATCTCGATGAGACCCAGCGAGAACGGTTGATGTACATGGCCGACCGTTGTCCGGTTCATCAGACGCTGACGTCGGAGATCGACATCGCGACGACGTCGTCGTGACGCCAGGCTGCGGTATCGGCCTCTTGTCCGATCAGGCCCCGTGGCGCGCGGCCGTCTCGCGGTAGGGCCGTGCACGGCAAAGGAGATCGAGATCTGGCTCGTCAAGCGGAAGTTGTTGCGCCGCATACACGTCGAGGATGGCGTCGAAGCGACGCATGAGCCGGTGGGTGCCGATGCCGAAGTGCGTGGACCGGCGGTCGGTGCCTGAGTCCGGCCCCGCCTTCGAGTCGAGGACGTAACTGACGATGCTTCGGTCGTACCAGTCGATTTGCATGTGAGCGTCTCCGTCCTGCGGACAAGCCATTTCGCGGTGCATGGTGACCCACGTTGATGATCGACAGTTGATATATTAGTCGTGCCAAAATGGTAGACGGCGGGAGCGGGCAGGTCAAGGGGTCTGCGGGCGGTGGCGCCTCAGATACGGGGGCGGGTCGAGACGTTCCCCGGGGTGGGTGGGTCCATCATCTGGCGGCGAACTCGCCGGCGGCGTCGATCAACCACTCGGCCAGGTATCCGGCGAACGAGGACCTCACCAGGATGCGGTAGTCGGATCCGTTGTCACTCAACGGAATCAGGACGACTGCTGCCTGGGCAAGCATGGTCTGTGCGGCCACGCCGACGCCGAACACCGTCGGGTGCAGGTCCAGTGAGCAGCCCTTGGCCAGGACGTCACGCGCGTGCGCACCACGTAGACGCAGCGAGGTGCGCTGGGCGGACACGTCGACCGCGGCGCCGCCATGGTCGGCGATCGCTTCTCGCAGGCGCGCCTCGAGGTCCTCGCCACCACGATCGGTGGAGGTGACCAGCCACTCCTGGGGGCCGAACCAGATCGCATCCACGGCTTGGCCGCCGGTCACCGTGGAGGCCGCGGTCGGCAGCACGCCGATGCCGAGGACTTCAGCGGCGGATGCCGCTCCCGCACTGTTCGGATCGACCCAGAGGTCGACCATCGTGATGAACGGCTCCTCAGCGAGTTGCGTTGAGTCGGGCAAACTCGAGAACCGAGAAGCCCACTCCTGCAGGGGACTTCGACGAGCGAGAGTGTCAGCCATCGCGACGTGCTCCTTCGGGGTCGACGAGGACGCTACCGGTGACCTCGACGGGCACCAGGGTTCCGTCCACGGGGACGTGCAGGGTTTCTCCGATGCGTGCGTGTCCGCCCTTGACCAAGGCCAGGGCAAACGGTCTGCCCAACTCGGCGCTGTGGTAGCTCGAGGTGACGTGGCCGAGCATCGGCACCGGTGTGGGCGGAAGGATTCCGTCGACGACGGGCTCGATGATCTGCGCGCCCTCGGGCAGGAGGGTGGACGCATCGACCGGGAGCAGGCCGACGAAGTGCTTCCTCAGCGGATTGAGATTCTCGCTGCGCGTGAACGACCGCTTGCCGATGAAGTCGGGCTTCTTCTTCGACACCACCCAATTCATCCCCAGATCCTGCGGCGTGACCGTGCCATCGGTGTCCTGACCGATGATGGGATAACCCTTCTCGGCCCGAAGCACGTGCATGGTCTCGGTGCCGTAGGGGGTGATGCCGTACGGCTCGCCGGCGGCGATGAGCCTTTCCCACACCGCGGTCGCATGCCACCCCGTGACGTTCACTTCGTAGGCCAGTTCGCCCGAGAAGCTGACCCGGCCGATCCGGACGTGTACTCCGTCGAGATGAGTGTCGCGCCAAGCCATGAAGGGGAACGCGTCGTTGCTGACATCGACGTCGCCGAAGACGGCGCCGATGACGTCGCGCGACCTGGGGCCGACCACGGGGAACGTGTGCCACTGCTCGGTGACCGAGGTGAGCCGCACCTTGAGGTGTGGCCATTCGGTCTGCAGCCATTCGTCCATCCACTCCAGGATGTGGGCAGCGCCGCCGGTGGTGGTGAACACCTGGTAGCGGTCGTCGGCCAATCGCATGACGGTTCCGTCGTCGATGACCATGCCATCGACACCGCACATCACGCCGTACCGGATCATCCCGACCTTGAGCGTGCTCATCATGTTCGTGTAGAGCATGTCGAGGAAGGCGCCGGAATCGGGTCCCTGGACGTCGATCTTGCCGAGGGTGGATCCGTCGAGGATTCCGACACCGCTTCGGGTGGCGGCGCATTCGCGAAGCACGGCTTCGTCCATGCTCTCACCGGACAACGGGTAGTAGCGTGGGCGCTTCCACTGACCGACGTCCTCGAACACCGCGCCGCGGGCCACGTGCCATTCGTGCACGGCGGTCACCCGTTCCGGGTCGAACAGCCGGCCGCGGTTGCGACCGGCCAACGCCGCGAACGCCACTGGCGTGTAGGGCGCGCGGAACGTCGTGACTCCGAGTTCGCGGACCGGGACGCCGAGCAGCTCGGACGTGATGCCCGACGCCACCACGCCCGACGTCTTGCCCTGGTCGTGGGCGGTGCCGATCGTGGTGTACCGCTTGATGTGTTCCATGGAACGCATGCCTGCCCCGACGGCGCGTTCCAGGTCGGCCACGGTGGCGTCCCGTTGGAGGTCGACGAACTGGCTGGACGTACCGGTAGGGTCCGGCACCCGCCACATCACCATTGTCGGGCCGACGGTCGGCGCTGGATCATCTTCGCCGACAACGGGTTTGACGGTGGCGCCGAAGCCGAGTTCACCGACCGCTGCGGCGGCCGCCTCGCGACCGTCTCGCAGACATCCTGGGAGGTTGAACACGCCGTTGGCCGCACCCGCGACCCGCACCGCATCCAGAGGTGTGTCGGGGACGAACGCGCCGATCACCTCGTCGTAGCGCAATGTGCCACGCGCCTGGCTGAAGAGATGTACTGCGGGATTCCACCCGCCGCTGACGAGGAGTATGTCGCACTCCACGGGGATGGTGTCGGTACTGCCTGCGCGAGCGACGAGCGCGTGACTGACGCGAGTCTCGCCGCGCGTCCCGCTGACGACCGATCCGACCTGGACGTCGATGCCGCGCGCGGCGCACTCCGCCAGCAGCGGCGCGGGGGCCTCGGTGCGGGTATCGACGATCGCGTTGATCGCGACGCCCGCGTCGTGGAGGTCGAGTGCCGCGAGGTAGGCGCTGTCGTTGGTGGTGAACACCACCGCCCGTTCGCCGACCTTGACGCCGTATCGATTGAGGAAGGTCCGCGCGCCCGCGGCCAGCATGACGCCGGGCCGGTCATTGTCCGTGAATACCACGGGCCGCTCGTGTGCGCCTGCCGCGATGATGATTCGCTTGGCGCGGATCCGCCAGACGCGTTGCCGGCTGATACCCGAGGGTCCTTCGCCGCCAAGGTGATCCGTGCGCCGCTGCAGAGCCAGGACGAATCCGTCGTCGTAGTGTCCGAAGGCCGTGGTCCGCTGCAGGTGCAGCACGTCGGGGTAGGCGGCGAGCTCGGCCGTCACCTCGGACACCCAGTCCGAGGCTGCTGCCACGCCGATCGTGTCCTTCGAACCGACCAGCGCACCACCGGCTTCGCTGTGCTCGTCGAGGAGCACCACCCGCGCCCCGGCCCGCGCGGCAGTCAGTGCGGCCGCCAGTCCCGCCGGCCCCGCGCCCGCCACCAACACGTCGGTGTGGACGTGAGTGGCGTCGTAGGTTGACGTGTCGGCGGTCTCGGCGAGGCGCCCCTGGCCGGGGATGCCGCGCGCCACCAGGCCGTCGAACAACTCGACGGTGGTCGCGAGCAGCATGGGTTCCGGGAACGGGTACTCCATCTGGACCAGGCCACCCGTGTCCTCGGCCCATGCCGACGTGAAGCCGCGCGGTCTGCCGAGTTTGATGCTGGTGGTGACCTGGTGCACGCCGTTGGCGAGCAGCGCCGAGGCCAGGGTGTCACCCGCGTGGCCGGTCAGCTCCTGATCGTTGAACGTGAAGGTGTGCACGGTGTCTCGGTCGATACGACCACCCTGGCTGGTGCGAAAGGGTGTGCTCATCAGGTGGTCGGCTTCTGCTCGCCCGTGCGGTACACGCTGTGGAATCGGTAGGTGGCGGTGTCCCGAACGGCGTTGAACCAGCGGCGGCAGCCCGCGCTGTGGGTCCATCGCTCGGCGAACAGGCCCTTGGGGTTCTTGCGGAAGAACACGTACTGCGCCCACTGCTCGTCGGTGAGGGCCTGCGGATCGTCCGGGTAGGCGATGTGGGCTTCACCGCCGTAGTGGAACTCGGTCTCTTCCCGCGGTCCGCAGAACGGGCACTCGATCAGTTGCATGGTCGTTGCCTTTCAGTGCGCGACGCCGGCAGCGCCATGTTCATCGACCAGCGCTCCGGTGACGAAGCGGTCGAGGGCGAATGGGGCGACGTACTCGTGTTCGGTCTCGTTGGCGATCGTGTCCGCCAGGCACCAGCCCAATCCTGGCGTCACCTTGAATCCGCCTGTGCCCCAACCGGCATTGAGATACAGGTTCTCGTAACCGACACGTCCCACGATCGGTGAGGCATCCGGGCAGACGTCGACGATGCCCGCCCAGGTACGCAGAAGGTGTGCCCGCGCGAAGACGGGGAACAACTCCACCGCGGCCGCCATCTGGCGCTCGATGATGTGGAAGGCGCCACGCTGGCCATACCCGTTGTACGAGTCGACGCCAGCGCCCATCACCAATTCGCCCTTGTGTGCCTGAGACACGTACACGTGCACGGCGTTCGACATCACGATCGTGGGATGCACGGGCTCGAGCAGCTCCGAGACGAGCGCCTGAAGGGGGTGGCTCTGCAGCGGGGTGCGGATGCCCAACATGTCGGTCAGCGTCGAGGTGTGGCCCGCGGCGCACAGGGCAACCCGGCCTGCGGCGATGTCGCCGCGTGTGGTGCGCACGCCAGTCACCCGGTCGCCGTCGGTGACGAACCCGGTGACTTCGCAGTTCTGGATGATGTCGATGCCCGCCTCGTCGACGCGGCGCGCGAATCCCCACGCCACGTAGTCGTGCTTGGCGATGCCGGCGCGGGGCTGGTACGTCGCTCCCAGCACCGGATAGCGAATATCGCCGGACACGTTGACGATCGGACAGATGTCCGCGACTTCCTTCGGCTCGACCCATTCGGCGTCGATGCCGTTGAGTCGGTTGGCCTCGACTCGTCGCACGCTGTCGCGGACGTCCTGGAGACTGTGGGCGAGGTTGAGCACACCGCACTGTTTGAAGAGGATCGGGTAGTCGAGATCTTCTTCGAGTCCTTCCCACAGTTTGAGGGCGTGCTCGTAGATGAGCGAACTCTCGTCCCACAGGTAGTTCGACCGGATCAACGTGGTGTTGCGGGCCATGTTGCCGCCCGCCAGCCAACCTCGCTCCAGGACCGCGACGTTGGTGATGCCGTGGTTCTTGGCCAGGTAGTGCGCGGTGGCGAGGCCGTGGCCGCCGCCGCCCACGATGACGACGTCGTAGGACTTCTTCGGTTCCGGTGTGCGCCAGAGGAATTCGGGATGCTCGGGCAACTCGGCGCCGGGCGGGGCGGAAGGCGCGGTCACGAGACTGCCGCCGTCGGAGTCGGATGGAGGGGGGACCGCCTTGCCAACACGACGACGCCGACCATCGGAGGCCACGGGTCGAACGGAACTGCGTTGCGGCCCGACTGAACGCCCATGCCAGCCCTCCCAATCAGAACTAATATATCAATTGCGGATGACTGTAATGTCTGCTGGTGGAGAGGTCAAGAGCGGGCGCGACGGGACGAGGGGCAGCAGCGAGAGGCGTGTGCGGCGAGTGGGTTGGAGCGTCAGATGACGGCCCGCACCCCGACTTCGAATCCGGTGACGTGTTCGAGGGTGAGGGCCGCCGCCTTGTCGCCGTCGCCATCGATGATGGCGGCCAGGATCGCCGAGTGCTCGTTGATGTGCTCCGCGACCTGGGGCAGGCGCTCGAGGAAGAGGCAGAAGACCCGTGTCACCAGGTTGTGGTAACGAATCAGCACGTCTTCCAGGTGCGGATTGCCCGCGGCGCGGTAGATGGCCCGGTGCACGGTCATGTCCAGCCGCATCAGATCGGTCGGGTCGGCGGGAAGGGCCTCGATCGTCGTAAAGGTAGCAAGCATCTGCGCTAGCTCGGTACGTTGCGCGGCGGTCGCGCGGTCGGCCGCGCGCCGAGCGGCCAGCGGCTCCAGTTGGATGCGAATCTCGTTGATGTAGGCGAGGTCGGTGATCTCGACCCCGGTCGCGAAGGTGCCGCGGCGGGGGTAGGAGATCACCAGACGGTCGTCCTCCAAGCGCTTGAGCGCCTCCCGGACCGGTGTCCGGCCGACTTCGAGCTCACTCGCCACGCGACTGTCGTCGATGGGTTCGCCCGGCCTGATCTGCAAGGTGGTGAGCTGGTCCCGCAAGGTGAGGTAGGCGCGATCGGCGAGGGACACCGGCGCCTTGTCGAGGCTTGGCGGAGCAACCGTCACGAGGCCGATGTTAGCACTGATATCCAATAGACATCTCGCGACATCAGCGCTGTCAACTTTGATCAACAGTTGATATATTAATCACGTACCTAGCCGTCGAGATGGTCTGATCCGCATTCGAGCCGCAACCGGACACGGAGGTCGAGCAGCGTGACAGTCAGCGTCTTCGAACTCTTCAAGGTGGGAATCGGACCGTCGAGTTCCCACACGGTCGGTCCCATGAAGGCGGCCTATCTGTTCGTGTCCCGGATGGTCGCCAACGGTTCGCTCGACGAGGTCGCAGGCATCCGCTGTGAACTGTTTGGTTCCCTCGGGGCGACGGGCCACGGTCATGGCAGCGTCAAGGCCGTGGTGCTCGGACTCGAAGGCGAGCAGCCCCATTTGGTCGATCCCGTCGCAGCGGAGCCGAGGGTCGCAGCGATCCGTGCCGGCGGCCGGTTGTGTCTCGCGGGTACGCACGACATTCGGTTCGCCGTTGACGACGACATCGTGCTGCACCGAGGGAAGCGGTTGGACTTCCACACGAACGGCATGGTGTTCGAGGCCTTCGACACCGCGGGGGAGCGACTCGAGCGCAGGGAGTACTACTCGGTTGGCGGCGGTTTCGTCCTGGACGAGGACGACACCGGAAGCCACGTACTGATCACCGATCCCACTCCGGTGCCGTACCCCTTCTCGAGCGGGACGCAGATGTTGCAACTGGCCGCCGACAACGGAATGCGCATCAGCGATCTGATGCTCGCCAACGAGAAGGTCTGGCGCAGCGAGGCCGAGATTCGCTCTGGCCTGCTACACATCTGGGACGTCATGCAGGAATGCGTCGAGCGCGGTGCCAGCGTCCGCGGTGTGCTGCCCGGTGGACTCAAGGTCCGCAGGCGCGCAGCCGAATTGCGCGAGCGGCTGCTGTCGACCCGTGACGATCGCGATCCCCTGCGCGCCATGGAGTGGGTCACGCTCTGTGCGTTGGCGGTCAACGAGGAGAACGCTGCGGGCGGGCGAGTGGTCACCGCACCGACCAACGGCGCCGCAGGCATCATCCCCGCGGTACTGCACTATTACCGCCAGTTCGTCGAGAGCTATGGCGAGGACGGCGTCGTCCGCTTCCTGCTGACCGCGGGCGCAATCGGGTTGCTGTTCAAGGAGAACGCCTCGATCTCGGGCGCCGAGGTCGGCTGTCAGGGTGAGGTCGGCTCCGCGTGCTCGATGGCTGCCGCAGGACTCGCCGAGGTTCTGGGGGCCACCCCCGAACAGGTGGAGAACGCTGCCGAGATCGGCATCGAACACAACCTCGGTTTGACCTGCGACCCGGTCGGCGGCTTGGTGCAGATCCCCTGCATCGAACGCAACGCGATCGGTTCCATCAAGGCGATCAGTGCGGCGCGGATGGGCCTGTACGGAGATGGCGTGCACCACGTGTCCCTGGACAAGGCCATCAAGACGATGCGCGAGACGGGGGCCGACATGAGCGTGAAGTACAAGGAGACCGCCCGAGGAGGATTGGCCCTCAACGTGTTCGAACTTCCCCTGAACGTCGTCGAGTGCTGAGGATCCGATGAACACCTACGTTCGAGCACCGCGGTCTGTGAAAAGCTGCTTCTAGGCACGGCTTTTCGTGTCGACAGCACCACGACCCGATGTCCGGCGGCAACGGCGGGGTCTTGACAGGAGCGTCTTCGATTGCGGGAGTGCGGCTTCGGCGTCAGCGAGGTTGCCAGGTCCTGGGGTCGATCCGGCCCTGGTAGACGGGCAGTTCGATGGGCAAGTCGTCTTCGACGAAGTGTGACCATGGCCTGGTCACGTCGGCGGTGCCGTGAGCCCGCGTGCGCCGCACCTCGTCGAGGTCGATCGTCGCCGCGAGCACGGTCGGTTCCGCACCGACGGCGGCGGCCAGGATTCGCCCCTGTGGGTCGACCAGCAGACTGCGACCCTGGCCGCGGGGTGCGGCGGCGTTCACGCTGGCGACGAACACCTGGTTGACGATGGCATTGGCCTGGGCCAGAACGACCTCCTGCGCTCGGTCGGCGGTCGGGGTCAGGACCACGTTGAGCAGCAGCTCGGCGCCCATCCAGGTCAACTGCCGTGAGACCTCGGGAAACCATGCGTCATAGCACACCGTCAGCCCGACGGTGCCGACCTCGTCGACGTCGAAGGTGACGAATTCGCTACCCGGTGTGACGGTTTCGACCGGTCGCCACGGAAAGAGCTTGCGGTAGGTGGCGGCCAATTCGCCGGTGGGCGAGAAGACCACCATCGTGTTGTAGATGGTTCCCGAGGGGCTCAGTTCGAGGATGCTTCCCGGTGCCAGCCACACGCCGAGTTCGGCCGCGAGGCGGGCCACGTCCCGGCAGAGCGGACCGTCGAGGGGCTCGGCGTGGGCGTGCAGGTCCTCGACGTTCAACGGATCGTCGAAACCCACGAGGTGGTGCTCGGGAAAGACGAAGAGAGACGTGTGCGGATACTGCTTGACCAGCTCGAGCATTTTCTTGCGGAACTCGCTGGTGGTCTGCGGGCCTGCCTCTTGGACGAGGGCGAGGGATAGCTCTTTCTCCGGCATCCTACTAAACTAAATTAAGTTAAGTCGAATTGCACGCCCTCTGCGTAAAGTCGTTGCGTGCATCGACAAGGACCGCCGCGGGAGGGCCGATCTCGATGACTCGCAGGGGAAAGCGCGAGCTCATCATGGATGCCGGTCGCGCAGCGCTTCTGGAGCGCGGCATCGCCCAACTGCGACTGGCCGACGTCGCGGGCGCAGCGGGACTGACGCCACCCGGGGTGCTGTACCACTACTCGGATATCTTCGCGCTGTTCGACGCAGCGTTCGACGTCTCCGTCGAGGAGTACTGCGGAGCCCGCCGCGCCGCCGTGGAGCGGGCGAGTGGCCATCTCGATCGATTGCGGGCGTGCATCACGAGCGGCGTCCCGAGAACCAGGGATCAGCTCGACACCACGCGGCTGCTGATCGAACTGCACCCCTACGTCCTTCGTGACTCGGCTCAGTCGGAACGCTGGCAGACCTTCGTCGCCGAGCAGGTGGAGATCTATCGCGCCGTCCTCGAGGACGGCGCGGCCGACGGTGCGTTCGTGCTGCAGGGGGAGGCCGAGCGGATCGGGGAGGACTTCATCGCGCTGGAGGATGGGTATTCCGGTGCGATCGTTGCCAAGACGCGGACGGCCGATTACGTCGAAGAACGTCTCTGGGCCTTTGCGAAGGCCAGCTGCTCGATCACGTGATGCGTCGCGCTGCGTGAACGTTTTCCAACCGCCGGTCGTAGAGGCCGGCTATTGGGGCCGTGGAGACGCTGTGCATCGAAGTCACCCCGCGGGGTGCCATCCCTGCATCGCCGCGTCCATCTGCTCCTCATCGAGCGCGTCCACGGGGAGTCGGTTCTGCCCGTCGTGGTGGCGCATGCCGTCGAGGAGTAGCGCCACGTAGCGCCGCCACAGCTCGGGTTCGACGTGACCGGCCCACTCGCTGACGGTGCCTGCGAGCAGGCTGACGATCGGCATGTCCGTGGGTTCGATGTCGGAGCGCAGGTGCCCGTCGGCCCTGGCGCGTTCGACGAGTTGGGACACGGGGGGATCCACTCGCAGCCGGGCGCACTCGACGCGGTAGCCGCCGTAGGCCTTGCTGTAGACCATCTCGCGCAGGCCGCGGTCGGTGGCGGTCAGCTCGCAGAGCTGCTCGACGAACCAGACGAGTCCGGCCCACGAATCCTCTTGCTCCAGTGCGGATTCCGCAAGGGTCGTGATTTGTTCGATGCCGTCTTCGAAGATCGCCTCGAGCAGCTCGTCCTTAGTCGCGAATCGGCGGTACACCGTACCGACCCCGACGTTGGCGTGATGAGCGACGTCGTTGAGCGTGGCCTCGAGCCCTCGCTCGGCGAACAGCTCGCGGGCGGCCTCGAGCACCCGCTGCCGATTTCGCGCTGCGTCCTTGCGCAGCGCGCGCCGGGGTTCGCCGCACTCGGTCACGTTGGGCAGTGTAAGTGATGGGCGTCATAAGTGGATTGACCTTATCCGCTTCATCAGTTTAGGTTGTCTACCTAGATCGGCCCGCTCCGGCTGGTCAGTGGGTCCACGTGGAAAGGCTCGACTTTGACCGCCGTCCCCGAGCGTCCTCCGGTGCGCGTTGAAGTGTCTGCGGGCCAACGCCTTTCGCCGACGTGGTGCCTGCCGTGATCTCGGTGGTCAAGCGAGTCTGGCTGCCCGTGCTCATGGCGGCGGCCGTGACCGTCGGAGTATTCAGCGTCGCGCACTTTCGATCGATCTTCGGCTCCGAGGGAGCCGTCGTGACACCGGTGGGGTCGGACACCGCCGAGTCGTTCAATCCCAAGGTCGTGACCTACGAGGTGTTCGGATCGGGCTCGACCGCGATCATCAACTACGCCGACCTCGACGGGCTTCCGCAGCGCACCGGCGAGGTGAGCCTGCCGTGGACCCTGACGCTCAAGACGACCGTGCCATCGGTGATGCCGAACATCTTGGCTCAGGGCGACGGCCAGTCAATCACCTGCCGGGTCACCGTCGACGACGTGGTCAAGGACGAAAGGACGGCCGAGGGCGTGAATTCCGCGACGTATTGCTTGGTGAAGGCGGCATGAGCATCCTTGGACGGCTGAGTCTGAGCGGCACCGCCGACGACGAGACCCCGACCGACACCATCCCCACCGCGCGGCACGCCGCCAAGCCCCGGCTGCCGAGGCTCATCCGGATCTTCGCCGTGCCGATCATCCTGGCGTGGATAGCCATCGTCGCGATCCTCAACACCGCCGTGCCTCAGCTCGAGGAGGTGGGCAAGCAGCGGGCGGTGTCGATGAGCCCCAACGACGCACCCGCGCTGATCGCGACCAAACGCGTCGGTCAGGTCTTCCAGGAATACGACACCAACAGTTCGGTGATGATCGTCCTCGAGGGCGACGATCCGTTGGGCGCGGACGCGCACGCGTTCTACGACGAGATGGTCCGGCAACTGCGTGCCGACACCAAGCACGTGCAACACGTCCAGGACTTCTGGGGTGACACGTTGACGGCGGCCGGTGCCCAAAGCATCGACGGCAAGGCCGCTTACGTGCAGGTGTACATCGCAGGCGACCAGGGCGAGGCGTTGGCCAACGAATCGGTGGAGACCGTTCGGCACGTCGTCGACAGCATCGAGGCGCCTCCCGGCGTGAAGGCCTACGTCA
The DNA here is from genome assembly GCA_025963385.1 of Mycobacterium sp. Taxonomy (GTDB): domain Bacteria; phylum Actinomycetota; class Actinomycetes; order Mycobacteriales; family Mycobacteriaceae; genus Mycobacterium. The sequence goes on from JAOPUT010000062.1 coordinate 32,357, forward strand.
CCGGACCCGCGGCGACGACCACCGACCAGAACGCCGTCGGTGACGCGAGCATGAAGACGATCGAGATGCTGACGTTCGCGGTCATCATCGTCATGCTGCTGCTCGTCTACCGCTCCATCGTCACGGTGCTGATCACGATGTCCATGGTGGTGGTCGGGCTGATGTCGGCCCGCGGCATCGTCGCCTTCCTCGGGTATCACGACGTCTTCGGGTTGACGACCTTCGCGACCAACATGGTGGTGACGCTGGCGATCGCCGCCGCCACCGACTACGCGATCTTCCTCATCGGCCGATATCACGAAGCGCGAAGATCGGGTGAGGACCGAGAGTCCGCGTACTACACCATGTTCCATGGCACGGCGCACGTGGTACTGGCGTCCGGTATGACCATCGCCGGGGCGACGCTGTGCCTGCACTTCACTCGGTTGCCGTACTTCCAGACCATGGGCATTCCTCTTTCGGTCGGGATGACGATCGTGGTCGCCGCGGCACTCACGCTCGGCCCCGCGGTGATCTCCGTCGTCACGCGGTTCGGCCGAGTGCTGGAACCCAAGGGCAACGGCAGGGCCCGCGGATGGCGTCGCGTCGGCGCCGCCACGGTCCGCTGGCCGGGTGCGGTCCTGATCATGGCGACCGTGCTGGCCCTGGTCGGACTGCTGACGCTGCCCGGCTACCACACCACGTACAACGACCGAATCTTCCTGCCCGCCGACATCCCGGCGAACGTCGGGTATGCGGCGGCCAACCGGCACTTCTCCGAGGCCAAGATGAATCCGGAACTGGTGATGGTGGAGGCCGACCACGACCTGCGCAACCCCGCCGACTTCCTCGTCATCGACAAGATCGCCAAGGCGATGGTCCACGTTCACGGGATCGCCCAGGTGCAGACGATCACCCGTCCCGACGGCAAGCCGATCAAGCACGCCTCGCTCGCATACTCCATGAGCCAGAGCAGTACCGGGCAGCTGATGAACAACGACTACCAGCAGACGGTGCTGGCGAACACCCTCAAGCAGGCCGAGGACATGCAGACCACCATCGACTCGATGACGAAGATGCAGAGCATCACCCTGCAGATGGCGGACGTCACGCGGCGCATGTCCGACAAGTTCCAGAACACGTCGGCCGACACCAATGAGATCCGCAACCACCTCGCCGACTTCGACGACTTCTTCCGGCCGCTGCGCAGCTACTTCTACTGGGAGCCGCACTGTTTCGACATTCCGGTGTGCTGGTCGCTGCGGTCGATCTTCGACAGCCTCGACGGCATCAGCACGTTGTCGGACGACTTCCAGGACCTCGTCCCGGACATCGAACAGCTGGCCACGCTGACGCCTCAGTTGGCCGCCCTGATGCCGGCGATGATCCAGACGATGAAGAACCAGAAGCAGATGATGCTCAACCAGTATCAGGCGCAGAAGGCCCAGCAGGACCAGAACATGGCCTCGCAGGACGACGCGACCGCGATGGGTCAGGCATTCGACGCGGCTCGCAACGACGACACCTTCTACCTCCCGCCGGAGGCGTTCCAGACCGCCGACTTCAAACGGGGCATCAAGCTGTTCCTCTCGCCCGACGGGCACGCCGTGAGGTTCACCGTCTTCCATCAGGGCGACCCGCTGACCGAGGAGGGCACCTCGCACATCGAGCCGCTTCAGACCGCGGCCGCGGATGCGATCAAGGGCACCCCGCTCGAGGGCTCGACCGTGTACGTCGGTGGTAGTGCGGCCATGTACAAGGACATGCAGCAGGGCGCTGACTACGATCTGCTGATCGCGGCAGTCGCAGCGCTGATCCTGATCTTCCTCATCATGGTGGTGCTGACCCGGGCGGTGGTGGCCGCGGCGGTGATCGTCGGGACGGTGGTGTTGAGTCTCGGTGCCTCCTTTGGCCTTTCGGTCCTGTTGTGGCAGCACCTGATCGCCATCCCGCTGCACTGGATGGTGCTGCCGATGTCGGTCATCGTCCTGCTCGCCGTCGGCGCCGACTACAACCTGCTGCTGGTCTCCCGGATGAAGGAGGAGATCCATGCGGGGCTTCACACGGGCATCATCCGGTCGATGGCAGGCACGGGATCGGTCGTCACGTCGGCGGGACTGGTGTTCGCCTTCACGATGATGTCCATGGCATCAAGCGATCTCATCGTCATCGGTCAGGTCGGCACCACCATCGGTCTCGGGTTGCTCTTCGACACGCTGGTGGTGCGCTCGCTCATGACCCCGTCGCTGGCGGCCCTGCTCGGACGCTGGTTCTGGTGGCCGCTCAATGTGCGGCTACGCCCAGTGCCCCAGCCGTGGCCGAGTCGCGGTCCTGCCGAGTTGTCGCACGGTGCGACGTCCTGAACGTCGCTGCCCCTACCGTGTGAGCTGGTGATCCACCTGGTCGACGTGTTCGCGGATCAGCCGCGGATAGCGCGCGCGGTCTGGGCGGAACACGTCGTGGGGGGAGTCCTCGAACTCCACCAGCCGAGCCGTCGGGAACGACCGTGCATAGTGCGTCCAGTCGGCGTCGGTGATCAGTGGGCTCTTGCGAGCACGAATCACCAGCAGGGGCGGCTGAATTCGCGCCAGCTGCTCCCAGAACGAACGTGCCCGAGCCGCGTCGAACGTCGCTACCGCCGCGGCACGGTCAAGTCGGGTGTGGACGGGTGTTCCCCGCCAGCGGCCGTCGAGCACCAGGCGCGACTCCGAATCGCTTAGCACCCGTTCCTCGGGAACGTAGTCGCCGATCGACAGCGACAGGATCCGGTCCGGATGCTCCAGGGCCCACCCGACCGCGTAGGTCGTGCCCCGTGAGAACGTCGCGAGATGGACCGGCCCGTCGGTGACGGCGTCGATCACGGCACCAATGTCTCGACCGAGCGCCGCGAGGTCGAACCCGACGTCCGGCGCGCTGCTCTGGCCATGCCCGCGCAGCTCGACCACGACCGTCCGGCGGCCGAACAGCGGCAGGACGTCGCGGTAGTCCTCGGCGACGTCGGTCATGCCCGGCACGAAGACGATCGGTGCGAGCCGATCGTCGCCACCTGAATCCAGGTAGTGGATCCGGGCATCGTCGTTGTCGAGGAAGCGCGAGACGGCCATGGTTGGCGATTGTGCCTCAGGCCCGGAAATCCCCGACGATCAGGACGTTGCCGTGACACTCATCGCGTACCGGTAGAAGGTCGGCATTGTGGAGCCGTGCGGCCGCTGCCTCGTCGACCACCATCGTGACGTGCGGATGCAACTGGAGCACCGACGCCGGGCAGCTCGCCGTCACAGGCCCTTCGGCCGCTGCACTCCCGATCGTCCTGCCTGATGATGACGTCCATTGGTCCCTTCCGTCGTCGAATGGTGGTGAAGCTAGGCCTCGTGTGCGGCCCTGCCGAGGACGCGACGGTGAAAGACCAGATCCCATGCCGTGTCCATGGCCGTGGCGATCGCGCCGACGAGGACCGCGTCGTCGCCGAGATGCCCGCCCACGATGTCGGGCACCAATGGAATCGTCTCGGCGAGTTCGTGGTGCATCGGACCGGCGAGCAGATCGGCGTTGCGACCGATACCGCCAGCGAGCACGATCAGGCCGGGGTCGAGCACTGCTGTCACCACCGACACCACCCTGGCGAGCTTCGACGCCTCGTCGGCAACGACGCGGCCCGCGCGTTCGTGGCCCGTGCGGGCCATGTCGAACACCGCCTTCGCCGTTGGCAGGTGCAGCCCCGCCGCGCGGGCGGCCGCGACCACTGCGTCACCCGCTGCCACGACCTCCACTGGGCCGGGCCGATGGGTCACCACCCCCGCGGGCACCCGGTCGTAGGGCAGATCGGCGATTTCGCCTGCAGCGCCATGAGCCCCGCGAAAGAGCCTGCCCTCGATCAGGATTCCCATGCCGATCCCCGTGCCGACCGTCAGGCACGCGACCACGCCGACGCCCTGGGCCGCACCCCGCGCATGCTCTCCGACGGCACACAGGTTCGCGTCGTTCTCGACGATCACCGTTGAGCCGTTCGATCCCAACAGCGTCGTCAGTTCGTCGAGTAGTCCGCGACGTTCCCAGCCGGGCAGGTTCGGCGCACGGTGGACCGTGCCCGTCGCACCGTCGGGAATGCCAGGTGTTCCGAGGACCGTGACCACGATGTCGTCAGGAGCGAGGCCCGCCCTGGCGACGGCGCGGTCGACGGAATCGACCACGGTGCGCACCAGCATGGCGCCCGAGCGGCTGCGGTTGGGCTGTTCGACCCGTGCCACCACGGCACCGTCCAGATCTGCGACCGCGACGTGCACCACCCGCCGCCCGACGTCGACGCCGACGATGTGACCGGCATCGGGAGCGGTCCGGTAGACGACCGCGGCCCGGCCCGGGCGATCAACACGCCGACCGATCGCACGTACCAGCCCGTGCTGTTCGAGATCCAGAAGGGCCTGTCCCACCGTGGGTTTCGACAGTCCGGCCTCAGTGGCGATCTCGGGGCGCGTCGCCTCGCCATGATCGCGGAGCCGGTTCAGCACCAGTCGTTGGTTGAGCGCGCGCATGCTCGCCGGCGTTCCCGCTTGCGGGGCAGCGTGGCCGTCCACCGTCACCTCCAGTCCTCGTCGGCGCCGTCATTTGCAACCGAACTCTTTCACACCCGGTCGTTTTATGTTAAGAAACTTTCCTAACAAACAGAAACGAAGGAGGTGCATCGTGAGCTCACCGACCAGCCCGTCGCAACCGGCACTCGAGCGCCAGATCGGTCCGCTCCAGGCGACGGCGATCAACATGACCCAGATGTGCGGTATCGGTCCGTTCGTCACGATCCCCGCAATGGTCGCCACCATCGGCGGTCCCGAAGCCATGTTCGGCTGGATCATCGGTGCCGTCCTCGCGCTGGCCGACGGTCTCATCTGGGCCGAGCTCGGCGCGGCCATGCCCGGCGCCGGCGGCACCTACATCTACCTCCGCGAGGCATTCCAGTACCGCACCGGACGGCTCATGCCGTTCCTCTTCGTGTGGAGTGCGGTGCTCTTCATCCCGCTCATCATGTCCACCGGCATCATCGGTCTGGTCCAGTACCTCGGCTATCTGATGCCCGGGGTCACCTCCGACTCGGGAAACACCGCGCTGGGCAAGGTGATCGGCATCGGCATCACGCTGCTGATCATGGCGGCACTGTTCCGAAAGATCGGCCAGATCGGCAAGCTCACGACGGTGCTGTTCGTCGTCATGCTGGTGGCGGTGCTCGCGACGATCGTCGCGGCGTTCACGCATTTCAGCGGCGCCCAGGCATTCGCCTTCACCCCGGGTGCATTCGGTGGTCACGGCACTTTCTGGGCCGGCCTCGGCGCAGGCCTGATCATCGCCATCTACGACTACCTCGGATACAACACGACCGCCTACCTCGGCGGCGAGATGCGTGATCCGGGCCGCACCATTCCGCGGTCCATCGTCCTGTCGATCATCGGCATCATGAGCCTGTACTTCCTGCTGCAGATAGGCGTGCTCGGCTCCGTCCCGCTCGATGAGCTCAAGAGCGCGACCTCGGTGGCCTCAACGGTTCTCGAGCAGGCCTGGGGATCGGGAGTGGCCAAGGTGATCACCGTCCTCATCGTGGTCGCCGCCATCGGCTCGGTGTTCGCCGGTCTGCTCGGCGGATCCCGCGTTCCGTTCGAGGCGGCGCGCGACAAGGTGTTCCTCCCGGTGTTCGCCCGACTGCACCCGAAGCTGAACCTGCCCACCGCCGGCGTGCTCACCATGGGCGTAATCACGATCATCGGTTCCCTGTTCACCCTGACCACGATCATCAACGCGGCGGTCGCGACGCTGGTCATCATCCAGTCACTGGCCCAGGTCGCCGCGATCGTCGTCCTGCGCCGTCGGCAACCGAATCTCGTTCGCCCGTACAAACAATGGCTGTACCCGGTGCCGACGATCATCGCACTCGTGGGCTGGGTCTACATCTACGTCTCGGCGACGTGGCTCTCGATCGGGTTGTCCTTCGGCTGGATCGTCATCGGGTGCATCGCATACCTCGTCTACGCCAAGGCCGAGCACACCTGGCCCTTCGGACCGAAGGACATCCACGAGGCCTTCGGATCAGGCGGGGTCGACGAGGTGAGGCGTGACGTCACCGCCTGACTAGGCTGGCTTCGTGATGTCGAACGCCAGCGCAATCCTGTTCGACATCGACGGAACCCTGGTGGACTCCACCCCGGTCGTCGAACGTTCGTGGCGCACCTGGGCCCTTGAGTACGACGTCGACGCCGACGAACTGATGCGGGTGTGTCACGGTCGGCGCAGTGAGGACACCATCGCGGACTTCGTCGCGCCGCAGCGCCGACCCGCGGCGGTGGCGCGACTCGCGGCGTTGGAGATGGGCGATCTCGACGGTGTGGCGGCGTTGCCCGGCGCGCGGCAACTGCTCGACGCCCTGCCACGGGAGCGCTGGGCCGCGGTGACGTCAGGCGGACGGGCACTGATGACCGCTCGTCTGGCGGCGGCTCGACTACCGGTTCCCGAGGTCATGGTCTGCGCCGAGGACGTGACCGTCGGCAAGCCGAGTCCGGAGGGCTACGTGAAGGCAGCTGCCGCACTGGGTTTCGATGCCGCGAGGTGCGTGGTGGTCGAGGACGCGCCCGCGGGGATCACCGCGGGGGTGGCCGCCGGTGCTCGGGTCGTGGCGGTCACGACCACCCACGACGCAAATCAGGTGGCCGACGCCGATGTGGTCGTGGCGGACTTGTCCTGCCTGCGCGCGAGTGTCACCGATGGCGGCGTGGTGCTGGCGTCAGTGCGCGCCTGAGGACTGACGCGCGATGGCAGGCAGGTCGAGGAGTGAGAATGCCGTAGGGCGTGGACCACTTGACTGCGGTGCGCTCCGCACGGCACTATTGAACTAATTGTTCAGAACCATACAATTAGTTCAGAAAGCATCGGGATGAGTTCGTGGGGAGCGGAGAGCGCCGTGGGCACTGACGCCGGAGGGTCGCCGACGCCGGTCGTTCGGAACGGGGTGTCCGCAGGCACCGAGGACGACCAGGTGTCCGCGATCGTCACTGAGTTCCGCGTGAATCGCGCCGTCATCGAACAGGCCAAGGGCATGCTGATGTTCATCTACGGTGTCGACGCCGACGGCGCCTTCGCCCTCTTGCGCGACGAATCGCAGCGGCGGAACGTCAAACTGCGACACGTGGCCGACGCGATCGCGAGCGATCTGGTCGCACTGTCCCGCCTGCCGTCGCCGCGACCGGGTCTGAGGGGCGAGCTGACCGCAGCCCGCAGGTGTGTCAGCGAAGTGGGGATGCGGCTGCGACCATGCCCCGGTGCATGACCCGGTCGCCAACGACGCCGTCGTGATCGGCGCGGTGCAGCACGCACCGGTTGTCCCACATCACGACGTCACCGGGTGACCAGTCGTGCCGGTGGACGTTGTCCTCGCGTGTGCTGTGCGCGAAGAGGAAGTCGATGACGTCGGCCGCTTGGCGCGCAGGCATGCCACTGATCTCGACGCACCTGGCGGGGGAGGACAGATAGAGCGCCGTCCGTCCGGATACGGGATGGGCCTGAAGGACTGGGTGCCGGGCCGAGGTCTCCTGCGAGTCATCGAGGTCCAGACCCGTGACGACGTGGGTGATGGTCCGTCCCTCGAGCTGGCGGCGAAGTGTTGCAGGCAGTGAGTCGTGGGCCAGGTACTGGTTGGTGAAGAGCGTCTGTCCACCGCGATCGGGCACCGCCACGGCGCGTAACGCCGTGTAGGCG
>JAOPUT010000089.1 GCA_025963385.1 Mycobacterium sp.
TACACCACCTTCGCCTACGCGTCCTGGGGGGCGGCGCAGGCCGCCGTGCAGGGAGTGCTGGCCGCGCTGCTCGAACGCGACACCAGCGGTCGCGGCCAGGTCGTGGAAACCAACCTCGTGACCGGCATGGGTTCGATGGATCCGTACAACTGGTTCTATGAGATGGTGCTCGACCGGTATCCGGGAGCCTTCGAGCCGATGGACGCCGCGTACGACGACGAGGGCCGTCCGCAGGCCTATCTGATCTACGCGCTTCTGGCGTGTCCGACCAAGGACGGCCGCTGGCTGCAGTTCGCACAGGTGTCGCCCAAGCTGATCGGCGCCTGGCTCACCGAATTGGATCTGCTCACCGAGCTAGCCGATCCCAAGTGGCAGGGTTTTCCGATGCTGCCGACCGCCGAGTTGCGCACCGAGTGGTGGGACATCATGATCGCGCGAGTGGGTGCGCGCACGCTCGCCGAATGGCAAGAGGCGATGGTGCGGAACCCGGACCTGAGCGGCGAACTGTTCCGGTCACCAGAAGACTCCCTGAACCATCCGCAGACCGTCTACGAAGGCAGGGCGACCACCGTCGTCGACCCCGAACTCGGGCCGGTGCGGCAGCCGTCGACCCTCATCCACGCCGGCGGCAGGCCGCTGACCGAACTGCGTCCCGCGCCTCGTCTCGGTGAGCACGACGAAGTCCTGGCGCATGCGGAACCCATCCAGTGCGACGAACCATCCGGTGGCGCCTTCGATCAGCCGCCGCTCACGGGCGTGACGGTGCTCGAGTTCGGCAGTATGTTCGCAGGCCCGTATGGGGCCACGCTGCTCGCCGACCTCGGTGCCCGCGTCATCAAGGTCGAGCCGCTCGAAGGCGACAACATTCGCAACCTGGTGGCGTTCCCCGAGGCTGGCGGCGCAAAGGTGTTGCAGGGCAAGGAGAGCGTCGCGATCGACTTCACCACGCGCGAGGGGCTCGACCTGGTGTACGAACTCGCCAAGCGATCCGACATCGTGCTGCAGTGCTTTCGTGGGAAGGCGGCCGAGCGGTCGAGGATCGACGAGGCGTCGCTCAAGGCGGTCAATCCCGACCTGGCCTTCGTGACGACCTCGGGATACGGGGTCGACGGGCCGTTCTCACATCGTGCTGCCTACGCACCCTCGATCGGCGCGGCCTCCGGGCTCGCGCTGGTCGACAGCCACGACACGGGCGCGGCGCCCGTCGATCTCGACGATCTTCACCGCCGGGCCGTCACGCTCCATGCAGGCGGGGCCGTTCCCGCCGTGCAATCCGACGGCATTGCCGCCCACGGCGTCGCTTCGGCGCTGCTCGTCGCGCTGTACGCCAAGCGCCGTGGACGGCCGCTGAACAATGCGGTCACCACCATGCTCGGCACAGTGCAGCAGGCGATGATCGGCTACAACGCGGGTTACGCGTCACGTCCGCCGAACGTGGCGGCCGACGACCAGTTGTTCGGAATGTCCGCCGTCTACCGCATGTATCAGGCGTCCGACGGTTTCGTCTTCCTCGCCGCGCCGCTGTCGCGCGAATGGCCTGCGCTGGCCAAGGCGATGTCGCCCTACGTCGACCTCGATGCCGACGAACGCTTTGCCGACGCCGAGTCCCGCGCTGCGCACGACGACGACTTGACCGCGGCCCTGACGCCCGTGTTCGCCACCAAGACGAAGCTGGAGTGGGAGCTCGAACTGTCTGCCCAGGACGTCGGTTGCGTCGAGGTGGTCGAGGCCAACTCGGAATTGGTGCTGCAGACCGACCCCTTCTTCGAGGCCGGTTACGCCGTCGAGGCCGTCAGCCCGATCTTCGAAGAGCACCGTCGGCTCGCGCCGCTCTGTCGGTTCTCCCGATCCCGCTCGAGAGCCGAGTCCGGCTGCACGATAGGCCAACACACCGATGCGGTGCTCCGCGAGCTCGGCCTCGACGCAGACGTGATCGCCGAACTCAGGACCAACGGAATCATCGGTGGCAGTTAGTCTTTCGATGATTCGGCCAACAACGCGCGAGTCTCGTACGATACCGGCGCGGTCAGCATGCCGACCCAGGTGTCGACGTAGTTGTGCAACTGCGCCTCGCTGAGTCCGTGCCCGGACCTGGCGGCGGCGGCCATCACGTTGATCAGGCCGATGTACAGCTGGAACGTTCGTCCGCGTCGAATTCGCTCGGGGAGGTCTTGCAGCGCGGCATCGACGAGTTCCTCCAACTTCTCCTGCGTCCAGTCGTCGTCGACGTGATCCGGCCAGTACGCATCGCGAGCCAGCGGATCTTCGACGAGTCGGGCCAGAAACGGCGCGAACATCTCGCCGTTGGCGATGCTGTTGGCCAGCGGGCGAGCCAGGAGCCACACCACCGCGCGGGGGTCGGCTTCCTTGCCCTGTTCGCGCATGCTCGCGAGCATCTCCCGGCGATCAGCGCCCAGCGATGCCTGGCGGTAGGAGATCAGTGCGCGGATGAGGCCGTCGCGAGAGCCGAAGTGGTAGCGGATGACCGAGGTGTTCGACTGCCCGGCTGCCTGCTGGATCTCCCGGAGCGTGACGGCTTCAATGCCGCGTGTGGCGAACAACCGCTCGGCGACCTCCATCAGCATCACCCGCGTCGATTCACCCGAGGCGTTACGTCGGCGCGACTCGGTGCCCAGCTCGGTCATGGGTTCCCCCTCCGTCTCAGTCTTACCGCCACGCACCCGTCCCCGGAAAATAATAATGCTGTTGTATTAGAAATGGTGGACTTCCGTCCGGGCAGCTGGCATCATTCCAACGAGTAACCGGAGCCAGGAGGACCCATGAGCATGATCTGGACGAACTCGGGTGATTCGCACTTCCTCGAGCCCGACGACCTTTGGCAATCCCGGCTTCCGAAGCGGTTGGCGGACTTGACCCCGCGCGCGGAGAAGGACCCGGACGGCGAGTACGAGACCGTCTCGGTGGACGGGCAGATCTTTCGTCGCAAGCTGCCGTCCTCGGCGCTGGTGGCCTTCGCCGAGTTGAGTTCCCGGCCGCAGGGGATTCGAGACGCCAGGGCGCGCCTCGGCGACCTGGACAAGGAGGGTGTCTGGGGTGAGGTGATCTT
>JAOPUT010000079.1 GCA_025963385.1 Mycobacterium sp.
CGGTCGGATTACCCCAACCAGATCAACAACGTGCTGGCATTCCCGGGATTCTTCCGGGGCATGCTGGATTCCGGGACACACAAGATCACCGACGCGAGCATGATCGCGGCCGCCACAGCCATCGCCGACTGCGTCTCCCCGTCGGAGCTCAACGCGAACTACATCGTTCCATCGGTCTTCGACTCCGAGGTCGCGCCCGCCGTCGCGGCGGCCGTCCAGAAGGCGGTCAGTACCGAGTAACGGTCCGAGCAGATCACCGGTCGCACCTTCGCGGCGGACGGCGGAGCGGTCGGGGAGGGAGCGTCGCGATGTCGGATCCTCCGATCACCGTGGATCTCAACAGCGACCTCGGGGAGAGCTACGGCACCTGGGTGCTCGGTGACGACGCGGCGATGCTCGACCTTGTCACCAGCGCCAACGTGGCCTGCGGATTTCACGCGGGTGACCCATTGACGTTGCTGACCACGGTGCGAGCCGCGGCCCAACGCGGTGTGACGGTCGGCGCCCAGGTCAGCTATCACGACCTGGCCGGATTCGGCCGTCGGTTCATCGACATCGAACCGGCGGCCCTCACCGCGGATGTGCTGTACCAGCTCGGGGCGCTGGACGGGCTGGCTCGCGCGGTCGGAACCCGCGTTGCCTACGTGAAACCCCATGGGGCGCTGTACAACACGATCGTCACCGACCAGCGGCAGGCCGCCGCCGTCGCACAGGCCGTGCACGCCGTCGACGCGGGGTTAGCAGTACTCGGCCTGGCCGGTTCGGCGTTCTTCGCCGCAGCGGACGAGCTAGGGCTGCGCACCGTCCCCGAGGCGTTCGCCGACCGCGCATACCGCCCCGACGGGCAGCTGGTCTCGCGCCGCGAGCCCGACGCCGTGCTGAACGACGTCGACGCGATCGCCGAACGGGTGTCCTCGATGATCAGCGACGGCACGGTCGAGGCCGCCGACGGTTCGACCATTCGAATCGTCGTGGAATCGGTTTGCGTGCACGGGGATTCGCCAGGGGCGGTCCGGATCGCGGGGGCAGTCCGGGATCGACTGACCGCAGACGGTGTCGAACTGAAGGCGTTCACCTGATGCGTTTGAAGCTCGGCCGCCCCGATCTGGACGACTACCGCGACTTCTTCGACCAACCAGCTGCGACGCCACGTTCCCCGCTCACCGTCACCTGGGCGGGCGTCACCACGCTGCTGATCGACGACGGTGAGTCGGCGCTGATGACCGACGGCTTCTTCTCCCGCCCGTCGTTGCTCACCGTCGGCACACGCTCACTGACCCCGTCGCTTCCCCGCATCGATGGCTGCCTGACCCGCCTTCGGGTCGATCGGCTCGAGGCCGTCATGCCCGTCCACACCCACTTCGACCATGCGATGGACTCGGCCGTCGTCGCCGAACGCACGGGTGCGAAGGTGGTGGGCGGTGCGTCCGCTGCCCATCTGGGCCGCGGGGCGGGCCTTCCCGATGACCGGCTGGTCGTCGCGACACCCGGCGAACCAATCACGTTGGGGGCCTTCGACGTCACGCTCGTCGTCGGTGATCACTGCCCACCCGACCGCTTCCCCGGCGTCATCACAGCGCCCGTGGTCCCGCCGGTCGGGGCGTCGGCCTACCGCTGCGGCGAGTCGTGGTCGACGCTGATCCATCACCGCGCGACCGACCGGCGGCTGCTGGTGGTCGGCAGCGCAGGCTTCGTGCCGGGTGCGCTACGGTGTCAGCGGGCCGACGTCGTCTACCTCGGAGTCGGGCAGCTGGGGCTGCAACCGGAGCGCTACGTCGAGGACTACTGGACAGAGGCGGTGCGCACGGTCGGCGCCACCCGGGTCGTGCTCATCCACTGGGACGACTTCTTCCGCCCGCTGCACGAACCGCTGCGCGCCCTGCCGTACGCCGGCGACGATCTCGACGTGTCGATGCGGGTGCTGACCCGGCTGGCCACCGAAGACGGCATACCGCTTCATCTTCCGACGCTGTGGGAGCGCGCCGACCCGTGGAGCTGACGCTGGCGCTGGGCGCGCTGGCCGTGGTCTTGGCATTCGCCATGTTCCGGCCGAGGGGTTTACCGGAGGCCGTGGCGGCCGTGCCCGCCGCCGGGCTGTTGATCGCCCTCGGGGTGGTGTCGAGCGACGATGCGCTCGCCGAGACCAAGGATCTGCTGCCGGTCGTCGGGTTCCTCGCGGCCGTGCTGGTGCTGGCGAAACTGTGTGACGACGAGGGCCTGTTCCACGCCGCGGGCGTGGCGATGGCGCGTCGCAGTGGAGGCGAACCGCGGCGCCTGCTGGGCACCGTCTTCGTCATCGCGTCCACGACGACGGCGGTGCTGAGCCTCGACGCCACCGTGGTCCTGCTGACGCCGGTGGTGATGACAACCGCACGGACGCTTGGCATTCCGTCGCGACCGCATGCCTACGCCACCGCGCACCTCGCCAACACGGCGTCCCTGCTACTGCCGGTGTCCAACCTGACCAACCTTCTCGCGTTCTCGGCAGCGGGCCTGACCTTCGCCCACTTCAGCGCCGTCATGGCGCTGCCGTGGGTACTCGCGATCGCCGGGGAGTACGTGCTGTTGCGCTGGTTCTTCCGCCGCGAGCTGACCGAGAAGCCCAAGGACGAACTCACCCCGCCACCCGCGGAGATGCCGGTCTTCGTGCTCGTCGTGCTGGCGCTGACGCTCGCCGGTTTCGCGGTCACGTCCCTCTTCGACATCGCGCCCGCCTGGGCGGCCCTCGCCGGCGCGGTGGTGCTCGGCGTGCGTGCTCTGATTCGTCGCCGCAGCACGGTCACCGGCATCGCCAAGGCCGCCAACGTGCCGTTCCTCGCGTTCGTGCTGGGGCTCGGCGTGGTCGTGAAGGCGGTGATGAATCACGGACTCGACAAGGCGATGCACCACGTCCTGCCCACCGGGACGACGCTGCCCGCCCTGCTCGGCATCGCCGTCGCCGCGGCCCTGCTGTCCAACGTCGTCAACAATCTGCCCGCGGTGCTGGTACTGCTGCCATTGGTCACGGCGATGGGGCCTGCCGCGGTGCTCGCCGTCCTGATCGGCGTCAACGTCGGGCCCAACCTGACCTATCCCGGCTCACTGTCGAACCTGCTGTGGCGCAGTGTCGTCCAGCGCGAGCGGCTGCCCGCTGGATTCCTCGAGTTCAGTCGCGTCGGCCTGATCACGGTGCCGGTCACGCTCGTGGTCGCAGTACTGGGGCTGTGGGCCGGAATCCAGATGTTCGGGGTCTGACGGCAGCTCGGCCTAACGACGTTGGCGGGCGATCTCGGCAAGCACGACACCGGCCGCGACCGACGCGTTCAGCGACTCCGTCGGGCCCGCCATGGGGATCGACACGATCGCGTCGCAGTTCTCCCGCACCAGCCGGGACAGGCCCTTGCCCTCCGACCCGACGACGACGACCATCGGTCCGCTGCCGTCGAGCTCGTCGAGCTGCGTGTCGCCGCCCGCGTCGAGGCCGACCACCTGCAGACCCTCGTCGGCCCAATTCTTCAGCGTCCTGGTCAGGTTGGTCGCCCGCCCGACGCGAAGCCGGGCGGCAGCACCGGCACTGGTGCGCCATGCGACCGCCGTCACCGATGCCGACCTGCGCTGGGGGATCAGCACGCCGTGCCCACCGAACGCGGCGACCGACCGAACGATCGCACCGAGGTTCCGCGGATCGGAGATGTTGTCCAGCGCGACGAGGAGAGCCGGCGTCGCATCGGTCTTCGCCGACCGCAGCAGGTCGTCGGGATGCGCGTAGTTGTACGGGGGCACCTGCAGCGCGATGCCCTGGTGCAGACCGTTGGAGCTCATGCGGTCGAGGTCGTGCTTCTGCACCTCGAGGATGGCGATGCCCTTGTCGGCGGCCCGCTGCACGGACTCGGTGAGGCGCTCGTCGGACTCGGCGCCGAGCATCACCCACAGCGCGGTCGCGGGCACCCCGGCGCGCAGGCACTCCAGCACCGGATTGCGGCCGAGGACGACCTCGGTCTCGTCGGTCTTCTTGTGGCGCCCCTGATCCGATCGGGCTGCCTTGGCCGCCCGCTTACCGGCAGGGTGATGGGGCCTGGCGCTGGCGGGCGGCGTAGCGCCCTTGGCCTCGAGCCCACGGCGCCGTACGCCGCCGGACCCGACCGTCGGCCCCTTCTTGGTGCCCGCCTTGCGTACCGCACCACGCCGTTGGGAGTTGCCTGCCATTTACTTGCCCCCGTCGAGCAGTGCCCATTGTGGTCCGTCGGCAGTGTCCGTGACGTCGATGCCAGCCGCCTTGAGGCGGTCGCGAATCTCGTCGGCCTGCGCCCAGTTTCGTTGTTCGCGGGCCTCCGCGCGACTCGCCAGTGCCCACTGCACCAACTCGTCGATGGCGGCCAGTGCCGCCGACGTCTCGTCGCGGGACTCCCACCGCTCGTCCAGCGGGTCGCAACCGAGGATGCCCATCATCGCGCGGATGGACCTCGCGTGCGTCATCGCGGCGTCGTGATCCCCCGCATCGAGGGCGCGGTTGCCCTCGGCTCTCGCGGCGTGCACCTCCGCCAGCGCGGTGGGCACCGCCAGATCGTCGTCGAGCGCCGCACCGAACTTCGCGGTCCACTCACCGGGGACGACGGTACCCACCCGGCTGCACACGCGATGCAGGAACTCCTCGATGCCGGTGTACGCCTTGACCGCGTCCTGTAGTGCGTTCTCGGAGAACTCCAGCATCGACCGGTAGTGCGCGCTGCCAAGGTAATAGCGGAGCTCGGCGGCCCGAACTCGTTGCAGCACAGCGGGAATCGCCAGCACGTTGCCGAGAGACTTGCTCATCTTCTCGCCGCCCATGGTGACCCAGCCGTTGTGCATCCAGTACTGCGCGAAACCGTCACCCGCCGCGCGGGCCTGGGCGATCTCGTTCTCGTGGTGCGGAAAGACCAGGTCCATCCCGCCTGCGTGGATGTCGAACTCGGAGCCCAGATACTCTTCGCACATCGCGACGCACTCGGTGTGCCAGCCGGGGCGACCGCGACCCCACGGCGTCGGCCAGGACGGTTCGCCCGGCTTGGCGCCCTTCCACAGCGTGAAGTCGCGCGGGTCGCGCTTGCCCGTGGCGACGCCCTCGCCCTGGTGCACGTCGTCGATGCGGTGGCCGGACAGCTTGCCGTAGTCGGGATAGCTCAGGACGTCGAAGTAGACGTCACCGTCGCCGGTGTAGGCGTGCCCGGCGGCGATTAGGCGCTCGATCAGCTCGACCATCTGGGTGATGTGGCCGGTGGCCCGAGGCTCGGCCGACGGCGGCAGCACGCCGAGGGCGTCGTACGCGGCGGTGAACGCCCGCTCGTAGGTGGCCGCCCACTCCCACCACGGCCTGCCCGCGTCGGCGGCCTTGTTGAGGATCTTGTCGTCGATGTCGGTGACGTTGCGGATGAAGGCGACGTCGAACCCCTTGGCGGTGAGCCAGCGGCGCAGTACGTCGAACGCGACACCGCTGCGGACGTGGCCGATGTGCGGAAGCCCCTGGACGGTCGCGCCGCACAGATAGATCGATGCGTGGCCCTCGCGCAGCGGCACGAAGTCACGCACCACACCCGTCATGGTGTCGTGAAGTCGCAGGGGCTGATCGGTCACGACGGGCCAGCTTACCGGCCCGTCAGACCTCAATCGTCAACACCGACGACCAAAGCGGTCGCGATCGCCGCCAGGCCCTCACCCCGACCGGTCAGGCCGAGGCCGTCGGTGGTCGTCGCCGACACCGACACGGGGGCGTCGAGCAGCCCGGAAAGTAGACGTTGCGCCTCGGCACGACGAGGCCCGACCTTCGGCGTGTTGCCGATGACCTGCACGGCCGCATTGCCCACTCGGAAACCTTCGTCGAGCAGCAGCCCGCAAACATGGCGCAGCATGTCGGCACCGCTGACACCGCGCCATTCGGGGCGGTCGGTACCGAACACGCTGCCCAGATCGCCGAGACCGGCTGCGCTCAGCAGAGCGTCGCACAGCGCGTGCGCGGCGACGTCTCCGTCGGAGTGTCCAGCGCAGCCGTCGGCATCATCGAATATCAGGCACAGCAGCCAACAAGGCCGTCCTGCCTGAATGGGATGTACGTCGGTGCCAAGACCAATCCTCGGCACCATCTAGCGCGCCAAGAAATTCAGGAAGCGGCGGCCAGAACCTCGTCGAGGATGGTCTCGGCCTTCTCCTCGTCGGTGTTCTCGGCCAGCGCGAGCTCACCGACGAGAATCTGCCGAGCCTTCGCCAGCATGCGCTTCTCGCCCGCGGACAGCCCGCGCTCCTGATCACGACGCCACAGATCGCGAACGACCTCGGCGACCTTGTTCACGTCACCGGAGGCCAGCTTCTCCAGATTTGCCTTGTACCGACGCGACCAGTTGGTCGGCTCCTCGGTATGCGGGGCTCGCAGAACCTGGAAGACCTTGTCGAGACCCTCCTGACCAACCACGTCACGAACGCCGACGTACTCTGCATTGTCTGCAGGAACTCGAACGGTGAGGTCACCCTGAGCGACCTTCAGGACGAGATATTCCTTCTGCTCGCCCTTGATGGTCCGGGTTTCGATCGCCTCGATCAGCGCGGCGCCATGGTGTGGATAGACAACCGTGTCTCCGACCTTGAAAATCATCAGATTAGAGCCCCTTTCACAACCCAATGTTAGCACGGAGCTAAGACACGCGTTGCGCAACGGTGCAGGTCAGGGGCATTGCGGGTGAAGACTAGGGGTTGACACGGTGACGAATCCGTGCAACGCGCACGTCACACGGCAAACCCCGAGCGGCTGATCGGGCGGTGCCGTCACCGCGTCGGAGGAAGCAAGATCATGCCGCTTGCGAGCCCTCGGCTTCCACCTCCCCCCGCTACCTACTACTCTCCATAGTCGACACGCGGGACGCACGTCACGGTCGTCCCGTCGCCCGAGCAGGAGGCTTGAGTGACGCTCTCGAAATCGCGGTATTCCGCCGTCGCGCTGGCCGCCTGTGGGCTCAGCGCCGCGCTTGCCCTATCCGGTTGCAGCGCAGGCCAGATCGCGCAGAGCGCCAGCCAGCAGCCTGCCGTCAACGGCACCCTCGCCTGGGTCGGTGATCCCACCACGGGCATTGCGCTGCGAAACGTGCACGTGCGCGCCCCACAGACCTCCGGCTACGTGCAGCCGGGCACTACCGCCGAACTGCTGTTCGTGGCGGTCAACGAGTCGGCGGACAAGCCCGACCGACTGGTGTCCATCACGTCCAACATCGGCACCGTCAGCCTCACCGGCGACGTCCGGGTGCCTGCGGGCGGAACCCTCATCGTGGGTACGCCGGACGGCACCCCGAGCGCGCTGAACGCCACCGAGGGCGCCGGCACCGCCCAGGCCACGATCACGTTGACGCAGCCGATCAGCAACGGGCTGACCTACCCGTTCACCTTCACGTTCGAGCGTTCGGGGCAGAAGGAACTCGTCGTACCGATCTCCGCGGGTGAAGCCCCCCGCCGCGAGGCCGCGGTCGAGGCAGGCGGAGAAGCCGACACGGGCGGCCACTAGCGCCCGTTGACGCCGTTCTGTCGGTGACGGCGGATACCGTCAGCACGTGGCTGGTTCGAAAGCACGTTCGCAACACCGCTGTTCGGAATGCCACCACGTCACCGCGAAATGGGTCGGCCGGTGCCCGGACTGCGGCAGCTGGGGCACGGTCGACGAGATCGCGGTCCTCACGCCCATCTCCGGGGCAGCCTCCAATCGCGCGGTCGCGCCGAGTTCTCCCGCCGTGCCGATCAGCTCCATCGACCCGGGTCGGACGCGCCATTTCCAAACCGGAGTCAGTGAGCTCGACCGAGTTCTCGGTGGCGGCCTCGTACCCGGCTCGGTGACGCTTCTCGCCGGTGATCCCGGGGTCGGCAAGTCGACGCTGCTGCTCGAGGTCGTGCATCGCTGGGCCCAGTCCGGCCGCCGGGCCCTCTACCTGTCCGGTGAGGAATCGGCGGGCCAGATCAGACTGCGGGCCGAGCGCACCGGCTGCACTCACGACGAGGTCTTCCTCGCCGCCGAATCCGACCTCCAGACCGCCCTCGGACACATCGAACAGGTGAAGCCGACGCTCATCGTCGTCGACTCGGTGCAGACCATGTCCACCACCGAGGCCGACGGCGTCACGGGCGGCGTCACACAGGTGCGCGCCGTGACCACGGCGCTCACGATGACCGCGAAGACCACCGGCGTCGCGATCATCCTCGTCGGACACGTCACCAAGGAAGGCGCAATCGCAGGACCGCGATCCCTGGAGCACCTCGTCGACGTCGTGCTGCACTTCGAAGGTGACCGTTCATCGGCTCTGCGCATGGTGCGCGGGGTCAAGAACCGTTTCGGCGCGGCCGACGAGGTCGGTTGTTTCCTGTTGCACGACAGCGGAATCGAAGGGGTGGCCGACCCCTCGGGCCTCTTCCGGGATCAACGGCCGCAACCGGTGCCCGGCACCTCCGTGACGGTGACGCTCGACGGCAAACGGCCGCTCATCGGCGAGGTGCAGGCGCTCATCGGGTCGCCCGCCGCGGGCAACCCACGGCGAGCGGTCAGCGGCATCGACTCGGCCCGCGCGGCGATGATCACCGCCGTCCTCGAGAAGCGGGCGGGACTGAAGATCGCGCAGAACGACATCTACCTGTCGACCGTCGGCGGTATGCGGTTGACCGATCCGTCGTCCGACCTCGCGGTGGCACTGGCGATCGCATCCGCCTGCTTCGACATCCCCATGCCGACTACGGTCGTGGCCATCGGCGAGGTCGGTCTCGCGGGCGACCTCCGCAGGGTGACCGGCATGGACCGCCGCCTCGCCGAGGCCGCCAGACTCGGCTTCACCACCGCCGTCGTGCCTCCGGGTGTGAAGGACGTCCCGGCCGGTCTCAAGGTCATGACGGCCGAGAACATCTCGGGGGCATTGCGGGTGTTGCGGACCATCGCGGGCAAATGAGAGACAATGGCGGCCGAAGCAAGGAGGGGGAATGGCCGTGAAGGCTGCCAGGACAGGGCGCGGCAACGTCGTGCAGCTCGCTCGACCGACGTTGCGGGAGACCCTCGGGCAGCTCGCGCCCGGCACCGCCCTTCGCGACGGTCTGGAGCGCATTCTGCGTGGCCGCACCGGCGCGCTCATCGTGCTCGGCTATGACGACACCGTCGAGGCGATCTGTGACGGCGGCTTCGTCCTCGACGTCGCCTACGCACCGACCCGGCTGCGCGAGCTGTCGAAGATGGACGGTGCGGTGGTGCTGTCCAGCGATGGCACCCGCATCCTGCGGGCCAACGTCCAACTCGTCCCCGATCCGTCGATCCCCACCGACGAGTCGGGCACCCGACACCGTTCAGCCGAGCGCACGGCCGTGCAGACGGGTTATCCCGTTGTCTCCGTGAGCCATTCGATGAGCATCGTCACGGTGTACGTCGAGGGCGAGCGCCACGTCGTGCCCGATTCCGCGACGATCCTGTCGCGTGCGAACCAGACCATTGCCACACTCGAGCGCTACAAGGCCCGACTCGACGAGGTCAATCGTCAGCTCTCGACGGCCGAGATCGAGGACTTCGTCACGCTGCGCGACGTGATGACCGTGGCGCAGCGACTGGAGATGGTGCGACGCATCAGCCTCGAGATCGACGCGGACGTCGTCGAGCTCGGCACCAACGGGCGCCAGCTCAAGTTGCAGCTCGAAGAGTTGGTGGGCGACAACGACACGGCGCGCGAGCTGATCGCCCGCGACTACCACGCCGCCCCGGATCCGCCGTCCACGGCCCAGGTGATGGCCACGCTCGACGAGCTCGACACACTCAGCGACAACGAGCTCCTCGACTTCACCGCACTGGCAAGGGTGTTCGGCTACCCGTCGACCCTCGAGGCGCAGGACTCTGCGATGAGCTCGCGTGGCTACCGGGCGATGGCGGGCATTCCGCGGTTGCAGTTCGCTCACGTCGACCTGCTGGTCCGTTCGTTCGGCTCGTTGCAGGGCGTGCTGGCGGCGAGCGCCAACGATCTGCAGTCCGTCGACGGCATCGGCTCGATGTGGGCCCGCCACATTCGGGAGGGTCTGTCCCAGCTGGCCGAGTCGACGATTGCGGACCAGCTGGCCTGAGCGAGGGTTGGCTCTGAGCGGCGAAGCTAGCCTGCTGGCGCGGGAGCCGGGGTCTCTGCGGCGGGAGGCGCCTCGGCGGGCGCCGCCGGAGCGTCACCCGGTGCCGGAGCTGCTGGTGCGGCAAGGACGAACGGAACCGTCGCCGATCGCAGGTTGCCGAGCTGCACCACGAGGTTGTAGGTGCCTGGCCCGATCGGCTGGCGTGGCAGTGGGCAGTTCGCCGCTGAGCCCATACCGGTCCAAGTCACCTCTGTGGTCACCTGCTCGCCGGGGTTGAACGTCTTGACCAACGTCTCGTTGGACGGCGCGCAGTCGAGGTTCGACCAGAGGCGGTTGTTGTCGAGTCCGTAGACGTAGGCCGCAAGCACCGCGGCACCGACGTCACGCTTGCACGCGACGAGGCCGATGTTCGTGACGACCATCGTGAACTTGGGCTGGTCGCCGACGACGTAGTTCGGCTGACTGGTGATGCCCTTGACCGCCAGGGTGGAATCGGGGCAGTCGTCGCCCTCCTTGAGCACCGGCGGCGGAGCGACTGCCTCAACCGGCGTCGGAGTGGGGGGCGGCGCCTGCTGCGCCGGCGGCATGATCGGGCTCTTGACCTCGGGGTTCGCCCCGGGCAGCGGCGTGGGAGCAGCGGCGCTGGCAGTAGAGGCCGGCTGTGTCGCAGTGTCCCCGCTGGTGCTGTTGGTGAACACCACCACGACGACGGCAATGACGATGACGAGAACTAGCGCAGCGACTCCGAGCGCGAGAAACCGTCTACGCCGGTAGATCTCCGGCGGCAACGAGTTATGCGGTTCAGTCTCCAGCACGAATACACGGTAAGGCGGGGTCACGTCATGTCGTCCGACCTCGCCCGGCGTGTCGCCGGTCAGCCTGCGCCGATGTCTCCGATGGATTCGCGGAGGACGGCCCGTCCATCGGCCAGGTGATAGGTCACGCCGGCAATGGCCACGGTGCCGGATTGGACGCCGTCGGACACCGCCTGCGACCGGCTGACCAGCTGTTTGGCCGTCTCGGAGACGTGCCTGGCCTCGAATTCGTCGACCCGGGTCAGGCCTTCCTTGCGGCCGAGAAGGATCGACGGTGTGACGCGTTCGACGATGTCGAGCACGTAGCCACCGGGCACCGCGCCCTCGTCGAGCGCGGCAAGCGTCGCCTTGACCGCGCCGCAGCTGTCGTGACCGAGCACGACGATGAGCGGGACGTTGAGAACGGTGACGGCGTACTCGATCGAGCCGAGGACGGCGGAGTCCAGCACGTGACCCGCGGTCCGCACGACGAACATGTTGCCGAGCCCCTGGTCGAAGATGATCTCGGCAGCCACCCGACTGTCGGCGCAGCCGAACACCACCGCGGTCGGCTTCTGCCCGTCGGCAAGGCTCGCGCGGTGCTCGATGCTCTGGCTCGGGTGCTCGGGAGTTCCCGCGACGAAACGCTCGTTACCCTCGCTGAGTGCCTTCCATGCGGTTATCGGACTCGTGTTCGGCATGGCGACATTGTGCCTGGAGTAGGCGCTAGTGGTCGACGTCGGTGTACTGCTCCGGTGGTATGAGGAGTTTCAGCGGGATCTGCCGTGGCGGCGGCCGGGCATCTCGGCCTGGCAGATCCTCGTCAGCGAGTTCATGTTGCAGCAGACCCCCGTCGCCCGGGTCGAGCCGATCTGGCGCGACTGGGTCGCACGGTGGCCCACTCCATCCGCCACTGCGGCCGCAAGTGCAGCCGACGTCCTGCGGGCGTGGGGCAAGCTCGGCTACCCGCGCCGGGCCAAGCGGTTGCACGAGTGCGCGACGGCGATCGCGACCGAACACGGCGACGTGGTGCCCGACGACGTCGACACCCTCCTCACGTTGCCCGGTGTCGGGACCTATACCGCGCGAGCGATCGCGTGTTTCGCCTACGGCAAGCGGGTTCCCGTCGTCGACACCAACGTGCGGCGCGTGGTGGCCAGAGTCGTACACGGCCGCGCCGACTCGCCCGCCAGTGTCCGTGACCTCGCCGACGTGGATGCGATCCTGCCCAATGATGCTCGCGCACCGCGTGTTTCGATCGCCCTGATGGAACTTGGGGCGACGGTGTGCACCGCACGGTCGCCCCGCTGCGGGCTGTGCCCGTTGAGCGACTGCGCCTGGCGGACGGCCGGCTACCCAGCGTCGGCCGAGCCCGCCCGCCGCGTGCAGAAGTACGCAGGCACGGATCGCCAGGTTCGCGGTCGCCTGCTGGATGTGTTGCGCGCCAACGCTGCTCCCGTCGATCGGGCGCAGCTCGACGTGGCGTGGCTGTCGGACCCGTCGCAGCGCGATCGCGCGCTCGACTCTTTGCTGACAGACGGGCTGGTCGAGCAGACCGCAGGCGGCCTGTTCGCGCTCGCAGGCGAAGGTGGTGAAGCCGAGCCGAATCGGGAGCCTCGAACGGCTCGGTGAACTAGCCTGGAAACGTGGTCGTACCCGTTTCGCGGGCTCCGCAGACTCGTTACGCATCGCGGGGTGACCTGGACATCGCCTACCAGGTGATCGGCGACGGGCCGAGGGACCTGGTCGTCATGCCGGGGCCGTTCATCCCGATCGACTCGATCGACTCCGAGCCCTCGATGTACCGCTTCTACCGCCGCCTGTCGTCGTTCTGTCGGCTGATCCGATTCGATCACCGCGGCATGGGAATGTCCTCGCGCATCGGCGCCGACAAGATCACCCCGGCCTGCTGGGCGGAGGACGCCGTCGCGGTGATGGACGCCGTCGGCTGCCAGAGCGCCACGATCCTCGCCTCCGGCTTCACCGCGATGAGCGCCCTGTTCCTGGCGGGTGACCGGCCGGAGCGGGTGTCGGGTCTGATCCTCGTCAACGCGGGCGCACGCGCGCTCTGGGCGCCCGACTACGAAGTCGGCGCCCGCCCCAGCGGGGCCAACCCCTTCACGACGATCGCCATGGAGCCCGACGCGGTGGAGCGGGGTTTCGACGTTCTCGAGCTCATCGCCCCGTCGGTGGCCCACGACCAGGCATTCCGGTCGTGGTGGGATGCCGCCGGCAACCGGGCCGCCTCACCGAGCATGGCCCGCAGATCCAACCAGGCGCTCGTCGACTCCGATGCCAGGGACAAGCTTCCCCTGATCAGTTCACCGACCTTGGTGCTGCACCGTGCGGAGTCCGCTTTCGTCGGCGTCGGACACGGGCGCTACCTGGCCGAGCACATCAGCGGTGCGCAATACGTCGAGCTCTCGGGCGCGGACACCCTGTACTGGGTCGGTGACACCACGCCGATCCTCGCCGAGATCGAGGAGTTCGTCACCGGCACGCGTGGGGGCACCGACCTCGAACGCGTCCTCACCACGATCGTGTTCACCGACATCGTCGGGTCCACCGAGCGGGCCGCCGCCCTTGGCGACGACCACTGGCGCGATCTGCTCGACAGCCACGACAGCCTGGTCCGTAGGGAGCTCCAACGTTTCGGCGGTCGTGAAGTCAACACCGCCGGAGACGGTTTCGTCGCCACGTTCAGCAGCCCCAGCGTCGCCCTCGACTGCGCAGAGGGCATCGTCGCCGCGGTCCGGACGCTCGGCATCGAGGTGCGGGTCGGTATCCACGCCGGTGAGGTGGAGATGCGCGGGCACGACATCGCGGGCATGGCGGTGCACATCGGCGCGCGGGTCGCCGCGCTGGCCGGTCCGAGCGAGGTGCTGGTCTCATCGACCGTGCGCGAGATCGTCACCGGCTCCCACCGCAGATTCACCGACCGCGGTGAGCATCGACTCAGGGGCGTCCCGGGAACCTGGTGCGTGTACGCGCCCTGACCGGGAAGCTAAGCCGTTGCCGCACAACCGGAGTCGTCGCAGGCAAACCGGCGGCGGTAGTCCGACGGCGTCACGCCGATGACGCGGCGGAAGTGGTGCCGAAGCAGGGTGGCCGTGCCGAAACCTGACCTGTCCGCCACGCGGTCGATGTCGAGGTCGGTCTCCTCGAGCAGCCGCCGCGCGTAGAGCACGCGCTGGTCGGTGACCCACTGCATCGGCGTGCGGCCCGTCTCGTCGACGAATCTGCGCGCGAAGGTGCGCGCCGACATGCTGGCCCGCTTGGCGAGCGTGCCGACCGTATGCGGCTTGTCGAGGTTGGTCAGGATCCAATCCAGATGCGGCGCAAAGCCTTCCGAGCAGCGCACCGGGATGGGCTGGTCGATGTACTGGCGCTGGCCGCCGTCACGCTGCGGCGGCACGACCATGCGGCGGGCGATGATGTTGGTGATCTCGCTGCCCATCTCGCGCCGCACCAGGTGCAGACAGGCGTCGATGCCCGCGGCCGTTCCCGCGCTGGTGATGAGGTTGCCGTCGTCGACGAACAGCACGTTGCGGTCGACGTCCGCGGTGGGATGCAGCGCTGCCAGTTGGTCGGCGTGCATCCAGTGGGTGGTGCACCTGCGACCGTCGAGCAGCCCGGCGGCTCCCGCCACGAACGCGCCCGAGCACACGGTCAGGATGGTCGACCCGGACTCGGCGGCGGCGCGGATCGCGTCGAGCGCCTCCTGCGGATAGTCACTGCCGGTGAAGGCGGGGATGGCCACCAGGTCGGCTCCGACGAGGCTGTCCAACCCGTGATCGGGGGTGAGGTGCGCACCGACCGACATCCGGAGCGACTTGCCCGGCTCGGGGCCGCACACCTTGAAGTCGAAGTTGGGCACGCCGTCGGCGGAACGGTCGATACCGAAGACCTCACAGATGACGCCGAACTCGAAGGGAGTCACCCCGTCCAGCACCAGTGCCGAGACAGTCTTAATCATGGCAGTATCTTAACGCACCGCGGCTGCCCTGCCACTGTTGGCGGAATATTTCTGGACGAACAATTGCTGCCATGAACGTGATACTTGCCTTCCTGATCCTGTCCGCGCCCTTCGCGCTCGCCGCGCTGCTGAGCTGGGCCAGCCACCGCCACGACGCCGTCCGCGGTCATCTGATCAACCAGTTCGGCGACCCCGACTGGTACCGCGTTCAACACGACGCCGACGCCGCCCGCACCCGCTTCGAGCACTCCCCCACCTGGCCCGCGTCAGGCGCGATGGGCGAACGCCGCTAAGAACGGTTCCACCGCATCGCGGTATTCCCGCGGAGCGTCGTCGTGAACGAGATGACCGGCGCCGGGCACGTGCAGATACGTGGCCTGGTCGCCGGTCCTTTGCATCTGGAGCATCTGACCGGGCGGAGTGACGGAGTTGCCCGCCTCGATGAGCAACGCAGGCGCCCGCACCGCGTGCCACTGCGCCCAGTAGTCGCGTGTGCCCCACTGCGCGGCGATCTCGATCCAACGCTCGGGGAGACCGTGCAGCCGCCACCCGGTGGCGGTCCGGTCGAACGCCTCGAGGAAGTACCGACCCGCCACGGGCCCGAACTCGTCGAAGACCCTTTGCTCCGAACCGAATTCGACCGGGAGCGCGTGCAGCCACGGCTCCCACGGTCCCGTCGTACGCCCACGGAAGTCGGGCGCCATGTCCTCGACGACGAGCGCGGTCACCAGGTCGGGGCGCGCCGCCGCGAGACACCACGCGTGCAGGCCCCCCATCGAGTGGCCGACCAACCTGGCGGGTCGCCCGAGTCCTTCCACCGCATCGGCGAGGTCCTCGACGAATCGCTCGGTGCTCACCGGATGTGGGTCGGCCACCCTGCGGCCGCGATGCCACGGCGCGTCGTACGTGTAGACCTCACCCAGCTCGGTCAGCCACGGCAGCAGGCGCGACCAGGTGCTACCGCGCCCCATCAGCCCGTGCACCAGGACGATGGGTTCACCACCACCGCCGCGGCCCGTCAGCAATGGGGAGCGCATGCCCGCCATCCTGGCAGGAGGTACGCGGCACGAGATAACGAACCGGTAACGTAGAGCCCATGTCCGTGGTGAAGATCAACGCAATCGAGGTTCCGCCCGACGCAGGCCCCGAGTTGGAGAAGCGCTTTGCGAATCGTGCGCACGCCGTCGACAACCAGCCTGGGTTCCTCGGCTTCCAGCTGCTGCGCCCCGTCAAGGGCGAGGACCGCTACTTCGTCGTGACCCAGTGGGAGTCCGAAGAGGCGTTCCAGGCCTGGGCCAGCGGCCCCGCGGTGGAGGCCCACGCCGGCCAGCGCGCGAACCCCGTCGCCACAGGTGCCTCCCTGCTCGAGTTCGAAGTCGTGTTGGACGTTCAGCGGGCAGGAGCGTAGCGACATGGGGATAGAACTTGCCGCGACCGACGACAAGGCGTAGTCAACCAGTACGGCGGGGTCAACCAGTACGGCGGGCGACTGCACTCGGGGTTGCCGCGACTCTCGTCCTCGCGCTGGCCTGCGGATGCGCTCACACCGGTCCGGCCGCGCCCGCCGAGGCCGCCTACGGCGCCCGCATCGAGACCAACACCCCGCCAGGTCTGCGCGCCAAGCAGACCGTGGACATGCTCAACTCGGACTGGCCCATCGGCACCCCTGGCGTGGCCACCCTGGCCGCTCCCCGTCAGGTCGACGACGTCGCCTACATGATGGACAGGATGTGGTGGGACCGGCCCTTCACGGTCACCGGCATCGATTACGGCGCAGGCCTGGCCACCCTGCACCTGCTCACCTCGTACGGCGTCGGTCAGGACATCGAGCTGCGCACCAACGACGCGGGTCTGGTCGACCGCTTCGAGGTGACACTGCAGAAGCCCGAGATCAAGCAGTGGTCCGACATCGACACGGAGCTCACCAAGTCCGGTGCGCACTACTCCTATCAGGCGTCCAAGGTCACCGACGGCAAGTGCACGGCGGTGGCCGGTACCAACGCCAATGATCCGCTGCCGCTCGCGTCGATCTTCAAGCTGTACGTACTCCTTGCCATCGCCGACGCGGTCAACGCGGGCACCGTTCACTGGCACGACCAACTGACCATCACCAAGGAGGCCAAGGCCGTCGGCTCGGCAGGCTTCGACCACCTGCCACCTGGGTCCCAGGTCTCGGTGAGAGATGCTGCGCAGCAGATGATCTCGGCAAGTGACAACATGGCGACCGATCTGCTGATGGCACGTGTCGGGCCCGAGGCCATGGAACACGCCCTGGTGCACGCGGGACATCACGACCCGGCCAGCATGACGCCGTTCCCGAACACGCACGAGCTCTTCTCGGTGGGCTGGGGCGAGCCGGATCTGCGCGAGCAGTGGAAGGAAGCGTCCCCGCAGGGTCGCGAACAGCTTCTCGCACAGACGAATACCCGACACTACGAACCGGATCCGACGCGCACCCACACTCCCGCCTCTCCGTACGGCGCCGAGTGGTACGGCACCGCGACCGACATCTGCCGCGTGCACGCCGCGCTGCAGTCGGTTGCGGTCGGCCCCGCCGCCCCCGTCAAGGAGATCCTGTCGGCGACGCCTGGCATCGAGCTCGACAAGACGAAGTGGGGCTACATCGGCGCGAAGGGCGGAAACCTGCCCGGCGACATCGGTTTCAGCTGGTACGCCGTCGACCGGACGGGGCAGGCATGGGTGGTCAGCTTCCAACTGAACTGGCCGAAGTTTCGCAGCCTGACGGCGGCGAGCTGGCTGCTGTCCATCGCGCAGGGGGCGTTCCGGCTCGTCCAGCCCGCGTGAGTCTCAGCCCGTCGACCTCAGCGTCCAGGCGCCACCGCGGAGATGCAGCACGGTCCGGCTGACGGGCCCAACGTCGATGCGCCAGAACGATTTTGGCGGCGCATTGAGCGCGACGATGATCGCGGCACGGACCACGCCGGGGTGGGTGACGGCCACCAGTCGACCGCGGCGATCCGCCAGCGAGTCCATCCAGTCGCCGACGCGCGTGACGAGCTCTGCCACCGACTCCCCGCCATGGGGAGCCTGCGTGGGATCGGTCAGCCAGAGCGTGAGGTCGACGGGCCCGACGCCGTTCAGCACGCTGCCGCGCCACGACCCGCAGTTCAGGTCGGCCAGCATCGGCTCGGTCTCGGCCCGCAACCCGAGGAGTTCCGCAGTCTGCCTGGTGCGCTTCTCCGGCGCGCAGACCGCGGCGTCGACCACCCCTAGGTCGACGGTGGCGTCGACCTGACGCTGTCCGAGTGCGCTCAGCGGCTCGTCTCTGGGAAACCGTCCGGCTGCCATCGCATCCGTCATCGCATGGGAGACGAGGGTCAGCCGGACGATCTCACTCAAATGTCACTCATCGTCGCTCATCCGGCGACGGTAACGTCCCGCTCTTCTCGCCTGCCGTCCAGCACCTTCGAGATCATCGCGGCGAACACCAGACCGATGGTCGTCCAGATGATGAGCTGCGTCGTGAACGAGTACAGCCGGAACTCGTACAGGTCGGTCGCGGGGTAGCCACCCAGCACGATCACGCCTGCGTCGTTGACCATCGGGCCGGGGGTCTCGTTGATGGTCGGCAAGACGAGCATGACGACGAACACCGCGACGAGGTACGACGCGCCGCCCACCAGGGCGGCATTCCACGCGCCGAGCTTCGGCGCCAGCTGCCTGCCGAGGTACACCGCGGCGACCATCAGCAGCGCCGACAGTCCCAGCATCATCACGTACAGGAGGGTCCGCTGCGTGATGGTCGAGTCGAGGCTCGTCGCAGGCGGATTCGGCGGGTACTTCAGCGCGGGCACCACCCAGAGCGCGATCAGCATGGCGCCCGCCACCAGAACGGACAGCGCCTTGGGCGACACGTTGCCGACACGTCCGTACGCGACGGAGTAGACGACCGCGAACAGGGCGCCCATCGCGACGGCGAAGAGCAGTGTGCCGAAGCCCATCCCGATCGTGGATTGCACGCCGCGGCTGAACAGTTCGCCGCCCTCACCGTGGCTGTGTCCACCAGCCGCGGCCGACTCCATGGCTTCGTGCGCCGCGGCCGTGGCGTGCTCGAAGTCGATCGAACGTCCGATGACGGGCTCGAGGAAGATCTTCGCGAACACGAACGCGAGCACCCCTGCGAGGGCGCCGGCCAGGAGGCCGCGCCCGATGATCTGCTTTTCCATCGTGTGAGCTCCGCCGCGCGTCAGTGGCAGGGGAAGCCGAGGAGGTGACGAGCGTCGTGCACGAATTCGTGGATGTACATGTTGTCACCGAACACCGATGTCGCGCCCTGGTCGACGCCGACGAAGTACAGCACCATGAGCGCCAGGAAGGCGGTGAGCGACAACCAGAGTGCCGCCTTGCTCGCGGAGAAGTCGATGGCAGGCGCAACGCTCTGGCGAGCTTGCGGAGATGTCATGGCAGTTGTCCTTTCGGGAGTACGCGTCCCGTATCACAGGTGACGGACGTCGGGTCTGACTCTTACAGTGGCGCGACCGTTCTGGGTTTACACCAGATTCCTTCGTCTGTCAGTTACCCGAGCATTGTAGGCATGAGTGCCATCCCGCGGAGCCGTACCCCAACTGCCGAGCCGGAATCTCCCAGCATGAAAGAGGCGCTCCGAACGAAGAAATGGGCGGTACCCCGCGAAGGGTACCGCCCATTTCTCGTTGCGAGTCGTTACTCCGCGTCAACTGCTCCCGACGCGCCTGCCTTGGCCAGGTCCGGCGTGTCCTCGTCGACCACGGGTCGCGGGACGCCGACGAACGTGAACACCGCGTCCTCGCCGGTTCCCTCGCCGTCCCAGTTCTCGACGTCGACCTTGACCAACTGACCGGGGCCGACCTCGTCGAAGAGGATCTTCTCCGACAGAGCGTCCTCGATCTCGCGCTGAATGGTCCGCCGCAACGGGCGGGCACCCAGCACCGGGTCGAAGCCGCGCTTGGCCAGCAGCCCCTTCGCCTTGTCGGTCAGCTCCATGGTCATGTCCTTGGCCCTGAGCTGGTTTCCGACGCGAGCGATCATGAGATCGACCATGCGGATGATCTCGTCCTTGGTCAGCTGGTGGAAGACGATGATGTCGTCGATGCGGTTGAGGAACTCCGGGCGGAAGTGCTTCTTCAGCTCGTCGTTGACCGTGAGCTTCATCCGCTCGTAGTTGTTCTCGCCACCACCCTGGGAGAAGCCGAGACCAACAGCCTTGGAGATATCCGAGGTACCGAGGTTGGACGTGAAGATCAGCACCGTGTTCTTGAAGTCGACCGTGCGTCCCTGCCCGTCGGTCAGGCGACCGTCTTCGAGTACCTGCAGCAGCGTGTTGTAGATCTCCTGGTGGGCCTTCTCGATCTCGTCGAACAGCACCACCGAGAACGGCTTGCGCCGCACCTTCTCGGTCAGTTGGCCGCCCTCTTCGTAGCCGACGTAGCCCGGAGGAGCGCCGAAGAGCCGCGACGCGGTGAAGCGGTCGTGGAACTCGCCCATGTCGATCTGGATGAGTGCATCGTCGTCGCCGAACAGGAAGTTGGCCAGTGCCTTGGACAGCTCGGTCTTACCGACACCGGACGGACCGGCGAAGATGAACGAGCCCGACGGACGCTTGGGGTCCTTCAGACCGGCGCGGGTACGCCGGATGGCCTTCGAGACGGCACGAACGGCGTC
>JAOPUT010000418.1 GCA_025963385.1 Mycobacterium sp.
CGACGTGGTCGGCGTCGAGATGGCCGGAGCGTTGAAAAACGTCTATGCGATCGCCGTCGGAATGGGCTATTCACTCGGAATCGGCGAGAACACCCGTGCGATGGTGATGGCGCGGGCCCTGCGCGAAATGTCCAAACTGGGCGAAGCGATGGGCGGACATCGTGACACGTTCGCCGGTGTCGCGGGCATGGGCGATCTGATCGTCACCTGCACCAGCCAGCGCAGCCGCAACCGTCACGTCGGCGAGCAGCTGGGCGCGGGCAAACCGATCGACGAGATCATCGCCTCGATGAACCAGGTCGCCGAGGGCGTCAAGGCCGCCAGCGTGGTCATGGAATTCGCCAGGAAGTACGACCTGAACATGCCGATCGCCCGCGAGGTCGACGGCGTCGTCAACCACGGCGCCACCGTCGAAGACGCCTATCAGGGCCTGATGGCGGAGAAGCCCGGCCACGAGGTGCACGGGTCCGGCTTCTAGGCCCGAACGACCTAGTTGGCGAACGGGCTGGTGCCCTGCGGCCGATCCACCAACGGGTTGACCCCGCCGAAGGTGTAGCTGCCCGCGGGCGTCAGCACGAAACCGGACTGGTCTGCCGAGTTGGCGCACGTGGTGGTGCCGGACCCGTCGACACCGCAACTGACCTGACGGAAGCTCAGCCTGGTGTTCGGGGGCAGTGGCTTCACGGGTCCGAGTGAGCCGAAGATCGGCGTCGCGGCGCTGGCAAACCCGGGTTCGCCCCACGGTCCGCCACTGACCACGTTGGCGCCGTCAGGCGCCGCGGGGATGGGCCCGCTGCAGCCGTAACCGCCATTGCCGCGCTCGAAAGCGCAGGTCAGGCCGTCAGGGGTGCTGAAGGCATAGTAGCGGTCGCCCATCACCGAGTAGTCCACCGGACTGATCGGCGGCAGGGCGTTGACGTTCGGCGGCGGCGGGGGTGCGGGCGCCGGTTCAGGATCGGCCCAGGCCATACCCGGGAATCCGACCATCGCTGCCCCCGCAACGCTGACCGCGCCGATCAGAATTCTGCTCAGCATGCCAACAGGCTAGGGGGTGACTCCGCTTTCCGCATCAACTACCCGACGGGGCCTGGCTCAGTAGTGGCCTGGGCCCCGGCCGGCCATGTCTTCCAGGCGGGCGATCCGGTCGGCGATCGGAGGGTGCGTGGAGAACAACTTGCCGATCTTCTCGCCGGCGCGGAACGGGCTCGCGATCATCAGGTGCGCCTGATCGGCGAGCTTGGGGTCTGGCGGAAGTGGCGCCGCCTCGACGCCACCGGAGATCTTGCGCAGGGCGGACGCCAAAGACAGTGGGTCACCGGACAATTCGGCTCCGGACTGGTCGGCCTGATATTCGCGGGACCGCGAAACGGCCAGCCGCACCACCGTCGCGGCGATCGGCCCCAACATCTGAATCAGCAGCAGCGCGAAGAAGTTTCCGCCGCCGCCCTCACGGTTGTTGCCGCCGAACATGCTCGCGAAGAAGGCGATGTTGGCCAGCGCGGTGATCACCGACGCCATCGCTCCGGCTACGCAGGAAATGAGGATGTCGCGGTTGTAGACATGTGAAAGTTCGTGGGCCAGAACGGCTCGCAGCTCACGCTCGTTGAGGATGTTCATAGTGCCGGTGGTGCAGCACACCGCGGCGTTGCGCGGATTTCGCCCGGTGGCAAAGGCATTCGGGTTGGCGGTATCGGAGATGTAGAGCCGTGGCATCGGCTGGTGCGCGGTGGTCGCCAGTTCGCGCACGATTTTGTACATCACCGGCACCTGGACCTCGGTAACCGGTTGCGCGTGCATGGCCTTCAGCGCCAGCTTGTCGCTGTTGAAATAGGTATAGAAATTCATGCCCAGCGCGAAGATGAGGGCGCCCCAGATCCACATGGCGTTGCCGGTCGCCGAGGCGAAGAGGTAACCGACAAACGAGATCAGTGCGGTGAAACCGATCAGCAAAACGAACGTTTTGATCCGGTTACCCGCCGGGTGCCAGGTCATCAGGTTCCTCCTACGGCAATACTCGTGTCAGCTAATTAAACGACACGGCACCACGATTGGGTTCCGCCGCAAGCCGATCAGCCGTGGCGGTTCACCGTGTAGTCCACCAGCGATGCCATCGCCCGGCGCCCGGCCACGTCTGGCAGCTGGGCCAGCTCCTGACGCGCCTGCTCGGCATAGCCACGCACCGTCTCCTTGGCTTTGACCATGCCCGCCGACCCCCGGAGCAGGGCCAACGCCTCCGCGACCAGGGCGTCGTCCTCCACGGGACCGGCCAGCAGCTCCCGCAGCCGATCGGCGTCGGGACCGGTTTCGCGCAGCGCGTACAGCACCGGCAGGGTGTGCACGCCCTCCCGCAAGTCGGTGCCGGGCAGTTTGCCGGACTCGTCGGGGTCGCTGTCGATGTCGATGATGTCGTCGGAGATCTGGAACGCCGTGCCGACGATGCCGCCGAGCCGGGAGAGCCGCTCGATCTGGTCCTCGTCCGCCCCGGAGAACGTGGCCCCGAAGCGGCCGGACGCGGCGATCAGGCACGCGGTCTTCTCGTAGACGACCTTGAGGTAGTGCTCGACGGAGTCGACGCCGTCGGCCCTGCCGCGGGTCTCCCGCATCTGGCCCGTCACCAGCTGGGCGAACGTATCCGCGATCACCAGCACCGCCTCCGGGCCCAGCCGGGACACCAGCCGCGACGCCGTCGCGAACAGATAATCCCCGGCCAGGATGGCGATGTTGTTGCTCCACCGCGCGTTCGCACTCGGCGCACCACGGCGCACCTGGGCTTCGTCCATCACGTCGTCGTGGTACAGCGTCGCCAGGTGCACCATTTCGATGACCGCGCCGGCGACCGAGACCTGCCAGGCGTCGGGCTCGGGGCCCATGGACGCCGAGAGCACCGTGAACAGCGGCCGGAACCGCTTGCCGCCGGCCAGGAACAGGTGCTGCACCGCCTCGGCCATCAGCTCGTCGGCCTTGCCGAGCTCGGCTTCCATCAGTTGCTCGATTCGCGCCACCCCGTCGCGAACGTTCTGGGCCAATTCGGCATCGCCGAAATCCACCCCCGCGACCACGCTCGCCGGTGTCCTCATTGGTCCAACATACTGGGCAGCGTGACAAGCGACTCCGCGAGCACTTCGCGCCCCGATGCCGACGTGGTGGTCGTCGGGGCCGGGCCGGCCGGTTCGGCGGCGGCGGCCTGGGCTGCCCGCGCGGGCCGGCGGGTGTTGGTCATCGACTCCGCGACCTTCCCGCGGGACAAGGCCTGCGGCGACGGGCTGACGCCGCGGGCCATCGCCCAGCTGGACCTGCTGGGGCTGGGGGACTGGGTGCGCGGCCGGGTCCGCAACCGCGGCCTGCGCGCCTCCGGCTTCGGCCAGGAGCTGCTGCTGCCGTGGCCGGGGGGCTCGCTGCCCGATCACGGGGGCGCGGTGCCGCGCACCGAGCTGGACGCGCGGATCCGCGAGGCGGCGCTCGCCGACGGCGCCGTTCCGGTGGAG
>JAOPUT010000105.1 GCA_025963385.1 Mycobacterium sp.
GAAGGGCTACCTCGACTTCGCCACCTGCACCGAGTGCGGGCGCTGCCAGTCGCAGTGTCCGGCCTGGAACACGGGCAAGCCGCTGTCGCCCAAGCTCGTGATCATGAACCTGCGCGACCACCTCTTCGCCAAGGCGCCGTACATCTTCGGCCAGGAAGTGCCCGAGGACGCGCAGCCCAGCTTCACCGACGAGGGCGTCGAGCACGTGCACGGCGTCCCCGAGTCCGGGTTCGAGCGGGTCCAGGGTTCCGGCATCGAGCAGGCCCTGCGCCCGCTGGTCGGCGACGCGGCCAGCGGCGGCGTCATCGACCCCGACGTCCTGTGGTCGTGCACCACCTGCGGTGCGTGCGTCGAGCAGTGCCCCGTCGACATCGAGCACATCGACCACATCGTCGACATGCGCCGCTACCAGGTGATGGTCGAATCCGAGTTCCCCGGCGAGCTCAGCGTGCTGTTCAAGAACCTCGAGCGCAACGGCAACCCCTGGGGCCAGAGCTCGAAGGAACGCACGAAGTGGATCGACGAGGTCGACTTCGACGTGCCCGTCTACGGCGAGGACGTCGACTCGTTCGACGGCTTCGAGTACCTGTTCTGGGTCGGATGCGCGGGCGCCCTCGAGGACCGCGCCAAGAAGACCACCAAGGCCGTCGCCGAACTGCTCGCCACCGCCGGCGTGAAGTTCCTGGTGCTCGGCAGCGGAGAGACCTGCACCGGCGACTCCGCAAGGCGCGCAGGCAACGAGTTCCTGTTCCAGCAGCTGGCAGCCCAGAACGTGGAGACCATCAACGAGCTCTTCGAGGGTGTCGAGACGGTCGACCGCAAGATCATCGCGACGTGCCCGCACTGCTTCAACACGATCGGCCGTGAGTACCCGCAGCTGGGCAGCAACTACACGGTCGTCCACCACACCCAGCTGTTGAACCGCCTGGTGCGCGACAAGAAGCTGGTTCCGGTCAGCCCGGTCAGCCAGGACGTCACCTATCACGACCCGTGCTTCCTCGGCCGTCACAACAAGGAGTACTCGGCACCACGCGAGCTGATCGGCGCCTCGGGAGCCACCCTCACCGAGATGCCCCGCCACGCCGACCGCGGCCTGTGCTGCGGCGCCGGTGGCGCACGGATGTGGATGGAAGAGCACATCGGCAAGCGCGTCAACCACGAGCGCGTCGAAGAGGCACTGAACACCGACGCCACCAAGATCGCGACCGGCTGCCCGTTCTGCCGCGTGATGATGACCGACGGTGTGGGCGACAGGGCTGAGGACATGGGCAAGGAGGCCGAGGTCCTCGACGTCGCCCAGCTGCTGCTCGCGGCGCTCGACAAGGACGCCGTCACGCTGCCTGCCAAGGGCGCTGCCGCCGAGGCCGCCGCCGCGAAGGCCGCCACCGCACCCGCCGAGGTCAAGCCGGAGGTCGAGGAAGAGGAAGCCGAGGCCGTTCCCGCGGCCAAGGCCGACACCGCCGAAACCGTGGAGGCGCCCGCCGCACCGGCCAAGGGTGGTCTGACGATCGCCCGCAAGCCCGGCGGCAAGAAGGCGGCGGAACCCGCCGCCCAGGCCGCACCCGTGCAAGCCGAGGCCGCACCCGAGCCCGAGGTCAAGGGCCTCGGCATCGCCAAGCGACCCGGCAGCAAGAAGGCCGCCGCCGCACCCGCGGCGGAGACCGCACCCGCGCAAGCCGCTGAGCCGGAGACGCCGGCGGCCCCGGAGCCGGAGGTCAAGGGACTCGCGATCGCCCGGCGACCCGGCAGCAAGAAGCCGGCTGCACCTACCGCATCCGCGCCTGCCGAAGCTGCCGCGCCTGCCGAAGCAGCGCCGGAGGCGCCCGCCGAGCCCGAGGCCGCCAAGCCGGAGCCGGAGGTCAAGGGACTCGCGATCGCCCGCCGACCCGGCAGCAAGAAGCCGGCTGCACCTGCTCCCGCGAAACCCGCTGAGCCGCAGCCCGAACCGGCGTCGTCGTCGACGAATGGAGACTCGGCCGACGAGGCCGCCAGTGAGCCAGAGGCCGCCAAGCCCGAACCGCCGGTGAAGGGTTTGGGCATCGCACCGGGGGTGCGTCGCCCCGGCAAGCGCTGACGGCGAACCAAAACCATTGGACGGCAATGAGACGATTGACGGCGTGACCACTCACCAGCTGCCCTGGCATACCAGCCATCAGCCGCGGCAACGTACGTTCACGCAGTCCACCAAGCTGCAGGACGTCCTCTACGAGATCCGCGGGCCGGTGCACCAGCAGGCTTCCCGGCTGGAGTCCGAGGGGCACCGGATCCTGAAGCTGAACATCGGCAACCCGGCACCGTTCGGCTTCGAGGCGCCCGACGTGATCATGCGCGACATGATCCAGGCGCTCCCGTACGCCCAGGGCTACTCCGACTCGAAGGGGATCGTCTCCGCCCGACGCGCCGTCGTCACCAAATACGAACTGGTGGACGGATTTCCGTATCTCGACGTCGACGACGTCTACCTCGGCAACGGGGTCTCCGAGCTCATCACGATGACCCTGCAGGCGCTTCTCGACAACGGCGACCAGGTGCTCATCCCCGCGCCGGACTATCCCCTGTGGACGGCCTCGACCGCGTTGGCGGGCGGCACGCCCGTCCACTACCTGTGCGACGAGACCCAGGGCTGGATGCCCGACATCGCCGACATGGAATCGAAGATCACCGAACGCACGAAGGCGCTCGTCGTGATCAACCCGAACAACCCGACCGGCGCGGTGTACACGCGCGAGAACCTCGAGCAGATCGCCGAACTGGCCCGCAAGTACCAGCTGTTGATCCTCGCCGACGAGATCTACGACAAGATCCTCTACGACGACGCCGAGCACATCGCGATGGCGTCCGTGGCACCCGACCAGCTCTGCCTGACGTTCAACGGGCTGTCGAAGGCCTACCGCGTGGCGGGATACCGCTCGGGCTGGCTGGCCATCACCGGGCCCAAGGACCACGCCGCCAGCTTCCTGGAGGGCATCAACCTCCTGTCGAACATGCGGCTCTGCCCGAACGTGCCTGCGCAGTATGCGATTCAGGTTGCCCTCGGCGGTCACCAGAGCATCGACGACCTGGTGCTGCCCGGCGGCCGCCTGCTCGAGCAGCGCGACGTCGCGTGGAACAAGCTCAACGAGATCCCCGGGGTGTCGTGCGTGAAGCCGGCGGGCGCACTGTACGCGTTCCCTCGGCTCGATCCCGAGGTGCACGACATCCACGACGACGAACAGCTGGTGCTCGATCTCCTGCTGCAGGAGAAGATCCTGGTGGTGCAGGGGACCGGATTCAATTGGCCCGCACCCGATCACCTGCGCATCGTGACCCTGCCGTGGGCGCGCGACCTCACCAATGCGATCGACCGCCTTGGCAACTTCCTGACAAGCTACCGGCAGTAGCCGTCGGACGATTCGCGACTCGGCGGACCAGCGGCACGGCCCCGGAACGACTCTCACGAGATCTCCCGAAGTGCTCACGCAGGCTCCACCTCTACCCTTTCCGGGTGGCGCATTCGCACTCGCACTCCCCGTCGTCGGGTCCGGCACCGCTCGGGCCGATGGCAGCCAAGATCGTCGTCGGACTCCTCGTCGCGATCGGCGTCGCCGTCATCGCCGGGATGGCCGTGCTGTGGCCCAGCCATCAGAGCGTCGACATTCCACTGCCGTTCCAGAACGCCCAGGGCGGTGCGGTCACCACCGAGTCGGCGCACGTGTTGTCGAGCGCCGAGGCGCCCTGCGGCAGCCCGTCGGCGGGTGCCGTGCTGACGTCGGCACCCATCGACGCGCCGCCGGGGAACGGCCAGTGCGTGCAGTCCCTGGCGCAGATCGACTCGGGACCGAACAAGGGTGCCAACACGCTGCTCGAGTTCAGCGGTGGCCCTGGCCAGCCGAGCCTCGCCGTCGGCGACGACATCAGGGTCAGCAGGCAGGTCGACCAGAACGGCACGACGACCTACGCCTTCTTCGACTTCGAGCGCTCTTGGCCGCTGGCGATCCTGGCCGCCGCGTTCTCGGTCGTCGTCGTCGCCGTCGCCCGCTGGCGTGGACTGCGCGCCCTGGTCGGCATCGTCGTGGCGTTCGCCGTCCTGATGGTGTTCCTGCTGCCCGCACTGCGCGACGGGGCACCCGCCGTGCCCGTCTCCCTGGTGGCCTCCGGCGCCATCCTGTATGCCGTCATCTATCTGGCGCACGGCGTGAGCCTGCGGACCAGCGCCGCCCTGCTCGGCACGCTGAGCGCGCTGCTGCTGGC
Source organism: Mycobacterium sp. (assembly GCA_025963385.1). Classification (GTDB taxonomy): domain Bacteria; phylum Actinomycetota; class Actinomycetes; order Mycobacteriales; family Mycobacteriaceae; genus Mycobacterium. The sequence continues at coordinate 4,231 of JAOPUT010000105.1, forward strand.
GGCCGTATTGTCCTGGGCGGCAATCGAACTGATCCACCTCACCGGTCTCTCCGAAGACCAGAACAACGAGGTGGCTGCCTACCTCGGCAACGTCTCGATCACCGGTCTGCTGCTTGCCGGCTTCATCATCGGCTCGCTGGGCGTCCTCAACGACGTGACGGTCACGCAGGCATCGACGGCCTTCGAGATCGCCGAGCACGGGGCCAGCCGTCGGGCCATCTTCGCCGGCGCGATGCGGGTGGGCCGCGACCACATCGCCAGCACCGTCTACACCCTGGTGTTGGCGTACGCGGGCAGCGCGCTGCCGCTGCTGCTTCTGTTCAGCGTCGCGAACCGCTCGCTCGGCGACGTGCTGACGAGTGAGAGCGTGGCCATCGAGATCACGCGATCCGCGGTCGGCGGTATCGCGCTGGCCCTGTCCGTGCCGTTGACGACGGGTATCGCCGCCGTGCTGGCCACACCCCAGTCGCGCCAGACCTAGAAGGGCGTCGCGGCCAGCCAGGTCTCCCACACCTCGGGATCGCCGAGCACCTCGACACCGGCGTCGGCGCCGGAACGACGACGGGTCAGCGCCAAAAACAGGTCGACGGCGCTGCCACGCACGGCAGCGTCACCCTTGGCGTGATCGTGCGACCACTGCAGACCTTCCTCGTCGTTGGTGATCGTCCACTCCCCCGTCGGGCCGAGACCGTCGTCATGGGCGTGCAGGTGCAACGTCAAGCCGCGCCGCAGGGGCGGGTTGCGCCGATCCGCGGCGACGATGGCCAGGTCGATCCACTCGCTGATGCCGTCCGCGGCAAGGTCGGCGGGCAGCTCGTAGGTGCCACCGAGGGCCAGGACGGCATCGGCGCGGTGCACGGTCGCCTCATGGACACGACGCCGGATCCACCACCCCGCGGGCTTCGGACCGATGAACGTCCATACCTTGATCTCGGGGCCCACGCGGTCGACGGCGTCGATCACCAGTTGGGCGCCTTCGTTGAGCCAGTCGACCGCGCCATCGGTATCAGGAGGCGGCTTGCCGCCGTGGACCTTGCGCGGATCGAGCTCGTCGAGGCGCCGTTCGGCGATGATCTGGGCCGACCAGCGATGGCCTCGCCCGACATGTTTGAGCAGCTGGTTCATGGTCCAGCCGGGGCATGTCGGCACCGGGGTCTCTGGGTCGGCAGAACGGATGACGTCACCGAGAGCCCGGGTCTCCCCGAGCAGCGTTGCGCGGAAGTCCACGCTTAGGAACGTACCGCCGCGCGCGCTTCGCCGAGCCTGATCGGCAACGTCGACCACCCGCGCAGGACCCGGGTGTCGCGGCGACTGCCGTTGCCAGCGAGCCGCGCGTCGGGGTAGCGCTCGAAGAACGTGCGCAAACCGACCTCGCCCTCGGCACGCGCGAGAGCGGCACCGAGGCAGAAGTGCCTGCCTCCGGAGAACGACAGGTGCTTGCCCGCGTTGTCGCGCGCGACGTCGAACCGGTGCGGATCGTCGAACACCTGGGGATCGCGGTTGGCGCCCGCGAGGTACAGGATGACGGGTTCCCCGGCCAGGACCTCGTGGCCCGCCACCTCGGTGTCGATGAGGGCGATGCGGGCACTCAACTGCACCGGCGACTCCAGACGCAGGATCTCCTCGACCGCTCCGGGCCAGAGCTCGGGTGTCTCCAGCAGCAGCGCCAGCTGATCGGGATGCTCCAGCAGGATCCGAATCCCGTTGCCCAGAAGGTTCACCGTGGTCTCGAAGCCCGCCGCGAGCACCAGGCCCGCAGTGGCACGGAGTTCCTCGTCGTCGAGGCGCGTGCCGTCGTCGCCCGCCTGGATGATCTGGCTCATCAGGTCGTCACCGGGGTGGCGCTTGAGGTGACCGAGGTGCCGAGCCAGCCAGGAGTTGAACCCGTCCAGGCCGCGCTCCACGCTCAGGTACTGCTCCCACGACAGGCCGATGTCGAGGCTGGGGGCGGCGAGTTCACCGAACTCGAGGATGCGGGGACGGTCGTGGTCGGGCACGCCGAGGATGTCGCCGATCACGGTGACCGGAAGCTGCGAGCAGTAGAGGTCGACGACGTCGACGCTGTCGGCAGGCCCTGCGTCGATCCCGTCGAGCAGGTCGGTGGCGGCCTGCTGCACCCTTTCCCGCAGTGCCGCAACGGCTCTCGTCGTGAAGACCGATGACACCGTCTTGCGGTAGCGGGTGTGCTCCGGCGGCTCCACGGACAGCATCGACGGCGGCAGCAACGGATGCAGCCTCCCCTTGACCGTGGTCTTCTGCTCCAGCCAGCCCAGCGGACCCGGCAAGGTCTTGCCGATCGCCGTGACCGAGAAGTCGTCGGACCGAAGGAGTTGATGCGCCAGCGCATGATCGGCGGTCAGCCACGCCGCGCGACCGCGGACCATCCTGCCGCGCTGATGGAGTTCGTCGGCGAAGCCACCGGGGTCGGCGCGTACCGCGGGATCGGCGATCAGCCTGCCCTGCATGTCACCGCGCTTGGCCCCGTAGGCCGCCAGACTGCGAATCACCCCGTGCAGCGCGAACCAGTGCACGCGCTGCCTGACCTTCGGCCTGTCTGCCCGCGTCATCCCTCGAGCTTAAGCACCGGGCGCAGATCGTCCAACCGATCGAAGAGCTGCCAGACATACGCCGACGTGCCGTTCTCGCGGTGCGCATGCAAGTCGGCCAACGTAGGGTCGTTGCAGTACCCGTCGAACGCGTCCTTGTCGGGCCACTCCACCAGGATCAGCACCTGGCGTCCGGCGACCTCGCCGACCACGTTCTCGCGGAACTTGCCGAGTGCCACCACGCGCCCGCCGTACCTGGCCACCTCGGCGACCGAGCGCTTGGAGTAGGCGAGGTACTCGTTGCGGTTGGCGACGTCGAACAGGTTCAGCGCGTAGACCGTCATGTCCACACGTTACGACGCGACGGGCTCCGAAATCCGGCGGCCCAGCGCGAAGACCCGCCAGCCCGCGGCGTGCCACGTGGCGACGTCGAGGCAATTGCGGCCGTCGACAATGACTTTGGCGTGGACGGTGGCGGCGAGCTCGGCGGGGTCGAGGTCGACGAACTCCTGCCATTCGGTGAGCACCAGTACCGCGTCGGCACGGTCGCACGCCTCCAGGATCGACGTCGAGTAGTTGAGCGTCGGGAACACGCGCCGCGAGTTCTCCATCGCCTTCGGGTCGTAGACGTTGACCGCCGCGCCGTTGAGCTGCAGCAGGCCCGCGACGTTCAGGGCGGGCGAGTCACGCACATCGTCGGACTCGGGTTTGAAGGCCGCGCCAAGGACGGCGACGTTGGCGCCGAGGAGCGAGCCGCCGCAGGCCTTCGTGGCCAGCTCCACCATCCGGGTGCGACGGCGCATGTTGATGCTGTCGACCTCACGAAGGAACGTCAGCGCATGGTTGGCGCCGAGTTCTCCGGCGCGTGCCATGAACGCGCGGATGTCCTTCGGTAGACAGCCACCGCCGAACCCCAAGCCGGCGTTGAGGAATCGTCTCCCGATGCGGGGGTCGTAGCCCAGCGCGTCGGCGAGCAGTGTGACGTCGGCGTCCACGGCCTCGCACACCTCGGAGATGGCGTTGATGAACGAGATCTTGGTCGCCAGGAAGGCATTGGCCGACACCTTCACCAGCTCGGCGGTCTGCAGATCGGTGACCAGGAACGGCACGCCCTCGTCCAGCATCGGCGCGTACAGCTGCCGCATGGCCGCCTCGGCAACATGGGAAGTCCCGCCCGAAACATCCTGCACACCAAGGACGATGCGATCGGGATGCAGGGTGTCCTGGACGGCGAAGCCCTCGCGGAGGAACTCCGGGTTCCAGGCGATCTCGACGCTGACCCCCGCTGGCGCCAGCCGACGGGCCCGGTCGGACAGTTCCGCAGCGGTACCCACCGGAACGGTCGACTTGCCCACGATCACCGCGGAGCGCTTCAGCCGCGGCACCAGCTCGTCGATCACCGCGTGCACGTGGCGCAGGTCTGCGCCGTATTCGCCCTTCTTCTGCGGGGTGCCCACACCGAGGAAGTGCACGTCGGCGAACTCAGCGGCGGCGTCGTAGTCGGTGGTGAAGCTTAGGCGCCCCGCATCGAGGTTGTCGCGCAGTACCTTTCGCAACCCTGGCTCATAGAACGGGATGTCTCCCGAGGCGAGCTTGGCCACCTTGCCAGGGTCGATGTCGACGCCGATGACCTCGTGACCGAGTTCGGCCATGCCGGCGGCGTGGGTCGCGCCGAGGTACCCCGTACCGAACACAGTGCATCGCATACTGCCTGGATAGGCCTCCGCGATGAGCTAACCGCAACGCGACACTGAGCGGGAGACCAACGCTGGGTAACGAGTGAACTTCCCTGGCGCGAGCGGACTAGTGCCGACCGCCACCGGACGGCGCGCAGAAGATCAGGAAGCAGTTGGAGCCGCCTCCACCGCCACCACCACCGCCGTGGCCACCTCGACCACCGCCGTCGCC
>JAOPUT010000142.1 GCA_025963385.1 Mycobacterium sp.
TTGGTCAGCGACGCGCGGATACGGCAGTACGTCGACTCGGCGCCGACCATGATGGACTTCCTGGAAAAACTGAGCCCATGGCTCGAATTCGTCTGGAAGCCCGGGTATGCCGACTACTACCCGGAACTACCGGGGGGTTCCGAACTCGGCAGCACCATCAACGTCCCGCCGATCGATTTGCGCACATTAGCTGACGAAGAGCACAACCTCTTGGTGCCGCTGGCACTCGCGCCTCGTGGAATCTGGTTGGGGCCCAAAGAGCTTCGTTCGTTCTATCAAGTGCGTCAATCCTGGTCAGGCAAGGGCGTCCTGGTGAAGCTGGTATGGCGGATGGTCCGGGCTCGTGTCTTCGGCGACCGGATGGCGGCCATCGGTCAATCATTGGCCGCGCGGCTGCGGCTGGCGATGAAAGACCTGGGCATCCCGTTGTGGCTGGACGCACCGATGACACAGCTCCTCACCAACGACGACGGATCGGTGATCGGCGCCGTCGTCGTGAAAGACGGCACGCCCCAACGAATAGGCGCCAGCCGCGGTGTGATCGCCGCGACCGGCGGCTTCGACCACGACATGGCCTGGCGCAAGGAACACCAGCCAACCGTCGACCAGGACTGGAGCTTCGGCAATCCCGCTGCCACCGGCGACGGCATCCGGGCCGGCCAGCAGGTGGGCGCAGCCACCGACATGCTCGACGAGGCCTGGTGGTTTCCGGCCATCCAATGGCCCGACGGCCGAATGCAATTCATGCTCAACGAACGGATGATGCCGTCCCAGTTCATCGTCAACGGTGCCGGCAAGCGATTCATCAACGAAGCGGCCCCGTACATGGACTTCGGTCACGCGATGATCGAAGGCCAGGAATCGGGCATCACCCACATACCGTGCTGGCTCATCACCGACCACCGATCGTTCCTGCGCTACGTGGTCGTCGGCCACCTGCCGATACCGAAGATCCCGTTCGCCCCGGTCCCCACCGGCCGCAAGATCCCCAAAGCCTGGCTGGAATCCGGCGTGGTCAAGGCGGCCGGAACCTGGGCCGAACTCGCCACTGAGATCGGCGTACCGGCTGATCAACTACTGAGCACCGCAACACGTTTCAACGAGCTGGCGGCTAAGGGCCACGATGACGATTTCGGCCGAGGCGACAGCGTTTACGACAACTACTACGGAGACCCCACCTTGCCCAACCCCAATCTGCATCCGCTGGGCAAGCCGCCCTACTACGCATTCCGGATGGTTCTCGGTGACCTGGGCACTTCCGGGGGTCTGCGCACCGACGAATTTGCACGAGTACTGCGCGCCGACGACACGGTGGTCCGCGGTCTCTACGCCGTGGGTAACGCCTCGGCAGCGGTCATGGGGCGCAGTTATGCGGGCGCCGGCGCCACCATCGGTCCAGCCATGACCTTCGGCTACGTCGCGGTCAAACATCTTGTCAGCCAAAACTCAACTCACTCAACTGCTCCGGGAGGCACAAGGTGAAAATCTCACTGTTCTACGAATTCGCACTACCCCGGCCCTGGTCGGACGACGACGAGCACCTCCTGCTCAAGGATGCCCTCGACGAGGTCGAGGCCGCCGACAAGGCCGGCTTCTCCACCTGCTGGCTGACCGAGCACCACTTCCTCGAGGAGTACTGTCACTCGACCGCGCCGGAGATGTTCCTCGCCGCGGCGAGCCAGCGCACCAAGGACATTCGCCTGGGTTTCGGCATCATGCACCTTCCGCCATCGGTCAACCATCCGGCCCGGGTGGCAGAGCGGGTCTCGACGCTGGACCTGATCTCCAACGGCCGTGTCGAGTTCGGTACGGGTGAATCGTCCTCGGTCGGTGAACTCGGCGGCTTCAACATCGATCCCGCCGACAAGCGCGGGCAGTGGGAGGAAGCTCTCGAGGTCGCCATCCGGTGCATGACCGAGGAGCCGTTCACCGGATTCAAGGGTCAGCACATCGAGATGCCTGCCCGCAACGTGATCCCCAAGCCGATGCAACATCCGCACCCGCCGGTGTGGGTGGCGTGCACCCGACCGTCGTCGGTCCAGATGGCGGCCCAAAAGGCGATCGGCGCACTGAGTTTCGCCTACACGGGCCCGGGGCCGCTCAAGGATCGTGTCGACGGTTACTACCGCGAACTCGAGGAGAACGGCTCGCCAGTGACACCGGTGATGAACCCCAACATCCTGGCCATCGGTGGCGACCTGTCGATGATGGTGGCCAAGACCGACGAGGAGGCCGTACGGAGACTCGGAGTTGGCGGGGGCTTCTTCTCGTTCGGCATCATGCACTACTACATGACCGGGATGCACACGCCCGGCCGGACCGGAGTCTGGGAGCGCTACCTCGAGGAGGTCGACGCCGACCCGACGCTGGCCTACGGTCCCGGTCGAGGTGCGATCGGCTCACCCGACACCGTCCGGGAGTTCCTGCGCGGCTACGAGGAAAGCGGCGTCGACGAGATCATCCTGCTGCTCAACCCGCGCAGCCACGAGGGCACCATGGAGTCCATCGAACTGATGGGCAAGGAGATACTCCCCGAGTTCATCGAGCGTGACGAGTTGGCCGTCGCCGCCAAGAACAAGCGACTGGCCCCGGTGCTGGAGAAGCTGGAGGCCCGGCGTGAGGGGTCGACGGCACCCGGCTTCGACGAGAACTACTGCTTCGGCGGTCTTCCGACCGGTCAGGGTGGAAAGTTCACCTCCAGCGAGATTCCCGAGGCGATGGCCGAGATCAACGAGGGCAGGGTCCAGGCCGCGCAGCTCGAGAAGCAACAGCGCGAAGCCGCAGGCTGAGCGGGACGGGACGGACGGTGGGACACTTCAGCGACCTGGTCGACTACGACGGCAGGCGTGTCGTGGTGACGGGCTGCGCATCGGGCATCGGAGCGGCGCTGGTCGGTCAACTGAGTGAACTCGGCGCTCGGGTCGTCGGACTGGACGTCCTGGCGCCGGCGGTCCACGTCGACGAATTCCATCAGGTCGATCTGTCCGACCCGGTGTCCATCGACGCGACCGTCGCCGCGCTCGGCGATCGCGTCGACTCGCTCTTCAACGTGGCGGGAGTGTCGTCGGGAATCGGTGACCCACTGCTCGTCGTGAAGATCGACTTCCTTGGCACGCGCCACCTGACCGAGGCGCTGGTGCCGCGGATGGCACCCGGGTCGTCGATCGTGACCGTCTCGTCTCTCGCGGCGTCGGGCTACGCGGAGAACATGGGCGAGGTCGCAGGTCTGCTCGGCACCCGATCGTTCGCCGACGGCGTCCAGTGGTGCCGCGAGCATCCGGATGCGCACGCTGACGGCGGCTATCGGCTCGCCAAGGAGGCGCTCATCCTGTACGCCATGGCGAACGCGGTTCCGCTCGGCGCCAAGGGCATTCGGATCAACTGCACCGCCCCGGGAGTCACCGAGACACCGATCCTCGATCAGCTCAGGACCAGATACGGGCAGGATTACCTCGACGGCATCCCGAAGCCGCTCGGGCGGGTGTCGACCCCGGAGGAGCAGGCCGCCGCCCTGGTCTTCCTCAACAGCCGCGCGGCAGGGTACGTCACCGGACAGGTGCTGTGGATCGACGGCGGCAACCTCGCCGCCCGCGTCGCCGCAACGATGGAGGGATCCGCATTGTGGCCAGCATGAAGGACTTTCGACGGCTGGCCGACGACGTCCGCAACTGGGGACGCTGGGGTGACGACGACGAGATCGGCACGCTGAACTTCATCACCGCCGAGAAGGTGAGTGAAGCGGCCGGATGCGTCAAGAAGGGCAGCGTCATCCCGCTCGGTGGCGACTTCGGTTCGTCAGGGCCGCAGGGCGCGTTCCAGTTCCGGCAGAACCCCACCCACGTCATGACGGTGGACGGCGGCGATGCCAACACGCTGGGCAAGTACGCACCCGAGTGGCTGCGCAACTCGGTGGCCCAGGAGCTCAGCTCGTTCTTCGTCGACAACATCTTCCGGTTCAACGACGACATGATCGTCATGCCGCTCCAGGCCGCCACCCAATGGGATGCGTTGTCGCACGTCTACTACGAGGACAAGCTCTACAACGACTTCCCAGCGGACTCGGTGACCAGCTTCGGGGCGTTCCACTGCGGCATCGACAAGGTCGACGTCAAGGGCATCACCTCCCGCGGGGTCCTGCTCGACGTGGTCTCCCATCGCGGTGAAGAAGTGTTCTGCCAACCCGGAAACCCCATCACGCCAGGCGAACTCGACGAGATCGCGGCCAAACAGGGGGTGACCGTGGGCCGTGGTGACGTCGTCGTCGTGCACACCGGGTGGTGGACCCGGTTCCTCTCCACCGGTGACGGCGCCGAGGCCGGTTCTGGTCTGGACTGGACATGTGCGGCGTGGCTTCACGATCACGAGGTGGCCGCGGTGGCAGCGGACAACCTCATGGTGGAGGATCCCGATCCGGCCAACGGCGTCGACGGCACGTTCCTCCCGATGCACATGCTCTGCCTGCGCGACATGGGACTCATGCTCGGCGAGTTCTGGGATCTGGGCGGGCTCGCCGCCGACTGTGCCGCCGACGGCGTCTACGAGTTCCAGCTGATTGCGCCGCCGCTCAAGGTGATCGGCGCGGTCGGTGCCCCCGTCAGCCCGATTGCGATCAAGTGAGCGTCGACGTGAGCGCGACCAAGGCCGCGCCGTTGATCGTCGGCCTCGGCGGCACACTGCGGTCCAACTCGTCCACCGAACGCGCGCTGCGACAGTGCCTTTCGGCGGTCGAACGCCAGGGCGGCCGCACCATGCTGTTCTGCGGTGACGACATCGACCTGCCGATGTACAACCCGCACGACGACACCCGCACCCCCAAGGCGACGGCACTCGTCGCCGCCCTGCGCGATGCCGACGCCGTCGTCGTCGGCTCGCCGGGCTACCACGGCGGTGTCTCCGGTCTGGTGAAGAACGCACTGGACTACATCGAGGACCTCCGCGGTGATCCGCGCGTCTACCTCGACAACACGCCGTGGGGCTGCATCAGCTGCGCCTTCGGCTGGCAGGCGGCGGTCGGGACGCTGGGACAACTGCGCGTCATCGGCCACGCCTTGCGCGCCTGGCCCACCCCCCTTGGCGTGGCGATCAATTCGGCCGACGAGGTGTGGGACGACGCGGGCGAAATGGTCGACGGCACCATCAGGGGACAGCTGGACATGCTCGCCACCCAGATGATCGTGGGAGCGGTCCGCGCGGCGTGACTTCCACCCCGTGGCGCCGAACGTGGATTACCCCCACGCCGAACGGCCGTTCGGCGTGGGGGTAATCCAGTTTCGGCGAGGGGGTTTAAGCACATTGGCCATTTGCGACACTGGAGAATCCAGTTCTCCGCCAGCGGAAGTGCCAGTATCGTCGGGCGGGTGGAGTTCGAGCGCAAATCCGTCGTCGTCGATGGACTGGTCACCGGCTATCTGGAAGCCGGGGCAGGTGATCCCGTCGTCCTGTTGCACGGCGGTGAGTTCGGGGCGAGTGCGGAACTCGGCTGGGAACGGACGATCGCCGCGCTGGCCGCGCGCCATCGGGTGCTGGCGCCGGACATGTTGGGGTACGGGGACTCCGCGAAGGTCATCGACTTCGTCGACGGCCGCGGCATGCGGATCCGGCACCTCGCCAGCTTCTGCGCCGCGATGGACGTGACATCCGCGCATTTCGTCGGCAACTCCATGGGCGCGATCAATCTGCTGACCGACACCACCTCGGCGACGCCGGTCCTACCGGTGCGGAGCCTGACGCTGATCTGCGGAGGGGGCGAGATCCAACGCAACGAGCATGCCAGCGCGCTCTTCGACTACGACGGGAGCCTCGAGGCGATGCGCCGGATCGTCACCGCGCTGTTCTTCGATCCCGCCTATGCGGCGGACGACGGATACGTGGCACGGCGGCACGAGTCCAGCACGGCTCCCGGCGCATGGGAGGCCATCGCCGCCGCCAGGTTTCGCAGGCCGGGGGTGAGTCCGCCGCCAGGGCCGTCCACGAAGCGGGTGTACGAACGCATCGCCGTGCCGACCCTCGTCATCGAGGGCGCCGGAGACAAGCTGTTGCCACCGGGCTGGGCCGCCGACGTGGCCGGTCGCATCGCGAATGCCCGCTCGGCCGTGGTCGACGCAGCGGGACACTGCCCACAGATCGAACGACCGGAAGTCGTCAACGGCCTACTGCTCGAATTCCTCGGAGGAGGTCCCGCGTCATGAGTGGAGAACTTGCTGGCAAGGTCGCGATCGTCACCGGGGGTGCGTCCGGAATCGGCAGGGGCATCGTCGAGAGGTTCGTCGCCGAGGGTGCCAAGGTGGTGATCGCCGACGTGCAGGACGACCTCGGCACGGCCGTTGCGGCAGACGCTGGAACCGACGCCTACTTTCTCCACACCGACGTGGGCGATCAGGCCCAGGTCGGCGGGCTCGTCGCCGCCGCGGTGGAGAAGTTCGGCGGCCTCGACGTCATGATCAACAACGCGGGCAGGTCCAGTCCCCTGAAGAAGGGTCTCTTCGACGAGGACTTCGCCGAATTCGACAGCGTCATGCGGATCAACGTGCTCGGGGTCATGGCAGGCACCCGCGACGCCGCGCGGCACATGGCCCAGCACGGCGGCGGGTCGATCGTCAACATCTCGTCGATCGGCGGGATCCTCGCCGGCGGCGGGGTCGCCACCTACCGGGCCTCCAAGGCGGCCGTCATCCAGTTCTCCAAGTCGGCGGCCATCGAGTTGGCGAACTACGACGTCAGGGTGAATTGCATTGCGCCGGGCAACATCCCAACGCCCATCCTGAGATCGGCGGCTACCGAGGAGGACCGCGCGCGCCTGGAGAAGTTCGAGGCAAGGATCCGTCAGACGATGCGCGACGACCGCCCGCTCAAGCGCGAGGGCACCGCCGAAGACGTCGCCGAGGCGGCGCTGTACTTCGCCACCGACCGGTCGCGCTACGTCACCGGCACGGTCCTCCCGGTCGACGGTGGCACCGTGGCAGGCAAGGTGATGCCGCCCCGCACGCCGAAGGCGGAGTCCTGACCGCCGCGGACACTTTAAATCAATCGCTTGACTTAATTGGCTGGTCCGCGTTGACTGGAGACGTGACCGCAGCCCGGCCATTGCGCACTGAGCGAGCCAGCACCACGCGCGAGGCGATCCTGACCGCCGCCGAACGGCTCTATGCCGAGCACGGCGTCTACGCCGTGTCCAACCGGCAGGTGAGTGAGGCTGCGGGACAGGGCAACAACGCCGCCGTCGGATACCACTTCGGCACCAAGACGGACCTCGTCCGCGCCATCGAGGAGCGCCACCGCGCACCCATCGAGGCTCACCGGGAACGGTTGGTGGCCCAGGTCGACGGGGACGCCGACATGCGTGCGTGGGTGTCGTGTCTGGTGCGACCGCTCACCGACCATCTCGCCGACCTCGGCAACCCCACGTGGTATGCACGTTTCGCCGCGCAGGCCATGACCGACCCCGCCTATCACGGCTTCGTCGTCAAGGATGCGTTGAGCTCGCCGTCTCTCGTCGAGGTCGTCGACGGCATCAACCGCTGCCTTCCCGACCTTCCGCTCGATGTCAGGTTCGACCGCAACATCATGGCGCGAAACCTGCTGATGCACAGCTGTGCCGATCGCGAACGCGCGTTGGCCAAGGGTGCCACCGTGGCCAGCCGGACGTCGTGGCAGGCAGCGGGCACCGGGCTCATCGACGCGATCGTCGGCATGTGGCTCGCGCCCGTGACCCCGCTGAGCGACCGTGGCGGCGACTCGTGAAGGTGACCGTCGACAGGGACAGGTGCGTCTCGTCCGGGATGTGCGTGATGAATGCCGCCGAGGTCTTCGACCAGAACGACGACGACGGCGTCGTGGTCCTGCTCGTCGAGGAGCCTGCTGCCGAGTTCGAACAAGACACTCGTAAGGCCGCGGCCGCGTGCCCGGCCCTGGCCATCCACCTCGAGGAGCCGAAATGACAGAAACGCTTGCTGCCGAAAAGGTTTCGGCCGACGTGCCGGAGTACCCGATGGAGCGGGCCGCGCGCTGCCCGTTCGCCCCGCCCCCTCAGATGCTCGAGATGGGCGAGGTCAAGCCGCTGTCGCGGGTCCGCATCTGGAACGGCACCACGCCATGGCTGATCACCGGTCACGCGGTCGCGCGGACACTGTTCGCCGACTCACGCGTCAGTGTCGACGACCGGATCGACGGCTTCCCGCACTGGAATGAGCACATGCTGTCCACCGTCGACAAGCGTCCGCGTTCGGTGTTCACCTCAGATGCCGAGGAGCACACCCGCTTTCGTCGGATGCTCAGCAAGCCGTTCACGTTCAAGCGCGTCGAGGGGTTGCGCTCGACCATTCAGCAGGTCACCGACGAGTGCATCGACGCCATCCTGAGCGGTCCGCAGCCTGCCGACATCGTCTCGAAGCTCGCGCTGCCGGTGCCCACCAAGGTGATCAGCGACATGCTGGGCGTGCCCTACGAGGACCACGAGTTCTTCCAGCACCACGCGAACGTCGGTCTGGCCCGCTACGCGTCGGCGGAAGACGGCCAGAAGGGGGCCATGAGCCTCCACAAGTATCTGATCAATCTCGTCGAGACCAAGATGGCGAACCCGGCCGAGGACGCGGTGTCGGATCTCGCCGAACGCGTCACGGCAGGCGAGATCAGCGTGAAGGAAGCCGCGCAGTTGGGCACCGGCCTTCTCATCGCGGGCCACGAAACCACGGCCAACATGATCGGCATCGGGGTGTTGGCACTCCTCGAGAATCCGGAACAGGCTGCGCTACTGCGCGATTCGGATGACCCCAAGTTCGTCGCCAACGCGGCAGAGGAACTCATGCGCTACCTGTCGATCATCCAGAACGGGCAGCGTCGCGTCGCGCTCGAGGACATCGAGATCGGCGGCGAGACCATCCGCGCCGGCGAGGGAATCATCATCGACTTGGCGCCCGCCAACTGGGATGCTGCCGCCTACCCGGATCCCGACAAGCTGGACTTCACCCGCGACGCCAGCCAGGAACTCGGCTTCGGTTACGGCCGCCACCAGTGCGTCGGTCAGCAGCTGGCCCGCGCCGAACTGCAGATCGTGTTCCAGACGCTGCTGCGTCGCATCCCCACCATGAAGCTGGCGATTCCGTTCGACGAGGTGCCGTTCAAACACGACCGACTCGCGTACGGCGTCTACGAGCTGCCGGTCACCTGGTAGTCAGTCCCGATCCCTTGCCGCACAGCCTGATTGGAGTGTCAACGATGTCAGCCCCAGTAACCACGCTGTATCCGCCCGAAGGATGGGGCGCGCCGAAGAATCGCCACGGTCACGCCGGAGGCGTGTCGGTGGGACTGCCCGCCGGGACCGAGGTGTTCTCGGCCGACAATCACATCTCGGTCGCCGACGACATCTTCTTCGAACGCTTCCCGGAGGAACTCAAGGGCGCGGCGCCGCGCATCTGGTACGAGGACGGCGCCTACATGGTCGGCATGAAGGGCAAGGCGTGGACCGGGGGCGACTTCGGCCGCGTGCTCATGCAGTACGACGACCTGGCCGGGGCGGCCTCCAACAACATCGGCGCCCGCATCCAGGAACTCGCCGAGGACGGCATCGACAAGGAACTGGCCTTCCCCAACGCCGTGCTGGCGCTGTTCCACTATCCTGACAAGGCGCTGCGGGAGCGTGTCTTCCGGATCTACAACGAGCACATCGCCGATCTGCAGGAGCGCAGCAACGGCCACTTCCATGGTGTCGGACTGATCAACTGGTGGGATCCGAAGGGCACGCGCAGCACGCTGGACGAACTGAAGTCTTTGGGGCTCAAGACGTTCCTACTGCCTCTCAACCCGGGCAAGGACGACGAGGGCAACATCTACGACTACGGCAGCACCGACATGGACGCCGTCTGGGACGAGATCGAGGCGTCCGGAGTGCCGGTCAGTCACCACATCGGTGAGACGCCGCCGAAGACGCCGTGTCAGAACAACAGCGTGGTGGTCGGCATGATGGTCAACGTCGACTCGTTCCGCGAGCAGTTCGCGAAATACGTCTTCTCCGGCATCCTGGACCGCCACCCTGCGCTGAAGATCGGTTGGTTCGAAGGCGGAATCGCCTGGGTGCCAACGGCTCTGCAGGACGCCGAGCACATGCTGGCTTCCTATCGGCACATGTTCAACCACGAGCTCGAGCACGACGTGAGGCACTACTGGGACAACCACATGAGCGCGTCGTTCATGGTCGACCCGCTGGGCCTGGCGCTCATCGACAGGATCGGCGTCGACAACGTCATGTGGTCGAGTGACTACCCGCACAACGAGAGCACCTTCGGGTACTCGGAGAAGTCGCTGGCGACGGTCGTGGAAGCCGTCGGACCCGAGAACGCCGTCAAGATCGTCAGCACCAACGTCAAGAAGTTCCTGGGGCTCTCGTGACGGTGACATTCACCGCGGGCTCGGCGCTGCTCGACATCCCCGACCTACCCGACCGCGCCAGGATGTACCGCGAATGCGGCCAGCGCCTGCGGGCCTCCATGAAGGAGAAGGGCGTCGACGCCCTCGTGCTGCTGGGCAATGGCAACGTCGTGTACGCCACCGGCGCGAGCTGGCCGCTCCTCGACGCCGGGCTTTCGCACGTCGAGAGGCCCATCGCCGTCGTTCTGGCCGACGACGAGCATCCCCACCTTTTCATGCCGTTCCGCGAGGGCAGCGCCTTCGATTCCGAGGTGCCCCCCGATCACGTCCACGGCCCCCTGTACCTCGAATTCGACGAGGGCGTGCAGAGTTTCGCCAAGGTACTGGCCGGGCTGGTGCGCCAGGGTGCGAGCGTGGCGGTCGATGAACTGACCGGCGCCATGCGGCGCGCGTCCGCATTGCTGTTTCCTGCCGGACTGCCGTCGGACGCCGCGCTGGTGGTCGGACCGGCGAAGCTCGTCAAGACCATCGACCAGATCTCCTGCGTCCGCAAGGCCTGTCGCATCACCGAACAGGCCGTCACCGAGGTGCAGAAGTCCCTGGCGCCCGGCGTGCGTCAGATCGACCTGTCGGCCGCGTTCGTGCGACGTGCGTTCGAGCTCGGCGCCACGACGAACATGATCGAGGCCATCTGGCAGGTGATGCCGACGACCAGGAACAGCGGCGCGGTCTGGACCACCACGGGTGATCTGGCCCTGCCGCTGTTGCCGACCGAGAAGGCGCTGGACAAGGGCGACGTGCTGTGGACCGACGTCAGCATCACCTATGAGGGGTACTGCTCAGACTTCGGCCGGACCTGGGTGGTTGGGGAGGAGCCCACGGCGCGGCAGCATGCGCAATTCGCGAAGTGGCGCGAGATCCTCGACGCCGTACTGGCAGTGACGAAGGCGGGAGCCACCTGTGGCGACCTGGCACGCGCCGCCATTGCCGCCAACGGCGGAAAGAAGCCGTGGCTGCCACACTTCTACCTCGGCCACGGCATCGGGACCAACGCCGCCGAGATGCCGATGATCGGCACGGATCTGGGCCAGGAGTTCGACGACAACTTCGTCTTCCCGGCCGGCATGCTGCTCGTGCTCGAACCGGTGGTGTGGGAGGACGGTACCGGCGGCTATCGCAGCGAGGAGATCGTGATCATCACCGAGGACGGCCATCAATCCATCACCGACTACCCCTACGCGCCATACGGACTGAACCAATGACGGAAGAGATCGTCCCCGATGACCTCGCCCTGCGCACCGGGCGGCGGGAGCGCGTGCTGGCACAGATGGCGGCCGACGACCTCGACGTCCTGGTGCTCGGGCGACAGGCCAACGTCCGTTACGTCACCGGTGCGCCGCAGCTCTGGGTGGCGGGGACTCGGCCGTTCGCGCCGATCTGCGTACTGGTCAGGGCTACCGGCGAGATCCATCTGAACAGCAGCTGGGACGAGGGCATCCCCGAGGAGATCGGGCACGATCACCTGTACGGGCTGGCGTGGAACCCGATGACGAACATCGAGGTCCTCAAACGCATCGAGGGAGCGGCCGGGGCGAAACGCGTCGGCACCGACGCCATGTCGCCGTCGTTCGCCCAGTTGCTGCCGATCGCCTTCCCCAACGCCGAACTCGTCGACGGCGAGGTATCCATGAAGGCGGCACGGCGCATCAAGACCGCCGACGAGATCCGGGTTCTCCGAGGCGCATTGGCGGTCGCCGAGCGCGGCCTCGCGGCAGCGTTGTCCGAACTCGCGGTCGGCACCACCGAGCAGGCGTTGAACGGCGTACTCATGGAGGCGATGGCCGCCGGTGGCTTCAGCACGTCGGCGACCCAGGACGGGGCGTGGATCACCTCACGCGAGCATTCCTGGCGAGTCGGCCGTCGCGACGGCCGCATCGCCGATGGCCAACTGGTGGCCCTCGCGGCCGGCGCACTGGCCGACGGCTACGTGGGTGAGGTCGGTCGGACGTGGCCCGTGGGTGAGGTGGCGGGTGCCGATGACCTGTACCGGCGGTCGAATGACCTGTGGGACAGGCTGATCGACGCGTGCCGTCCTGGCGCGCCTGCCAGTGACCTCCTCGCCGCATACGAGGCGGCAGGCGAGGCGCTCCCCCCGCTGCCCGTCGCGCACGGCCTCGGCCTCGGCTTCGACCCGCCGGTCATCTCACCGGACCTGCCGCAGACGTCCGCCGCCGAGCGGCTCGACCCGGGCACGGTGCTGGCCGTCACGGCGTACGTCTGGGAGCCCGGCGTCGGCGCGGTGTTCAGCCGGGACGCCGTCCTCATCACCGACGACGGTCCCGAGGTCCTCACGTCGAGTCCGTCATTCAGCGGCAGCGCTGCCGTTGGATCCAACTGAGAGCGCGGGAATGTCGAAGAAGAAGCGACCGGCAAGGCCCGGCCCCGAGGAGATCATCCGCTACGAGAAGGACCCCAAGACCAAGATCGCCACGATCACCTTCGATCGGCCGGACTTCCTCAATGCGCCGACCTCGGATGCCCGGCTGCGTTACGCGGACGTGGTGCGAGCGGCGAGCGTCGACAACGACGTCAAGGTCGTCGTCATCCGCGGTGTCGGCGACAACCTCGGCAGCGGCGCCGACCTTCCCGAGTTCATGGAGGGCGTCGACGAACCCGAGAAGCGGTTGCGCGAGTTGAAGGTCGACGACCCGAGTCTCGGGGACGTCACCTATCCGCCGAAGGGGACGTTCCGCAACGGCGCCACCATCAGCGGGTGGTACGCCAACGTGCAGGCCGGGAACCGGCCGTTGCAGGAGCTCAAGAAGATCAGCATCGTCGAGGCCAAGGGCTACTGCTACGGCTGGCACTTCTACCAGTGCGCAGACGCCGATCTGGTGATCTCCTCCGACGACGCGCTGTTCGGCCACCCGTCCTTCCGGTACTACGGGTGGGGCCCGCGCATGTGGACGTGGGTGCAGATGATGGGCCTTCGCAAGTTCCAGGAGATGGTCTTCACCGGAAGGCCCTTCACCGCCGAGGACATGGAGAAGTGCAACTTCCTCAACAAGGTGGTGACGCGCGACGAGCTCGAGGCCGAGACGCAGAAGTATGCGCTGGCGTGTGCCCGCAACCGGCCGGTCGACACCGTCTTCATGCAGAAGCTGTTCTTCGAGGTGTACAAGCAGCACCAGGGTGAGTACATGGGCAGCCTGCTTTCGGCGTTCTTCGAGTCGATGGGCAGCGGCGTGCAGAACGACGGCCACGACGACCTCGACATGGGAGAGGCGATCGACAGTGGTCTGGCGGCAGCCGTGAACGACAACGACTCGAAGTTCCCACCCGACTTCAGGCTGAGCAAGAAGAACCGAGCCAAGAAGGAATAGCATGTCGTCGCCACTGGACGGGTTCACCGTCGTCGACCTGTCGAGCGGCATCGCCGGGGCGTACGCCACCAAGCTGCTCGCCGACGGCGGCGCAGACGTCATCAAAGTCGAATCGCCCGAGGGTGATCCGCTACGCCGCTGGTCGGCGTCGGGGGCGGCCATCGGACCCGGGGACGACGGCGCGTTGTTCGGCTTCCTCGCCTGCTCCAAGCGCAGCGTGGTCATCGACCCCGATGCCGACGCGGACGTCGAGCTGGTCGAGCGACTGCTGGCTGCGGCCGATGCCGTCGTGTGGTCGCAGGGGTCCGCCGTCGCCGAGCGCGACTCTCTGTCACCCCGGGAGATCAGCCGCCGTTACCCGCATCTCGTCGTCACGGCGATCACGCCGTTCGGCCTCGACGGGCCGTGGCACGACCGACCCGCGACGGAGTTCACGCTGCAGGCGTGGTCGGGGGGTGCGATCGGTATCGGGCGCGGTTCGCAGGACAGGGCGCCCGTGCACGTCGGCGGTCAGGTGGGGGACTGGGTCAGCGGTGCATATGCCGCGGCGATGACCCTCGCGTTCCGGGCGCGCGCACTGCGCGACGGCTACGGCGAACTCGTCGACCTGTCGATGCTGGAGGCTCAAATCCTCTGTCTCACCTACTATCCCGTCACATACTTCGAGATGCTGGGACGCCCGTGGCGCACCGAGCGCAGGCCCACCGTTCCCGGCGTCGCCCAGGCCGCGGACGGTCTCGTCGCACTGGGCTGCGGGACGGCGCAGCAGTGGCACGACCTCTGCGCGATGTCCGGTCACGACGAGT
>JAOPUT010000153.1 GCA_025963385.1 Mycobacterium sp.
CAGTGCCATCGTGGTGTCCTCGCCCTGACAGAGCACCGGTGTGTCGAGGCGACCGCGCATCGCCTCGGCCGTCGCCTTCGCGGCGCGCATCGACGAGAACAGGCCCAGCGTCCGGCCGCCCGCGGCGTTGATGAGGCCTTCGATCTCGTCGAGTTGTTCGGCCGACCCGGTGCCGTCGCGTCCCGGCGGCGGCAGGTGGGCGGCGACGTAGAGGATGCCCGACTTGGCATGCGCAAAGGGCGATCCGACGTCGATGCCCTTCCAGGCCGCCGCTTCCTCGCCCATGGCGGTGAGGCCCCAGGATCGTGCCATCGCGTCGAAGTTGCCGCCGATCGTCAGGGTCGCGGAGGTCAGTATCACGGTTCCCTGGTCAAACAGCCTGTTGCGCAACAGGTTTGCCACCGACAGCGGCGCCACCCTGAGCACTGCTCTGCGGTTTCCCCTGACCTCCTCGTGGTCTAGCCACACCACGTCGGTGCGGTCGGGGATCGCCGGACCGTACGAGGACAGGATGCGCGACGCAGTGTCGCTGACGTCGTTCAGTGCCGTCACCGCCTCGTTGCGCGCGGCGGCGGCCTTCGGATCGCCCGGCGCCGTGTCGATGGCCGACCGGACCTTGTCGGCCGAGTCCCGCAACACGGTGAGATACGTCGCCAACTCCTCGTCGAGGACGTCCTTGCGGCCCGGCTCCTCGTCGTAGATGGCCGACGAGAACGTGGCGGTCGCCGCTTCGAACCGTTGGGCGAGTTCGGGATCGACGAGTCGAGACGAGCGGCGGAGTGCGACGCCGAGCATGGTCGCCGACAGTTCGCCGGTCGCGACGCTCGTCACCCGGTCGACGAGTTCGTGGGCTTCGTCCACCACCAGGAGTTCGTGCTCGGGAAGGACGTTCACGTCCGAGATCGCGTCGATGGCGAGCAGGGCGTGGTTGGTGACGACGACATCGGCGGTACCTGCACGGCCGCGCGCCTTCTCGGCGAAGCAGTCGCTGCCGTACTGGCAGCGCGCAGCGCCGACGCACTCCCGCGCGGACACGCTGACCTGGCTCCACGATCGGTCGGCGACCCCGGGCACGACCTCGTCGCGATCGCCGGTCTCGGTGTCCGACGTCCACTCGATGAGACGCTTGACGTCGCGGCCCAACGCCGTCGTCGCCACGGCATCGAACAGCTCGTCCTGAGGCAGGTCGTCGGGTGACTCCGTCGCTCCGTTGTGGATCTTGTTGAGGCACAGGTAGTTTCCGCGCCCCTTGAGCAGAGCGAACTCGGGGCGACGCGGGACCTCGCCGGTCAGGGCGTCGGCCAGTCGCGGCAGGTCGCGATCGAACAGCTGACGCTGCAGGGCGATGGTCGCCGTCGAGATCACGACGGGTTCGGCGCGTTCCATCGCACGCTTGATGGCAGGCACCAGATAGGCGAGCGACTTCCCGGTGCCGGTGCCCGCCTGGACTGCGAGGTGCTCACCGGTTTCGAAGGCATGGTCGACCGCCTCGGCCATCTCGATCTGCCCGCTGCGTTCGGTGCCGCCGAGTGCGGCAACCGCCTTGTCCAGCAGGTCCCTGACGCCGCCCGTGTCTCCTCCTCAGGCCCGGCGCGTGGCGTCGACCATGCGCGTGGGTATCGCGGGCTCACCGCGGGAGAGCTTCAGCCCGTGCCACGGCAGGCTGTGCAGACCCGCGGCGACGCGCTTGCGCGCCGACGTCAGGTCGAGGTCGGCGACGGCCTCACCGGAGCGGACCAACGGATGGGCGAGTGCCGTGGCGATCAGGCCGGAGGCCGGCGCGGGGGTTTTGTCGGCGAGGTGCACGATCTCCTCGACGACCGTGCCCGTCGGCTTGGCCAGCCGGTGCGCCTGCTTGCGTCCGCCGTGGGATTCCTTGAGGGTGCTGCGCTTCTCCACGGGAACGCCCTCCACCTCGACGAGCTTGTAGACCATGCCCGCGGTCGGCGCGCCCGACCCGGTGACGAGCGACGTGCCGACCCCGTACGAGTCGACGGGCTCGGCGCGCAGCGCAGCGATGGCGAACTCGTCGAGGTCGCTTGTCACGACGATGCGGGTGTCGGAAGCGCCGAGCCCGTCGAGTTGATCGCGCACCTGGCGGGCCAGCACGCCCAGATCTCCCGAGTCGATGCGGACCGCGCCCAGTTCGGGGCCTGCCACGGCGACGGCGTTGGCCACACCGGTGGTGATGTCGTAGGTGTCGACGAGCAGCGTGGTGCCTACGCCGAGGGCGTCGACCTGAGCCCGGAAGGCGGCCTGCTCGTCGGGGCCGTCGGGGGAGGTGTGCAGCAGGGTGAACGCATGCGCGCTGGTCCCCAGCGCGGGCACGCCGTACCGCCGCTGGGCCTCGAGGTTGGACGAACCGGAGAAGCCGGCGATGTAGGCGGCGCGCGCGGCGGCCACGGCCGCCCTCTCGTGGGTGCGGCGCGAGCCCATCTCGATCAGCGGCCGACCCTCGGCTGCGCTGACCATGCGGGCCGCGGCCGAGGCGATGGCGCAGTCGTGATTGAAGATCGACAGGGCCAGGGTCTCCAGCAGCACGCATTCGGCGAACGTGCCGTGTACCGACAGTACCGGGGAGCCCGGGAAGTAGAGCTCGCCCTCGGCGTAGCCGTCGACGTCGCCGGTGAACCGGTAATCGGCGAGGTAGGACAGGGTCTCGGCGTCCAGGAAGTCGGCGAGCAGCGCCAGCTCGTCCTCATCGAACCTGAACTGCGGCAAGGCTTCCAGGAAGCGGCCCGTGCCTGCGACGATGCCGTAACGCCTGCCGTCGGGCAGGCGGCGGGCGAACACCTCGAACGTGGTCCGGCGGTGCGCCGTGCCATCACGCAGTGCGGCCGCGAGCATCGTCAGCTCGTACTTGTCGGTGAGCAGAGCCGTCGACGCACACTCCTCGCGCGGGCGCTCATAGCCGGTCACACCGCCAACCGTAGCCGTTCGGACCGTCACCGAGACCGGTGTCTATCCTTGGCGGCATGGTTACGCCGGCGCGAACCCAGCCAGGGACTCGCGAGGAACGTGATGTGGAGGTCGTCGAGGCGACCGACAGTCCTTGGGTCACCCTGGTGTGGGACGACCCCGTCAACCTGATGTCGTACGTGACCTACGTGTTCCAGAAGCTCTTCGGATACAGCGAACCGCACGCCACCAAGCTCATGCTCCAGGTGCACGAGGAGGGCAAGGCCGTGGTGTCGTCGGGGAGTAGGGAGTCCATGGAGGTCGACGTCACCAAATTGCATGCTGCCGGCCTCTGGGCCACGATGCAGCAGGATCGCTGACCCCGGGAGTACATGGCGTGCGCAAGTGGAAGCGTGTGGAAACCGCTGAGGGTACGCGCTTTCGGTCTGCGCTCGCGGCGCACGAGGCGACTCTGCTGCAGAGCTTGGTCAACTCGTTGATGGACATGCTGGTCGATCGCGAGAACTCTTCGCCCACAGACGAACTCGAGGAACTGACCGGGATGCGGACCGGGCATTCGAAGCCGCCGGACGATGACACGATGATGCGCCTGCTGCCCGATTTCTTCCGCCCGCAGCACGACCATCCCGCCGGCTCGGGTACCGCCGAGAGCCTCAACAGCGCCCTGCGCAGCCTGCACGAGCCCGAGATCATCGAGGCGAAACGGCATGCGGGCCAACGCCTGCTGGATACGTTGCCGTCCGGCGGTGGCAGGTTCGAGATCGCCGAGGACGACGCGCACTGCTGGGCGGCATGCGTCAACGACATCAGGTTGGCGCTCGGCACCATGCTCGATATCGGCCCCGACGGGCCCGACCATCTGCCCGCCGAGCATCCGATGGCCGGGCACCTCGACGTCTACCAGTGGCTTACCGTGCTGCAGGAATACCTGGTGCTCGGGCTGATGGGCAAGAAGTAATTCCGATGGGCGGCTCGATCACCGACGTGTCGGGCATTCTCGTCGGGAATCACCACCGGCTCGATCCCGATGCGACGCTGGGTACGGGCTGGGCGTGTGGCACCACCGTCGTCCTCACGCCGCCCGGCACGACCGGTGCGGTCGACGTCCGCGGAGGGGCGCCGGGAACCAGGGAGACAGACCTTCTCGACCCGGCCAACAGCGTGCGCTTCG
Source organism: Mycobacterium sp. (assembly GCA_025963385.1). Taxonomy (GTDB): domain Bacteria; phylum Actinomycetota; class Actinomycetes; order Mycobacteriales; family Mycobacteriaceae; genus Mycobacterium. Next base: position 4,091 of record JAOPUT010000153.1, read on the forward strand.
TCGACGCCGTCGTGCTGACGGGTGGCAGCGCCTACGGTCTCGCCGCCGCCGACGGTGTCATGCAATGGCTGGAACAGCACGACCGCGGGGTGGTGATGGACGGCGGTCTGGTCCCCATCGTGCCTGCCGCGGTGATCTTCGATCTGCCCGTCGGCGGGTGGGCATGCCGCCCGACCGCGGAGTTCGGTTTCGCCGCCGCCAACGCCGCAGGCCTCCAGGTGCCGATGGGCAACGTCGGTGCGGGGGTCGGCGCACGGGCGGGCGCCCTCAAGGGCGGCCTCGGCACGGCGTCGCTGACCCTCGAGGACATCGGTGTCACCATCGGTGCGATCGTCGCCGTGAACTCGGCCGGCAACGTCGCCGATCCCGCGACGGGGCTGCCGTGGATGGTCGACCTCATCGCGGAGCTGGGTCTGACCGCGCCGCCCGCCGAGCAGATCGCGGCGTTCGCCGAGCGCGACGCCGAACTGTCGCCGTTCAACACCACCATCGCGGTCGTCGCCACCGACGCCGCGCTCAGCAAGGCGGCCTGCAAGCGGGTGGCGGTCGCCGCCCAGGACGGCTTGGCCCGCACCATCCGGCCCGCGCACACCCCGTTGGACGGGGACACCGTCTTCGTGTTGTCCACCGGTGCCGTTGAGGTGGAGCCTGCGACCGGAGCCGCGGCTACGCCAGCGGCGATGTCGCCGGAGACCAAGCTGACGACGGCGGTCGGCGCCGCTGCCGCCGACTGCCTGGCCCGTGCCGTGATGGCCGGTGTGCTCGCGGCCGAGACCGTCGCCGGAATACCCACCTACCGCGGCATGTTGCCCGGAGCATTCGCCCAAGCAGGAGGGACTGGCCCGACGTGTTGACGATCCGACGCGACCTGGTCGACGCCATGGTCGGTCACGCCCGCGCCGATCACCCCGACGAGGCTTGCGGAGTGATCGCCGGTCCCGAGGGATCGGATCGACCCGAACGCTTCATCGCCATGGACAACGCCGAGCGCTCGCCGACGTTCTACCGCTTCGACTCCGGCGAGCAGCTGAAGGTCTGGCGGGCTCTGGACGAGGCAGGTGAGGCCCCGATCGTCATCTACCACTCGCACACCGCGACCGAGGCCTATCCGAGTCGCACCGACATCAGCTACGCGTCCGAACCCGACGCGCACTACGTCCTCGTCTCGACGCGCGATCCGGAGGAGCACGAACTCCGCAGCTACCGGATCGTCGACGGCGTCGTCACCGAGGAACCCGTCACCATCGTCGATCAGTACCCGACCCGTCGAAAGGAATGACCGACCGTGTCCGTCACCGTCTCCATCCCGACCATCCTGCGCACCCACACCGGCGGCGAGAAGCGCGTGAGCGCCACCGGTGACACACTCGCGGAGGTGATCACCGACCTCGAATCCAACTACTCGGGCATCACCGAGCGGATCGTCGACGGCGACAAGCTGCATCGCTTCGTCAACGTCTACGTCAACGACGAGGACGTACGGTTCTCGGGCGGACTGGCGACCGAGATCGCCGACGGCGACTCGGTGACGATCCTCCCCGCGGTCGCTGGCGGCTGATCTTGGCCCGCCACGACTCGCTGCTGCAGGCGCTGGGTGACACGCCGCTCGTGGGATTGCCGAAACTCTCACCGCAGTGGAACGACGAGGCCGGGCCGCACGTACGGCTGTGGGCCAAGCTCGAGGACCGCAATCCCACGGGGTCCATCAAGGACCGGCCGGCGCTGCGGATGATCGAGCAGGCCGAGCGCGACGGCCTGCTCCATCCCGGCTCGACGATCATGGAGCCGACGAGCGGCAACACCGGCATCTCGATGGCGATGGCCGCGCTCATCAAGGGCTACCGGATGGTCTGCGTGATGCCGGAGAACACCTCGATCGAGCGGCGCCAGCTGCTGGAGCTCTACGGCGCGAAGATCATCTACTCACCCGCCGAGGGGGGCTCCAACACCGCGGTGGCGATGGCCAAGGAGCTGGCCGACGAGCACCCGGAGTGGGTGATGCTCTACCAGTACGGCAACCCGGCCAACGCAGCCGCGCACTACGAGGGCACCGGGCCGGAAATCCTCGCCGACCTTCCCGAGATCACCCATTTCGTCGGGGGGCTCGGCACCACCGGCACCCTGATGGGCACCGGCAGGTTCCTTCGCGAACACGTACCCGGCGTGCAGATCGTCGCCGCCGAGCCGCGGTACGGGGAGGGCGTGTATGCCCTGCGCAACATCGACGAGGGCTTCGTTCCCGAGTTGTACGACCCCGAGGTGCTGACGACGCGGTACTCCGTCGGTGCGTTCGACGCGGTCAGGCGGACCAGGGAGCTGGTTCAGGTCGAGGGCATCTTCGCGGGCATCTCGACGGGAGCGATCCTGCACGCCGCACTGGGCACGGCCGCCAAGGCGCGCAAGGCGGCCGAGCGCGCCGACATCGCGTTCATCGTGTGCGACGCCGGATGGAAGTACCTGTCGACCGGTGCGTACGCCGGTAGCCTCGATGACGCAGAGGATGCGTTGGAAGGGCAGCTATGGGCATGACCGGGCCGGGACCTGCCGAGAAGAAGCGACCCGCCTGGATGGTCGGCGGAGTCACCATCGTCAGCTTCGTCGCGCTGCTCTACGTCATCGAGGCGTGGGACGCCCTGCACCACCAGGAACTCGACGCCGACGGGATCCGGCCCTGGACGGTCGACGGGCTGTGGGGCATCCTCTGGGCGCCGCTGCTGCACGCCAACTGGGAGCACCTGAACGGCAACGCCGGCTTCGCCCTGGTCCTCGGCTTCCTCATGACGCTCATCGGGATGGCGCGGTTCGTCTACGCCACCGCGATCGTGTGGATCCTCGGCGGCTTGGGCACCTGGCTCATCGGCAACATCGGATCCCCGTACGAGACCAACCACATCGGTGCGTCCGGGCTGATCTTCGGCTGGTTGACGTTCCTGATCGTTTTCGGGTTCTTCACCCGCCACGCGTGGCAGATCGTCGTCGGCGTGGTCGTGCTGTTCATCTACGGCGGCGTCCTCCTCGGCGCGCTGCCCGGCACCTTCGGGGTGTCCTGGCAGGGCCACCTCTGCGGTGGGATCGCCGGCGTGATCGCCGCGTACCTGCTGTCTGGACCCGAACGCAAGGCCCGCGCCAAGCGCAAGCTCGGGACCGCGCCGCAGCTGTCGATCTGAGCGCTCGTCGCGCTTTGCTGAACTGAGGCGTTCGCCACATTGACACGAGCGTGAGTGCTGCGTCTCGATGGGTGTAGTCCCAGGTCATGGGTCACAAAATGTCCAGATAATGAATCTCGGCGCCAAATGCGGTGATGTTTTCGTCACACGCTGATCGGGCATGGCAAGCTGGTGAGCGTGCGAATCACCGTACTGGGCTGTTCCGGTAGTGTCACCGGGCCGGATTCGCCTGCTTCGGGTTACCTGATAACGGCTCCCGACACTCCTCCTCTCGCCGTCGACTTCGGCGGCGGCGTGCTCGGCGCGCTGCAGCGTCACGCCGACCCGGGCACCGTGAGCGTCCTCCTTTCGCACCTCCACGCCGACCACTGCCTGGACCTCCCCGGTCTCTTCGTCTGGCGCCGATACCATCCGTCGCCGCCCAAGGGCCGGGCGTTGATGTACGGGCCCGCCGACACCTGGTCGCGGCTCGGCGCGGCGTCCTCCCCCGAAGGCGGGGAGATCGACGACTTCTCCGACATCTTCGACATCCGTCAGTGGGTGGACAGTCAAGCGGTGCAGATCGGCTCGCTCAGCGTGCTGCCGCGGCTGGTGTGCCACCCGACGGAGTCGTACGGAATGCGCTTCACCGATCCGTCGGGAGCGACGCTCGTCTACAGCGGCGACACCGGCTACTGCGAGCAGCTGATCGAACTCGCCAGCGGCGCCGACGTGTTCCTGTGCGAGGCATCGTGGACCGATTCGTCCGACCGCCCGCCGCAACTGCACCTGTCCGGTGCGGAAGCGGGTCGCGCCGCCGCGAAGGCGGGCGTGCGCGAACTGCTCCTGACCCACATCCCGCCGTGGACGTCGCGCGAGGACGTCATCAGCGAGGCCAAGGCCGAGTTCGACGGGCCGGTGCACGCCGTCGTGTGCAACGAGACGTTCGAGGTTACGGCGCACTAGAGCGTCCACGTCACCGGTTAGGGTTGGCGGGTGTCCAGACGAGAAGACGGCCGACTCGATGACGAGTTGCGCCCGGTAGTCATCACCCGCGGCTTCACCAAGCATCCGGCCGGATCGGTTCTGGTCGAGTTCGGTCAGACCCGCGTCATGTGCACGGCCAGCGTCACCGAGGGGGTGCCGCGCTGGCGCAAGGGGTCGGGCCAGGGCTGGCTGACCGCCGAGTACGCCATGCTGCCTGCCGCCACCCACACCCGCTCCGACCGCGAGTCGGTCAGGGGCAAGGTCGGTGGCCGCACCCAGGAGATCAGCCGACTCGTCGGACGCTCGCTGCGCGCGTGCATCGACCTCGGTGCACTGGGCGAGAACACCATTGCCGTCGACTGCGACGTCCTTCAGGCCGACGGCGGCACCCGCACCGCCGCCATCACCGGCGCCTACGTGGCGCTCTCGGACGCGGTGACCTACTTGTCCGCGGCTGGTCGGTTGTCGGATCCGCGCCCGCTGTCGTGTGCCATCGCCGCAGTGTCCGTCGGAGTGGTCGATGGCCGCGTGCGAACGGACCTGCCGTACGAGGAGGATTCGCGCGCCGAGGTCGACATGAACGTCGTTGCCACCGACACCGGAACCCTGGTCGAGATCCAGGGCACCGGTGAGGGTGCGACGTTCCCCCGGTCGACGCTCGACAAGATGCTCGATGCTGCGCTGGCCGCGTGCGACCAACTGTTCGTCGTACAGCGTGAAGCGCTCGAACTGCCCTACCCGGGTGAGCTGCCTGAGCCGACGACGCCTCCGAAGAAGGCGTTCGGAAGCTGACACGCAAGACAGCCATGGAGCTCCTGGTCGCCAGTCGCAACCCGAAGAAGCTGGCCGAACTCCGCCGCGTGCTCGACGCCGCGGGGTTGTCGGGTCTACGGCTGCTGTCGCTCGACGACGTCGCCCCGTTCGACGAGGCTCCCGAGACGGGCGCCACGTTCGAGGAGAACGCGGTGGCCAAGGCGCGGGACGCGTTCCGCGCCTCTGGGCTTCCCGCGGTCGCCGACGATTCCGGGCTCGCCGTCGACGCCCTGAACGGCATGCCCGGCGTGCTCTCGGCGCGATGGGCGGGCGCACACGGTGACGACGTCGCCAATCTTCGGCTGCTCCTCGGCCAACTCGGTGACGTACCCGACGAGCGGCGGGGTGCGGCGTTCGTGTCGGCGTGCGCACTGGTGTCCTCCTCGGGGGAGACCGTCGTGCGGGGGGAGTGGACCGGGACCATCGCCCGCGCGCCGCGCGGCGAGGGTGGCTTCGGCTACGACCCCATCTTCGTGCCGGACGGCTCGGAGCGTTCGGCGGGTGAACTGAGCCCGGCCGAGAAGGACGCCGTGTCCCATCGGAGACGCGCCCTGGCGCTCCTGCTGCCCGCGCTGCGGTCGCTGGCGTGAGTTTACCTAGCGCGACTAACGTGTAGCGTTCGGCGACGTGGGTCGTCGCGCCGTTGGGCCTGAATCGCAAACGTCGGCCACGGCGCCCCCCGGCATCCTGGTGGCGGTGCGGGACGCCGATCAGAGGTTGAACGCGGCCTTGATCTGCTTGGTCTGAAAGTGCTCGACGATCACGCCGAGCAGCGGGATGGTGCCTGCGAGCAACACGCCGATGGTCTTACCGATGGGCCAGCGGACCTTCACCGACAGGTTCGCGGCGGACAGCAGGTAGACGAAGTACACCCAGCCGTGCACGACACCGATCCAGCTCGGTGGGTCGTCGACCTTCACGATGTACTTGAGCACCATCTCGTAGCAGAGCGCGATGAGCCAGAGGCCCGTCGTCCACGCCAGCACGCGGTACGCGGTCAGCGCCTTGCGGACGGACTCCGTGGGAGTCCGGGGCGCTGGATCGTCGGCCTGAGGCGCATCAGCGGGTGCTTCGGGATCCGGGCTGCTCATGTCGTCGTCCTGTCGTCGGTGTCCGTGCGGCCATCGCCCTTGGCGAGCTCGGCCAGATAGGCGTTGTATTCGGAGAGCGTCGGGTCGTCGTCGACCCGGGTGGCGGCCTTGGGGCGCTCGGGCAGCAGGCCCTCGGGGATCTCGGTCGGCCTGGTCTGGTCCGGCCTCGGCGGCGGGGCCTCTTCGTAACGGACGAACTTGTAGTACGCGTAGAAGCAGAAGCCGGCGAACATGGGCCACTGCAGGGCGTAGCCGAGGTTCTGGAAGGAGCCGGACGCGGATTCGTAGCGCGTCCACTGCCACCAGGCCAGTGCCAGGCAGCCCGCGGCGCCGACGAAGACCAACGCGATGAGCGCTGGTCTCCTACGCCGTGTAGTGGACATTCGTCCACGGTACCGCGACCGACTTGGGTCCGATGAACTCATTCATGCGGGACGGTACGATCACCTGGTTGCGGGCGTGGCGAAATGGCAGACGCGCGGTCTTTAGGTGTCCGTGTTCGAGAGGACGTGGGGGTTCGAGTCCCCCCGCCCGCACTCTTGGAGCCCTAGACCGTCACGGTCCTGAAGCGGTTTCGGTAGGCGCTCGGCGTGATGCCGAGCTCGCGGTGGAAGAGCCGCCGCAGTGACTCACTGGAGCCGACACCGCTCTGCTCGGCGACCTGATCGAGAGTGGCGTGCCCACCGGTCAGCATCGCGCAGGCCGCCTCAAGGCGGGTGCGGTCGATGAAATGCTGTGGTGTGTGGCCGGTTTCGGTCAGGAACAGCCGGGACAGATGTCGCGAGCTGACGCCCGCCCCCGCCGCGAGGCTCGACAGGGTGTGGTTGCGCCCGGGGTTCGCGGTGATGACGTCCATCGCCTCGCGCACCACCGAGTGATTGGTCGGCGGCGCCTCGAGTCGCACGCTGAACTGCGACTGATCCCCGGGCCGTGCCATGAACACGACGAGATCCCGCGCGACGTCGCGGGCGAGTCCCGGGCCGTGGTCCTGCTCGATCAGCGACAGCACCAGGTCGATGCCAGCGGTGACCCCGGCCGACGTGACGTACTTGCCGTCGGCGACGAAGAGCGACGCCGCGTCGACGGTGACCAGAGGAAAGCGGGCGGCGAGCTGACGGGCGAGCTTCCAGTGCGTGGCGACCCGGTGCCCGTCCAGCAGACCCGTGGCGGCCAGCGGGAAGGCGCCTGCACAGATGGAGACGGTCCGTCGGCTGCGCTGGGAGAGGCTGCGCACGGCATCGATGAACGCGGTGTCGGTGATGCTGGCCTGCCAGTTCGGTGAACCCGGGACCAGAAAGGTGTCGAAGGTGTCCGGGAGATCGGCGGTGCCCAGGTCGGCGCCGTGGCGGGCTCCCGAGCTGGCCACCACGTCGTCGCCGGTCAGCGAGGCGTGGGTGATGCGATAGTTCGCACCGAAGGTGTTGGCCGAGGCGAAGGCGTCGATGGGGCCCGCGACGTCGAGCATCTGTACGCCGTCGTAGAGCAGGACCACGACATCCCGCGGTGCGATGTCCATATCTGAGGGTTTCATGGCCATCTTGCCTGCGGCGACGACCCTCCCACGGAGGCGATAGTCGAAGCAGACACCACTTCGAAAGGACAGAGCTCGTGACCGAGACCATTGCAGGAGTAAGCGTCCCCGACAGCGCGTTGGCGAAGGCTGCCACGGAGTTGATCCGGGACACCACCAACGAGTTGATCTTCCATCATTCGCGGCGGGTGTTCCTCTTCGGAAGCCTGCAGTCCCGCGGGCTGCAGATCGCCCCCGACGCCGAGATGCTCTACATCGCCGCCCTGTTCCACGACACCGGCCTGGTGCCGCCATACCGCAGCACGGCGCAGCGCTTCGAGATGGACAGCGCCGACGCGGCACGCAATTTCCTTGTTGCACAGGGCTTCTCCCGTGCGGACACCGACGTCGTCTGGACGGCGATCGCGCTGCACACCACGCCGGAGGTGCCCTATGGGCTGGACGCCGTCATCGCCGCGACCACCGCGGGCGTCGAGACCGATGTGCTCGGGCTCCGGCTCGACGCGATCGACGCCGCCGACATCGATGCCGTCACCTCCGTCCATCCCCGGCCGAACTTCAAGGCCGAGATCCTGCAGGCCTTCAACGACGGCTTCAAGGACCGGCCCGACACGACGTTCGGCACGGTCAACGCCGACGTGCTCGAACACTTCGTGCCCGGGTTTCGTCGGACCGACTTCGTCGACGTCATCAAGAATTCGGCATGGCCGGAGTGACGACTACCTCGGTGCGCCGTTAGCGGGCAAGACGCCCCAGTACCCGACGCACCACGCCATCGGGTGCTCCGGAAGGAGGCTGCCGGTCGGCATAGGGCCACGGACGGTTGCGCTCGGGCACCGAGGTCGCCCGTGCCTGCTTGAGCTGCATCCGCAGGTGTGCCCGCAGGTCGTGCAGGGCGGGGTCGTCCCACCGGTTGTCGACTTCGATGGGATCGGCGGACAGGTCGTACAGCTCCCACTGATCGTCGATGGGATCGGTCCGGTAGGCCTCGCCGCCGATTCCGTTGGTGGCCAGTTGCCGCACGCCGGGCTCGGTCCAGGTCGACGGATCGTCGAACGTGCGCACCAGCTTCCACAGATGCCCGGCACCGAGGGACGCGTCGGCGTCATCCACGCGGACCACCAGGCCCTCGAAGTTGGTTGCGACGTGCGCCGGGACCTTGATGCGAAGCGGCACAGGCGGATTCACCGTCAGGCCCAGCTGCCGGGCCGCCCCCGACGCACCGGTGTCTCCCTCGAGCACGTTGTCCCGCGTCATCAGGTAGATGGCCCGGTTCTCGTCGGCGGGCGCTCCGTCGACGATCGGCATCAGATCGCGGCCGGGGAGCGGGTGCACTTCGGAGAACGACTCGGACAGTGTGTCGGCGACTACTTCGACATCGACCCCGGCCGCGCCGAGCAACGTCGGCACCAGGTCCACGTGCGACGTCGGGGCGGTGACCACCCGCGCCTGCGTCGCATCCGCACCGATGCGCGCGATGACGAACGGCACCCGGGTGGCCTCGTCGTACAGGTTGAACCACTTCTGATGCAGTCCGCCGTGCGCGCCGAGCAGGTCGCCGTGGTCAGACGTGCGCACCAGCACGGCGTTGTCGGACCCGCCTTCGGTGACGGCGCGGCGCACCCTCTCGAGTGGTCCGTCGACTTCGGCGTGCAGGCGGTAGTAGAGGTCGCGGTACTGCTGCGCGTTCCGCTTGTAGCCGCGGCCGATCGCGGGCGCTGGACCATAACCGGTGTAGTACGCCTCCCGAAAGGCGATCTGTGCGGCGGGCTTGGTGCGGAGATCCTCGTCGGCGGTCGGGGCGGCGGGCACGTGCGGCGGGTCCAGCGACGGGGACGGTGCGAGCGGGTTGCGGCGCTGCCACGCCGGGAAGAGCACGATGTCGTGCGGGTTGACGAAGCTGGCCACCAGAAGGAACGGGCGCAGGGCGTCCTCGTCTCCGGCGCGGCGACGCTCGTACCGGTCGGTGAGCCACGCGACGATCCGATCGGCGAACAGCGGGTCGCGGCGAAAGCCGCTGTTGGACATGGCCGCACCGTGAGGTTCGGGGCCTACCCAACCGGAGAAGCCGTACGGGTCGAGCGGGTCGGCGTCGAGGTAGCGCTGCACGGCGGCCTGGTCCACGACACCCTCGTCGTCGTTGGTGGCCAACGGTTCACCTGTCTCGGGATCGTCGAGATCGGCGTGCGAGATGTGCCACTTGCCGTCGTAGTGCGTGTCATAGCCCGCGGCGCGGAACCAGTTGCCGAGCGTCGGCACCTCGCCCTGGCGCAGCCACCGCAGCCGTGAATCGTCGAACCGCTTGCCGATGCCGTCGGTCTGCGTGACACCGTGCAGATCGGGGTACTGGCCCGTAAAGAGCGTCGGCCGACTGGGCACGCAGGCCAGCGAGCCCGTGTAGTGCCGCGCGAAGCTCACGCCATGCTCGTCGAACCAGCGGCGGCCGCCCAGCGCTCGCCGCCGCCACGCCAGCACGTCCGCGGACTCGTAGGGAGGGACGGCGCGTTCCTCGTCGGTCATCAGGATGACGACGTCCGGCGGCGGTGAGGAGCGAGAGGGGTCCGGCTCATCCATCGGTGCTCTCCATTCGTCGGGCCAGGCCGGCCAGCATCGAGTCGGACTCCTTCGCCATGCCGCGGCAGATGGCCCATTCGACGGCACGGGCCACGGGGTTCCGGCCGATTTCGACCCTGCTGGTCAGCGTCACCTCGGTGGCGGCTCCTGCAGGTCGCAGGGTCCAGCGGTTGATGACGGTGCGCAACCGACGGGGCAGGCCCTCGATGTCGTAGGCGAGCGCGGCGGTCGGATCGAACTCGGCGATGCGTTCCACCAGCGTGTTGCGCCCGATCTGCACGCGACGGGTGGTGCCGATCGACCGGTCCTGAGCACCGTGATTCAGGATGCACGAGTGATCGACGTTGTCCGCCCACGAACTGAGGGAACCGAAGTCGGCGAGTACGTCCCAGATTGCCTGTGGCGGGGCGGTTATCGTGCGGCTGCGGCTGATGTTTGCCACACCGTCATCCAACACCATCGCGGGCGGTGATGTGGCGCGACTTCACGGATCCACCCCCACAGGCGCCGCCGTCAGATCATGTCCTTTCTGGTCAGCCAGCGCATGACCGGCCAGCCGACGAACACCGGCAGCCAGCACGTGAGGACGCGGTACAGCAGAACCGACGGGACGGCGACGACAGCGGGCACGCCGAAGGCGGCGAGACCACCGATCAGGGCGGCCTCGACGGCTCCGACACCGCCGGGAGTGGGGGCCGCCGACGCGAGGGTGCCACCGATCATCGTGACGACCGTGACGGTCACGAAGGTGGTGCCGCCGCCGAACGCCTCGACGCTGGCCCACAGCGCCAGGGCGGCACCGAGAGTCGTTGCCGCACAACCGGCGACGATGATGGCCAGCCGCTTCGGCTCGCGCATCAGCTCGACGAGCTCGCCGAACAGCTCCTTCAGCCGCGGCCGCAGCTCGGTCCCGAGCCAGCGCCGCAACGTCGGGACGAACGTGAAGGTGCCGACGATGCCGAGGGCGATGCCGCCGATCAGGTACAGCACGGTCGTCTTCGGCACGAAGTGCGAGAGGTTCGCCGTCGTGCCTGCGATCACGCTGAAGAAGATCAGCAGTCCGACGTGGGTGATCACCTGGACCGACTGCTGCAGGGCCACGGCGGCCGTCGCGCGCAGAGCCCCAAGGCCGCCCTTCTGGAGGAACCGGGTGCTCAGTGCGAGACCGCCGACACCTGCGGGTGTGGTGGTGGCGGCGAAGGTGTTGGCCACCTGCATGATCGTCAGGTTGCGGAAGCTCACCAGACCCGAGGCGCAGGCCCACAACGCCGCCGCCGCACCCACATACGTCAACGCCGAGACGGTCAGCCCCAGCAGTGCCCACCACCAGTTGGCCGTCCGCAGTTCGGAGAAGAACGCGGGCACCGTGCTGATGAACGGATAGGCGACGTACACCAGCGCCACCAGCAGGACGAGCTGGATCACCTGGGTCCTGGTGAACCGGGTGATCGTCTCGGCTTTGATCTGATCGGCACCCGTCTGGTGCATGACCTCGTCCCTGGCTGCCGCCATGACGGTGGCAGGATCGGCGACCGAGTCGCGGATGTGTTTCGGCAGAGCGGATTTCGTCAGCCTTCGCGACGCGTTGAGAACGGTGGCCGGACAGAACTCGTCGATCGCGGCCCGGACGGCGGCCTCGGCACCGAAGATGGCGGTCGTCGTCACCAGGAGGGCTGCGATGTCGGCCTGCAGGAGCACGTCGGTCGCGCCGTACTCCGCGCTGCCGAAACCGCCGAAGAGCGCGGCTCCGTCGTCGACGGTGATCTCCTTGCTCCGAAGGTCTCCGTGCGAGATCTGATGGCGGTGCAGGACGCCGAGCGCCTTCCAGACGGGGCCGACGAGTGCCTCGTCGGCAGAGGTTGCGTCGAGGGTGACGCCGCGGGGTTGGGTGTGGGCGTACAGCGTCCAGCCCCGGTCGAGGGCGGCCAGCGCGACGGTCGTGCTGTTCGCCAGCCTCAGTTCGTGGATGGCGATCGCCATCAGCCCGCGGTGCTCGACGGCACGGCGCATCGAGGCGTGCAGCGGAGCGGTCTCGCTGTTGCGCAACCGGACCCGCCGCCAGATCTGGCTCATGATCCCGCCGCTGCGCTGATTGGGGCCGTACATCTCGACGATCGTCTGCGGCGGTTCGGTGACCACCCTTGGCGACCTCGGCGCACCTGGGCCGTCGGTGACCTCGCAGGCCGCCCACAACACCAGTGGTCCCGCGCCGGCGGGGCGCACGACCGTCATCGCCGTCACCGCGCAACCGCGGCGAACCAGCGCCCGTACGGCACCGTCGAGCGGGACCTCGAGGGCAGGCGTCCCGACGATGAGCACGGTCAGTGCGCCGACGAACCACCCCACCGCAAGGCCGAGCAGAGACCGTGCGGGCACCACGGCGCTGACGACGAGGTGAATCGGCACGAAGGCCAGGAGCAGGGCCCACCACCACCGGCGCCGCCGCGCAGGCAGCCACGGCCCGGACACCGTGAGGACGGCGGCCAGCATCGCGATCCAGCGCGGGTCGTCGAGGAACTGGGACAGCACGGTCCGCAGCCGGTCGTCCAGGTCGAAGTGCCACCGCGGGGCCGCGAAGCCGCTCGAGTTGATCGACAGCGCAAGGACCGCGATCAGGCCCGCCGCGGCATACGCGGCGAGCAGACGCCACTGCCTGGCGGTGATCAGCCCGATGAGGATCGCGAACGGCAGTGCCAGGATCGCCACGCCGTAGGCCAGATACACCAGGTTGGACTGGGTCGGGGTGAGGACGCCGACGATCCCCGAGATCGATCGCTCGAGGGCGACCCAGTCCCTGCGGGTGATCAGCGAACTGGTGATGACCGCGGCGAGGAAGATGGTCGCCATGGCAAGGCGGAAGATGTCGTTGGTGCGACGGACGAGCGGTTGCAGCAGATCGCCGGAAACGGCGATGTCGCGCCCGTCAACTCGCATGCCTCAGAATCTCTCGGATCGGACGTCGTGCCACGTGGTCGGTGGCCCGCGGCCAACCTATCCCAGCTAGCTGCCCGTTCCCGGGATTGCCGGACCCGGTGACTACATGTGGGTGCCACCGTCGACGCGGACTTCGGTCCCGGTGACCCAGTAGGCGTCGGGGGAGCCGAGCATCGCCACCACACTGGCCACCGCGTCGGGTTTGGCGAACATGGCGCCGTCGTCGAGGGGAAGCACCGCCATGATCTTGCCGAGGAGCGAGAAGTCCATGTCGTCGGGCAGGCCGGGACCGATGCTCTGCTTCGACTCGCCGACGCCGTCGGTCATCCCGGAGGAGACCGATCCCGGCTGCACGCAGTTGAACCGGATCCGCTCCTTGCTGAACTCCAGCGCCAGAGCGTGCGTCATCGCCTGGACGCCGCCCTTGGAGGCCGCGTAGGCCGACATGTACGGGTGGGCGAAGGCGGCCGACGTGGAGCTGAAGTTGACGACCGCGGCCGCATGACCTTGTCGCAGAGCCGGAATCGCCTCGCGCGTGACGAGGAACGTCCCGAAGAGGTTGACGCGGACGACCTTCTCGAAGTCGGCGAGGGTGGTGTCGGCGAAGTGCGACGACCGCAGGATGCCCGCGGCGTTGACGAGGGTGTCCAGCCCGCCTGCCGCCTCGACGGCCGCGGCGACGCCGTCCTTCACCGAGGCTTCGTCACCGACGTCCATCCGTACGGTCGACAGCCGTTCGCCGTACGCGGCGGCCTTGACCGTGGTGTCCTGCAATCCGGGTTCGCTGATGTCGGCGGCGACGACGCGCCCACCTTCGTCGAGGATGCGAAGGACGGTGGCCTGTCCGATGCCGGAGCCGCCACCGGTGATCAGGACGCGACGGTCGGCGTAGCGCGAAAGTGTGGAAGACATGGGGCGAATGATGCTCCTCGGTCGTGTCGGTGTCAGCTGGTCTGGCCGGCGGGACGCCCGGCCATGTGGAGGGCGGCGAAGTGGCTGAACAACATCGACGCGCCGATCGGGTTGCCGCCGCCGGGGTAGGCCGTGCCGCTGACGGCGGCCATGGTGTTCCCCGCCGCGTAGAGACCGGGTATCGGCCTGCCCTGGGTGTCGAGCACGCGGGCGTCGCGGTCCGTGCGGAGACCACCCTTGGTGCCGAGGTCCGACAGTCCGAACGCGGCGGCGTGATACGGCGGCCGGTCGATCGCAACCAGGGGCGACGCACCGCCGGTGAAGGTGCGGTCGTAGGCCTCGTCGCCGCGACCGAAGTCCCGGTCGACGCCGTCGGCCGCCATCTCGTTGAAGCGCGCCACCGTGGCGGTCAGGTTGGCAGGCGGCACGCCGATCGCCGCCGCGAGGTCGCCGAGGGTGTCGGCCGTGCGCCACAGCCCGGCCTCGCGGTAGCGCTCGGTCTCGACCATCGACACGCTGGTCGACTTCACCGGCGGGACCTCGCCATCCCTGTCGTCGTAGATCATCCAGAACGGCAGTTCCATTGCACCCGAGCCGATCCGGTCGACCACCGTACGGCCCAGGCGGTCATAGGCGCCCGACTCGTTGACGAACCGACGACCATCGGAGTCGACGAAGATGCCACCGGTGAACCACAGCGAGAAGGTCGACCTGCCGTCGGGGTGCGTCAGGCCGGGTGACCACCACGCCTGGTCCATCAGATCGGTGGACGCGCCGACGCGGATCGCCGCCTGGTGCGCGGCGCCGGTGTTGCCCGGTGCCCCCATCGTGTCCTCGGTCCTTCCGGGCACACCGAAGTCCAGCCGCATCTGCGGGTTCTGCTCGAAACCGCCTGCGGCGAGCAGGACACCGCGGCGGGCGCCGATGCGAACGTGCCTGCCGTCTCGGTCGACGACGATCCCGGAGACGGCGCCGTCGTCGACGACGAGGTCGACGAGTGGGGATTCCAGGTGGACCGTCGCCGCTGGGAAACGGCGCAGGGCGGCGAGGAAGCGACCCACCAGGGCCCTGCCTCCGGTGAGCAGTTCCGGCGCAGGCACTCCCAGACGTTCGTTGTCGAGCGGACCCCGCACCCGGTCGGCATGCGGGCCGAGCGCGTCGGCGGGTAGCGCCCTCGACACGATGTGGCGCATGCCATCCAGTCGGGCGCCTGGGGCGTGGCCGAAGTAGTCGGGCCAGGGCAGCACCTTGAAGGCGAACGCGTCGTCCTCTTCCAGGTACTCGATGAGGCGCGCTCCGCCGCGGACGTACGCGTCCTGCAGATCGCGCGGGGTCCGGTCGCCGACGACCGCGTGAAAGTAGGTCAGTGCCTCTTCGACGGTGTCGTCGACGCCCGCGCGGCGCAGCACCGGGTTGCACGGGAACCACATCCCGCCGCCTCCCGAGAATGCGGTGGTCCCACCGAACTTGTCGGTCGCCTCGACCAGCGCGACGGACAGACCCTCGCGGGCCGCGGTGTACGCACCGGTCACGCCGCCGCCGGAGCCGACGACGACCACGTCGACGGTGTCGTCGAAATCGGGCGTGCTCACCTCGAACTCCTAACTCCGGAGGGTGAATCCGGCATCCAGCGGCCACGAGGTGCCGGTGATGAACGCGGCTTCGTCGGAGACCAGCCACGCCACCGCGGCGGCGATCTGCTCGGGTCGCAGCAGCGAGATCGGCAGGGCGTTCAGCTGGCTGGTGAGCCACGGATCGCCTGCCGCGGACAGCTTCATGGTGGTCTCGTTGAGGATCATGTCGGTGGCCACGCCGCTGGGGTGGATCGTGTTGACGCGGATCGAATGCTGGGCGAGCTCGTCGGCCCAAACCTGCATCAGCGCCACCAGCCCGCGTTTGGAGGCGGCGTAGCCCTGGACGCCGGCCCGGTCGGTGCGGGAGGCCTTGATGCCCTGGGTCGAACTCGCCAGCACGATCGAGCCACCGCGCCCGCCTGCGATCAAGGCGGGGATGGCGGCGTCCACGGTGTTCCAGGCACCGATCAGGTTGACGTCCACCACGTCCCGGAACGCCTTGGCCCGTTGGTCGGTGTCGCTGACCCTGATGATGCCCGCGTTGGCGATGACGACGTCGAGGCGCCCGAACTCCTGCACTCCTTCGGCGACTACGGCGTTCACCGCTTCGGGGTCGCGGACGTCGGCCTGGCGGGCCAGGATACGACGACCCTGGGCCGCCACCAGTCTGACCGTCTCGGCCAGGTCCGCGGCGGTCGAGCCGGGGTAGTCGGTCGATTCGAACTCCGCGCAGACGTCGATGGCGATGACGTCGGCGCCCTCGCTGGAGAGCTTGACCGCGTGTGCCCGGCCCATCCCGCGAGCCGCGCCGGTGATGAAGGCGACCTTGCCTGCCAGCCGTCCGTCTGGGATCGCCATCGTCAACCACCCTTGGGGAAGTCGACGTCCTTGGTGATCGACTCCCATTCGTCGATCGATGCGGAGAAGGCGGCGAGTTTGTCGCGGACGGCCTTGAGTACGTCCCTGCCCAGCAGGAGACGCAACGGCGGCTCGTCGAGGGACGTCACCATCAGGACGGCCTCGGCCACCTTGCGCGGGTCGCCGGGGAGGTGATGGGCGAACTCCTTGATCATCGTCTTGCGGGCGCCCACGTTGTCGTCGTAATCGCTTATCGGAGTGGACGACTCCCACATCGACCTGGCCGCCCAGTCGGTGCGGAAAGCGCCAGGCTCGATCGCCGTCACCTTGATGCCGAGGGGTTTGACCTCCTGTGCGAGGGCTTCTGTCAACGCCTCCAGCGCGAACTTGGTCGACGAGTAGTAGGCATTCGGCGGGTTGGCCACCAGTCCGGTCATCGACGAGATGTTCACGATGTGCCCGGAGTGGCGCGCCCGCATCGCGGGGAGCGCGGCCTTGATCGTGTCGACCACTCCGAAGTAGTTGGTGTCGAACAGCTTTCGGACCTTCTCGTCCTCGCCTTCCTCGATCGCGGACAGATAGCCGTTGCCCGCGTTGTTGACCAACACGTCGATGCCGCCGAACCCATCCTCGGCGGTCCGAACCGCCGCAGCGATCTGGGCCTTGTCGGTGACGTCGAGTGCCACCACCACCGCCCGGTCGCCGTAGGCGTCGGCGAAGTCGGCCACCGCCTCGGTGCGACGTGCCGTCACCACGACGGAGCGTCCCGCTTCGAGTGCGGCGCGGGCGATCTCGCGACCGATGCCGGTGGAGCACCCCGTGACCAGCCAGCAGCCCATCTCAGATCGTCCCTTCAGGCAGGCGGCGCAGATACGCTGCCCGCCGATCGGCGAGTTCGGCCGCCCGCTCCGGTTCGGAGACCCGGCGCAACGTCGGCACCTCGGCCTCCAGATCCTCGAGTCTCACCACTCGACCACGCGCGCCGAGGTCCTCCTTCGGGCCGCCGTCGCCGAACTCGGCCATCCGCAGGGTCAGGATGCCCTCGTCGAGGCCGTCGGAGTCGATCCAGTTGGCCACCCCCGGATCGGTCGGGGCGATGACGTAGGTATAGGTCCCGTCCTCGTTGGGCACCGACTGGGCCTTGTTGAGGCTTCCGGTGCGGTCGACGATGTCGAGCGTGGTGCCCCAGATGTTGCTCAACGGCACGGTGAAGTATTCGGCGCCGCCGTCGCTGACGTCGACGACGAACGTCTCGCCGGGGTTCAGCTCGAAACGGCCCATGACGTACACCTGGTTGCGCATCGCACCGACCTTGTCGGCCGTCCAGGCCAGGTTGAAGTCGTTGGGCGCCATCTTGTACACCCCATGGCTGAGCTTTCCCGTGAAGTTGGCGAAGTGCGCCATCATGGCGGCCGTGGCGTCGGCCTGTTCGTCGCGCGTCCTCGCCGGTGTCGTAGGTTCGGCGCCCAGGCGTTGCACCGCAAGGTGATTCGGATCGTCGCGGTCCCAGTTCAGCAGCACGTCGCGGATGTAGAACTCGTGTGCGTCCGGGGTGGACCGAACGTGGTTTGGACGTCCGCCCGCAGGCTCGGAGTCGACCGTGATGGTGAACGACCCGTCGGATTCGACCTCCATGGTGCGACCGTTCAGCACGGCGACGGTGCCCATGTTGGCGTCCCAGAGCGTGAAGTAGTTCTCCGTCATGCGGTTCTCGCCGACGCGCCCACGGATCTCGTAGCGCTCGTCACCGGAGATCGGGATCACCCGGTACACACTGTCGGGATTGTCGATGCCCCAACGTGACCCCGGGATCGCATGCCCCGCCACCGGGTGTCCCAGCCGGGTGATGCAGCTGACCCTGGGTCGAAGCTTGTCCTGGTTGGAGGACCACACCGCGGCGGAGAACATCACCTCGGCGAAGGCGTCGTCGAAGCGCGCCCGCATCGCGTCGGAGGCCTTCGCCCGCCCCAGCCAGGTCTCGGCGACACTGCGGTAGGCGGCCTTCACGGTCGGGTGCCCGGTGAGTTCGAGCGCAGCCACCTCCTGCTCGTGCTGCGACGCCGTCGCCACGGGATCACCGGTGTGCTCGTTCATCAAACCCTCCTGAATGGTTCTGCACCGGAGCGGAATCGGGAGTTGTAGGCCGCGAAACGTTCGTCGATCTGGGCATCGGTGAGCCCGAAGTCGGTGGCGGCGTACGGTGCCCTGGCCAGCTCGCGCGGACGCTCGACGAGCCAGCGGCGCATCGCCGATTCCGCATCCGCGGTCAGGATCATGCCGATCGCGCGGTAGACGCGGGCCGCCTGGCCGACGGGGTCGGCGACCGCGTCGGTGAACTCGATGTCGGTGCAGAGCGTCGAGTCGTCGGCCCACTCGTTGCGCGTGGCCATGGCGCGATCGTTCGTCCAACCCATCCGTTGCAGCCATTCCGCGCCGACGCGACGCCGGTCGACGTCGTCGGCGTGCATCGCGTGCAGGGTCGCATTCAGGCTGGCGCCGGACGGGATCGTCTCGCGGGGATCCCGATGCATGTGCACGACGTGCAGGTCGGGAAAGCGGGTCCGCAGGGCGTCGAGATAACCCAGGTGCGCAGGCGACTTGAGGACCCACCGTCGGGAGGTGCGACCGGTACCTTCATCGCACCTCGCGTCCGCGGCCCGCCGCTTCTGCCACTGCAGGAACTGCAGCATCCTGTGGAGATAGTCGTATGCCGGTGCGAAGTCCTGGGTGTCGATCCACGTGCGGTAGACGGGGAGGTGGGCACCCGCCTCTGGGACGTGGGACAGGAAGGCGTCGGCGAGGAAGACGATCTCCTCCTCGGGCTCGCGCGCGTACATCGGATGGATCGCGAACAGTTCGGGCGCCATCGCACGGGACGTCGCCTCGCGCCTCTCGCTGATGGCGATGCGGGGATCCTCCAAGGCGGACCACCGGTGGTCCAGCGTCGGCGCCACCTCGACGACCTCCCACCCGTAGGCGCAATGGAAGCGGTGATCCGCGGCGAGCAGTCGCTGCAGCAGGGTGGTGCCGCTCCGCATCATGCCGACGACGACGATCGGCGCGGTGATGCGTTCCTCGGTGATCTCGGGGTGTCTGCGGATCCATTCCTGTGCCCGCAATCGCATCCGAAGGCTGTGGACCAGACCCGATCTCAGGACGTACCCGCCGACGTCGTTGAGGTTGGCGCGGGCATAGTCGTCGGCCAGCACGGCGAGGGGCTCCTCGAAGGGCAGGGGACCCCAGTCGTACAGGCCTTCCTTCCGCTGCGCGCTGGCCTTGAGTCCGGCCGCGTCGAACGGGGGCGCCACCGCGTTCAGAACTTCAGGTGCTGGCTGGTGTCGCCGACCTGGTCGACGTACATGGTCCTGGTGTCGAACCACCACGATCCGTCGATGCACTGAAAGGTGTCGCGGTAGTGGCCGGTCACGATGATCTGAAGTGGCAGGTCGGGCGTCGCCTGGGTGACGCAGTAGTAGGCGCTTGCGCGCGCCGTGCCCGCCTCGTCGTCGACGTAGACCTGAACGTTGCTCGTGAGATGTTTCGTCTTGGGGGTGCCGTCGGGGTAGAGCCGGGTGGCCATCTCGTACATCTTGCGAACCCCGTCGGTTCCCGAGAAGACGGTCTCCGGCGGGCCGCCCTCGACACCGCAGATGCGCCCGTGCTGGAACAGGGCGGCCACCCCGTCGAGGTCGCCCGCGTCGAGACGCTCAGCGTAGGTGTACACCAGGTTCTCGACGTGCCGGGCACTGTCCATCATGGCGGCGGGTGGCTCCTCATCGAACCGAAGTTGGTCGAGCTGACCAGATTTCCGGTCTTTTCCGTAGACAACCAGCCGGGGTGGACGATGTCAACGATTCGGGATGCGGGCGCATGGTTAATCTCAGACCGTGACATCACCTTGGACGCCGGCCCGACTCGGCAATCTGACCGGCAAGCGGATCATCGTCACGGGAGCCACCAACGGCGTCGGCCTCGCGACGGCACGGGCACTGGCCCGAGCGGGCGCCCAGCTGATCCTCGCGGTGCGCAATCTCGAACTCGGTGCGCAACGGGCAGCCGAGATGGGCGGCGACACGTCGGTGCTCAAACTCGATCTCGCGGAACAGGCCTCGGTGCGAGCATTCCCCGACCTGTTCGACGGTGAGGTGGATGTCCTGATCAACAACGCGGGCCTTGTCGCTTCGACCCGGTCCGAGACCGTCGACGGTTTCGAGGTGACACTGGGCACCAACTTCCTCGGGCCGTTCGCGTTGACCAATCTGCTGTTGCCGCGGGTGCGGTCGCAGATCATCAACGTCGGCTCCGACGCTCACAAGTCGGCGAAGATCGGCCTCGACGATCCGCACCTGCGCACGCGCAAGTGGTCGGCGTTCCCCGCGTACGGCCGCTCGAAGCTGGCGGTGATGCTGTGGGGACTCGAACTCGATCGACGGTTGCGGGCCGCCGGATCACCGGTCGTCACCCAGCTGACCCATCCCGGGTGGGTGGCGTCGAACCTCTCGAACGTGTCCGACAAGCGGGTCATGTCGGCATTCCACACCGTGGTGCAGTCGGCGGCCAACGTCCTGGCCAACGACATCGATGCAGGCGCCGCGCCGACGCTCTACTGCATCAGCGAGCCGATCCCACCGGGCAGCTACGTCGGCATCGACAGCCGGCTCGGACTCAAGGGCGGGCCGACCCTGAGTGGCCGTTCGGCCAAGGCGTGCGACTACGAGGCAGCGGCTCAGCTGGTCGCGTTCGCCGAGAAGGAAACGGGCACAACGATTCCGCTCTGATCAGCCGTGGTTCAGGGCCCAGCGGATGCCGCCGACCAGTGTGCGGCCCGCCACCCTCACGGCGGTCGTCTCCAGCGGCGGCAGGTACGGCAGCCGCAGTGGCAACCTCGCCCATGCGGGCAGCATGGCCACCGAGGTGGCGGCCAGCACGGCGTACGGCGGCCTGGCCAACAGCGGCAACGGGGGAGTGAGCAGCAGGAACTTGGCCGCCTCGCGTGCTGCCGCGGTGCCGGTCAACTCGGATCGATAGTCCGTGATCCGCTGCTTCAACTGCCGTTCGGTGATCGGTGGATCGAGCACACCGAGCGCGGTGGCGACACGGGCGGTGTCGGCGACGTAGTCGTCGCGGCCTGGCTGGTCCAACGGCTTGGCGCCGTAAAGCTGATGTGCCAGAAGGAAACTGTCCACCTCGGCGATGTGCACCCACTCCAGCAGGTGGGGGTCGGACGCCTCGTACGGTCGTCCGTCCGCTGCCGTCCCGTGGACCCGGCAGTGGATCCCGCGCACCTTGTCGACAGCGCGCTGGGCGTCGTCGGCGGGACCGAACGTCGTCACGGCGAGAAACGTACTGGTGCGCTGCAACCGCCCCCAGGGATCGCCCCGGTAGTCCGAATGCTCGGCGACGCCCGCCATCGCCAGCGGGTGCAGCGACTGCAGGAGCAGCGCGCGCAGGCCGCCGACGAACATCGAGGCGTCCGCGTGCACGCGTCGGACGGGTCGGTCTTCCGCGAACCACCGCGGTCCAGGGGTGTCGTGGATGCGGGCGCGGTTGGCGGGGCCGTCGGGGCCCGCCACCATGCCGAACAGACGTTGGCCCAGACCGTGGCGCACGTTGGTCAGAACGGGTAAGGCCACGCTCTCGACAGTACGCCTGGGTAGCGCAGCTCGGTCTCGTGCGATCGCTAGGCCAGGTATCGCGTCGCCAAGCGCCTGCGATGCGACGCGGGGGAGCCGTACAGCGAGCGGTTCAGCATGGCCCGCTTCAGATACACGTGCACCCCGCCTTCCCACGTGTAGCCGATACCGCCGTGCAGCTGCATGGCCTTGCCCACGACGTCGACGGCAGCGCCACATGCATATGCCTTCGCCATCGCGGCGGGGACGGTCGCATCACCGCCTGCCGCCAGGGTCTCGACCGCGGCCGCCACCAGCTGCCGGGCCACCGACAGTTGCACCAGCATGTCGGCGCACGCGTGCTTGACGGCCTGAAACGAGCCGATGGGCCGTCCGAACTGATGTCGCACGCTCACGTAGTCGACGGTCGCGGCGAGCATGGCCTCGCCGGCGCCGAGGCTGTCGCACGCGACGGCGACGGCGGCGCGATCGCGCAGCGCGCCTGGATCGCCCACCAGGGGCCAGGATTCGGAGACCTCCACGCGATCTGCGGTCACGACCGCAAGTGCACGGGTCGCGTCGAGGACCGGTTGCGGGGTGGCGGTCGCTCCTGGCGCCGTGACGACGACGGACCTGCCGCCGTCGTCCGCCACCAGGAGGACGATGTCCGCGCCGTCGGCATCGGGTACGAATTCGGCGCGGCCCGAGACGACACCACCCGATGCGGTGAACCCCGTCGCCACGGTCGCGGTGGCCCCGGCGCCGATCCGCCGCAGGAGCTCGTCGCGGGAGTCGTTGGGCGACAACGCCGTCAACGCCCCGACGGCAAGGGCGGTGCCGAGGTAGCGGTGATCCGTGGCGGCGCGGCCCATCTCCTCGAGCACGATCGCGGTCTCGACGAACGACGCGCCCGAACCACCGAGCGACTCGGGGATCTCCATCGCCGCCCAGCCCGCGTCGACGACTTGTCGCCAGTCGCCGCCCTTGCCGAGCAGTTCCCTGGCGACGGCGCGGAGTTCGTCGTGGAACTCGCGCAGGTCCGACGTCACGAGCTCACCGGCTCGCGGGGGAGGCCAAGGCCGCGCTCGCCGATGATGGTCCGTTGGATCTCGCTGGAGCCGCCGGGGATCGTCCACTCCCATGACCCGATGAAGTCCAGCGCCCACGCGCCGGACTCCCATCCGCTCGACATCGGCTTGGTCAGCACCGTGTGGGCAGCCGGTCCCGAAATGTCGGTCCCGAAGTCGGTCAGTCGTTGCAGCAGTTCGCTGTAGAACAACTTCACGACCGACGGGTCGGCGGGCCCGACGGTGCCGGCGTCGTGACCTTCGACCACGGCGCGGCACAGTCCCCGCAGGCCGGCGATCTCGATGTCGAACCGTGCCAACTGGTCTGCCACCGCGCCGTCGTCGATCGGCCGGCAGCCGTCCGGGCCGGGCCGCGTGCACTCCTCGACCAGGCGACGGAAGCCCACGTTGCCGAGTCTCTCGGCCAGTTCGAGCATCGTCATCCCGCGTTCGGCGCCCAGCGTGGCCTGGGCCACCTGCCAGCCCGCGTTCTCCTCGCCGATCAGCTGCTCGACGGGGATCACCACGTCGTTGAGGAAGATCTCGCAGAAGTGGGATTCGCCGATCGCATTGCGGATGGGGCGGACGTCGATGCCCGGCGACCTCATGTCCAGCAGGAAGTACGAAATGCCCCTGCGTTTGGGAGCGTCGGGGTCGGTGCGGGCCAGCAGCAGGCACCAGTCGGCGTGCAATCCGCCACTGGCCCAGAGCTTCTGGCCGTTGACGAGGTAGCCGTCGTCCACTCGTTGCGCCGTCGTGCGCAGTGACGCCAGGTCGGAGCCCGCCTCGGGTTCGGAGAAGCCCTGCACCCAGATCTCACCGTCGAGGATCGCGGGCAGATGTCGTCGGCGCTGCGTGTCGGTGCCCGCGGCGAGCAAAGTCGATGCCGCATGGTGAATTCCGACGAACGCCAGGACCAGTCGCGGCGCGTCGTGCGCCGCAAGTTCCTGATACAGCACGATCTGCTCACCCACCGACATGCCGCCACCCCACTGGCGCGGCCAGTGCGGCACGGCGAATCCCGCGGTGTGCAACTCGGCGAACCACGCCTTCTGGAAGGCGACGAACTCGGCGTCGCTGACCCCACTCTGGGTCTGTCGCCAGTCGGTCGGTACGTGCGCCCCGCACCAGGTGCGGACGTGGGAGCGGAACTCGGCGAGGTCGGTGGTCACGACACGACCTCGCGGTGGTCGCCGTAGAGCCCGGTCAAGCCTTGGGAGCCAAGACCTTTGGTGAGCAGCGAACGCGTCGCGGAGAGTCCCAGCGGCAGCCTGCGCAGTGGCTGGCTGTACCGCGACAGCCAGGACAGCGTCGTCTCGTCGCAGAAGCCGACGGCGCCGTGCAGTTGGTGGGTCACCCGGAAGACGATCTCCGCGGCCTCGAGCGCCGCCATGCGCAGTGCGAGTGCGTCGTCGAGTGCATCGGCCCGACCCTGCGCGGCGCTCCACGTCGCGTACTTCGCCAGCATCTCCAGCCCGGCTCGCTCGACCTCCGCGTCCGTCAGCTGGAACTGCACGCTCTGAAACGCCGAGAGAGGCTGGCCGAACTGCTGGCGCAGCCCGACGTGTGAGACGGTCAGTTCGATTGCCCGGTCCAGCATTCCGAGCAGTGTCCAACAGGGCAGCACCAGCGCCACGGGCAGGTCTGCGGCACCGTCGTCGTCGGTGGCCGTCAATGCCAGCGACGTCACGAACGCCCGCTCGGGCTCGCCGACTGCCACGGCGCTGCTGCGGTGACCGTCCATAGTGACGGCACCCCACTGCACGTCGACACCGGCCACGGCGCCTGCAGGTCGCGTCCTGGCGACGACGATCAGTCCGTCGTTGCCGTCCGTCCTGGACAGTCGCTCGGCGACGGGGTAGGGCAGCGCCCAGTAGCCTGCGCTGCGGCACAGTGCCGCCGCCGCCTCGAGGTGGTCGGGGTCGGTCCTCGGTTCGAGCTCCCAGGCGCCGATCTCCTCGAGGACGGGTTCGACGAGCGCGGCGCGTGCCGCTGGGTCGCCTTCGGCTCGCTGAACCAGCTCGTCGCCGCCCGCCGCTTGGAACGCCCGAAGGGCTTGGCGCCCAAACTCGTTGGCCTCGCTCCCCAGATCGGTGATCATCGGGCCGCCAGCAGGGACCGCGACAGCAGGATGCGTTGCATCTCGATGCTGCCCGACGAGACGGTGGAGGCCTGCGAGTAGCGCCAGTGGTCCTCGACCTCGCGAAGGAACACCGAGGTGCCCTCAGGAGCCTCGGCCGCGATCTCCATGAGGACCTCCGCACTGTCCTGATCGAGCTTCGTGACGGCGATGCGGTACGCCGCGACGTCGGTGGGGCGCACACGTCCCTCGTCCTGCAGAGACACCAGCCGGTACGCGAGCAGACGGGCACGGCGGCAGTGGACGAGCATCCGGGTCCATCGCCCGCGCAACTCGGCAGGCAAGGCCGCCCAACGCTCGCCGAGTTGCTCAGGAGCCATCTGCAGCAGGCGTTCGCACCTGGCGTAGCGGGCGATGCCGAGACGCTCGAACGCCAACACGTCGGCGACGATCGACCAACCGTCGTCGACCGTGCCGAGGACGTCGGCCTCGGTGACGCGAAGGTCGTCGATGAACACCTCGTTGAGGTGATGCGGGCCCATCATGCAGCCGATCGGCCGGACGGTGATGGCGGGGTCGTCCATCGGCACCAGGAAGATGGTGAGTCCGGCCTGTTTCTTGGTGGTGTTCTTCTCCCACTTGGTGGTTCGCGCCAACAGGAAGCACCACTGCGCCATCGTCGCGTACGACGTCCAGATCTTCTGGCCGTTGATGCGCCAGCCGTCGCCGTCGCGCGTCGCCGCCGTACGCAGTGAGGCGAGATCCGAGCCCGCCTCCGGCTCGCTGAAGCCCTGGCACCAGATGACCTCTCCGCGGGAGATCGGCGGCAGGTGCTTGCGCTGCTGTTCGGGGGTGCCGTGGCGCATCAGCGTCGGGCCCACCCAGTTGACGCCCATGTACTGGGCGCCGCGCGGTTCGTGGTGGGCCCACATCTCCTCGCGCACCACGGTCTGCTCCCACACCGACGACCCGCGCCCGCCGAACTCCTCGGGCCACGACATGCACAGCATTCCGCGCTCGGCGAGGAGGCGGCAGAACTTCTGGGCCACCTCCAGATCCGCGGGGTCATCGGTGAAGGCACCGAGGAAGTCCTCTGGCACATGCGCTTTCACCAGGTCGCGAAGGTCGCGCCGCAGGTCTGCCGCATCGCGACCCATCTCGAAGTCCACCGGCCGATCTTAGGCCAATCCTTATAAGGATTGCTAGTATTGAATCCGTGCCACCAGGACGGACTCCCCAGCGCCGCATCGCCGAGACGGTCGCAGGCGAGCTCCGTGACGGCATCCTCACGGGCCGGATGGGTGACCGACTCCCCACCCAGGACCAACTGGTGAGTGACTTCGGCGTGAGCCATCCCTCGGTGCGCGAGGCGTTGCGGATCCTCGAGACCGAGGGGCTGGTCACCGTGCGACGTGGCAGCGTGGGTGGTGCGGAGGTGCACCGGCCGGATCAGGCCTCTGGCGCGTATCACCTCGGCCTGCTGCTGCAGGGCGCCCGCGTGACCCTCGGCGACCTCGCGCAGGGACTGCTGCTACTCGAACCGCTGTGTGCCGGCGAGGTGGCCAGGCGCACGGACCGTGCCACGGCCGTCGTCCCTGCGCTGACGGCCAACGTCGACGCCTCGGCCGACGCGGTGTCCGACGGTGTCGCCTTCACCCGCATCGCGCGCGAATTCCACGACCTCGTCGTCGCGTTCACCCCCAACGACACCATGCGCTACGTGGTGCGCAGCCTGGTCGCACTCTGGTCGGCACAGGAGCAGCAGTGGGCTGCGACGCGGGCCAAACGCGGCGAATACCCGTCGCCTGCCGCCGCGAGGGGCGCGGTCCGCACGCACCGAAGGCTGGTCGACGAAATCGCCGCGGGACGTGCCGACGAGGCCCAGGCGATTGCGCGCAAGCACCTCGCCGCGACACAGGCGCTGGTGTTGGAACGCTTCACCGACGACGTCGTCAATGCGTCCTCGGCGCGTTCGGGGCGTATTGCGCTGCAGCGCTAGGCCTTCCTGAGTGTGTCCCAGTCGTGCTCGTCCTCCAGCTTGGCGATCGCCTTGGCCGTGCGTTCCTTCATCAGCAGCGTGAAGGCGATGCCGATCACTACGGCGACCACCAGGCCGATCCAGGAGAACCGGGCCAGCCACTTCTCGGCAGCCAGGCCGAGGTAGTACACGACGGCCGTCGTGCCGCCTGCCCAGACGAGACCGCCAGAAGCGTTGGCGGCCAAGAAGTGTGAGTAGGGCATCTTCAATGCGCCCGCAAGCGGCCCGGCGAAGATGCGGAGCAGCGCGATGAACCGTCCGAAGAACACCGCCCACATGCCCCACCGCGTGAAGAACTGCTTGGCCAGGGCGACGTGCCCGGGGCCGAAGTGCTTGGGGAAGCGCCTGCCGAGTCGTTCGAAGAGGCTCATGCCGTAGCGGCGGCCGATGCTGTACCCGATGGTGTCGCCGACGATCGCGCCGATGGTGGCCGCGGCGCCGACGCCGACGGGGTCGATGTCGAGGGTGTGGCGCGAGGCCAGCAGTGCGGCGCTGACGAGGGCGATCTCGCCGGGCAACGGGATGCCCAGGCTCTCGAGGCCGATGACGAGGCCGACCACCAGGTACACCGCGAAGGGCGGGATGGTCTGCAGCAGGGCGTCGACGTTCACGCGCTAAGGATGCCTGATGGAACCCCGACGCGCGGCAAGCTGCCGTGTTCAGTCGCTGGCGGGCAGCGGCTTGGCCTCCTTGACGGTCAGCGGTGTGGTGCCGATGCTGAGGGTGCCCTGGCCCGCCTTGGTGACCAGGACCTCGGCGCCGCCGTCGTCGACGTAGCGCTTGCCCATCAGGTTCCCGTCGGACAGCCCGTCGTCGATGGTGAGCCCGGCGTCCTTGGCGTCGGCGATGGGGATCATCGGTGCCCCGCCTGCGCGCAGATCGTCGAGGCTGTCGGCGCTGCGGACCACGATGACCTGGGTGTCGCAGACCTGGCTCTGCAGGCGGGTGCCGTTCTTGATCATGCTGGCTCCTTGCTGGCAGTGGTTGATTCGGCGCCGAGCTCGGAGACGAGTTCGCGTCGCAGTATCTTGCCGGTGGCGTTGGTGGGGAGTTCGTCGCGAAACACTACGCGGTCGGGGGTGCGCGAACCGCGGAGCTGACTCCGGACGTGCGCGCGGAGATCCTCGGCGTCGGGATCGGTGCCCGGCTCCGGAACCACGACGGCGACGATGATCTGGCCCCACTCGGGATCCTCGGGACCCACGACCGCGCAGTCGCGGACGTGCGGATGTTCGACGAGGACGTCCTCGATCTCGGCGGGCGCGATGTTCTCACCGCCACGGATGATGGTGTCGTCGGAACGTCCGCCGAGGAACAGGAATCCCTCCTCGTCGAGCATGGCGACGTCGCGGGTGGGGAACCACCCCTCGGCATCGAGGACCGAGCCGATGTCGGTGTAGCGTCCGGAGACCTGCTCGCCACGGACGTAGAGCTCGCCGGTCTCACCCGGTCCGAGGACGGAGCCGTCGGCGGCGCGGATCTCGACCTCGATGCCGGGGACCGGTTGGCCGACCGAGCCGAGGCGGCGCAGCGCCGCGTCGTCGTCCGCGGCGAGGGCCGCGCGGTGGTCGTCGGGCGTCAGCACGGCGATGGTGGAGCTGGTCTCGGTGAGGCCGTACGCGTTGACGAACCCGACGTCGGGGAGCAGGGACAGCGCCTTGCGGACCAGCGGAAGGGCCACCTTGGATCCGCCGTAGGCCAGGGTGCGCAGGGTGGGCAGCGCGGCCTTCGTGGAGTCGAGCACGCCGACGATGCGGTCGAGCATGGTGGGGACCACCGTGGCCGAGGTGACGCCCTCGGTGCCGACCAGCCGGACCCATTCAACTGCGTCGAAGTGGGTGAGGTACACCATCTTTCGGCCTGCGTAGAGATTCGACATGGCCGCACCGACGCCGGCGATGTGGTACGGCGGGACGCAGATCAGGGCGGCGTCACCGGCATCGGCCGAGTCGAACTCGACGGTCCCGGTGACGTAGCTGGTGAGGTTGTTGTGGGTGAGCTCGACCGCCTTGGGCTTCGAGGTGGTGCCCGACGTGAACAGCACCACCGCCACCGAATCGGGGTCGGGGAACTCCGCAGCGGGCTCGGCCGTCTTGGCCGCCGCGACCAACTCGGTCGAACTGACCACCCGCGAGCCGGCGACCACGTCGCGGTACTCGTCGTCAACCACGATGAGCGGTTCGGGCAGTCGCTCGATGAGGGCCTGCACCCCCTCGGCGGACAGGCGGTAGTTCAGCGGGGTGAGCGGGACGGCGGCGCGCGCCGAGGCGAACAGCAGCAGCGGCAGCATTGCCCCGCCGGTGCCGACGTAGGCGACGTGCTGCGCCCCGGAGGCGGCGATGACGCCGGCCGCGCCGTCGGCGAGCGTGCTCAGTTCCTCTGTGGTCAGGCGCAGGTCGCCCGACACGACGGCGGGCCGGTCCGGGTTCGTCGACGCCGCCATCTCCAGCAGCAGGGAGATGCTCATGGTTTGTCCACGCCTCCTGGTTTGTCCACGCCTCCTGGTTTGTCCACGAATATGTCCCACATCGGGTCATCGCCTCCGCCGTACCGCGAGAGGTCGGTGATCCCTTCGCCGGCGAGGACGTCGGCGTCGATGAAGCACCGACCGTTGGCGTCCGCGGCGGGTTTCGTCAGCACGGCGACCGCGGCGTCGGCCATGATGTCGGTGCTGCGCGATCTTTCCACCAGCGTCCCGTCGGCCAGGTTGCCGACGGCAGACGTCGCGATGTACGTCTGCGGCCACAGGCAGCTGAAACCGATTCCGGCTCCCGCCCTTTCGGAGGCGTATTCGGCGGCCCAACCCAGCGACAGCAGCGTCATGCCGTACTTCGACAACGTGTACACCGGGTGCGCGCCGAGCCAATGCGGGCTGAGGTTGAGCGGCGGCGCCAGCGTCATCACGTGGGGGTTGGGGGACTCGCGGAGGTGCGGGAGCGCTGCATTGGTCAGCAGGAACGTGCCCGCGCACGTTGATGTCCATCATCAGGTCGAACTTCTTGGCGGACAGCCGCTCCGTCGGTTCGGTCGCGATCGCGCTGGCGTTGTTTACGACGACGTCGATCCCGCCGAAGCGTTCGACGGCCGCATCCACTGCGCGCTGCACGTCGTCTTCGTTGCGGACGTCGCCTACGACCGCGAGACCCTTGCCGCCGGCGGCCTCGACGTCGGCCACCGCGGTGTGCACGGTGCCGGGCAGCTTCGGGTGAGGCTCGCTCGTCTTGGCGAGTAGGACCGCGTTGGCGCCGAGCCTGGCGGCGCCGAGGGCGATGGCCAGACCGATGCCACGGCTGCCGCCGGACACCACCAGCGTGCGGTCGGCTAGTGGATGCTGCTGGCTCGACATCGGTCTCCTCGGATCGCTTGCATCGATGTTAGCGGAACGATAGGGCCATTCTCATTTTCTGCAAGTGTCATGCTCGCAGCGCGCTCAACGGCTCTGGTTAGGCGGAACGACGCGCACGGGCATACCGCCGCTGACGTGGCATGGGACGCTGAACCCGCGGTGTGTTTCCGCTCGGCGGTATTGGCATTCTCATTTTCAGCAAGTACGTTATCCCTCGATGAACGACCAAGCCATACCCCGGGTGGAGACCCCGTCCGGGATCCCCCTGGAGCCCGTCTACGGACCGGGTGACCGCGCGTCGGACCCGCCCCCGCCCGGCGAGTACCCCTTCACCCGGGGCAACTTCGCGTCCGGCTACCGGGGCAAGACCTGGACCTTCCGCCAGTATTCGGGATTCGGCACGGCGGAGGAGTCGAACCGCCGCTACCGGTACCTGCTCGACCAGGGCGGCACCGGCCTGTCCGTCGCGCTCGACCTGCCGACCCAGTGTGGCTACGACTCCGACGACGAGGAGTACGGCGAGGAGGTCGGCCGCGTGGGTGTCGCCGTGGACACGCTCGCCGACGCCGAGGTCCTGTTCGACGGCATCCCGCTGGACAAGATCAGCACCAGCTTCACGATCAACGGCACCGCCGCGATCCTGCTGGCGTTCTACGTCGCGGCTGCCGAGAAGAAGGGCGTGCCGCGCGAGAAGCTCACCGGCACCATCCAGAACGACATCCTCAAGGAGTATGCGTCGCGGGGAACCTGGATCTGGCCGCCGGAACCGTCACTGCGTCTCATCGCCGACACCATCGAGTTCTGTGCGGCCGAGGTGCCGCGCTTCAACGCGATCTCGGTGGCGGGCGCGCACTTCCGCGATGCGGGCGCCAACGCGGTGCAGGAGATGGCGTTCACGCTCGCCGACGGCGTCACGTACTGCGACACCGTCGTCGAGCGTGGTCGGATGACGATCGACAAGTTCGCACCGCAGATCTCGTTCTTCTTCTACACCCACGGCGACTTCTTCGAGGAGATCGCGAAGTACCGGGCGGGCAGGCGGCGGTGGGGGACCATCGTGCGCGAGCGCTACGGTGCCACCACCGACAAGGCGTCCATGTTCCGCTTCGGCTGCGTCGCCGGTGGCGCGTCCCTGTATGCGCCCCAGGCACAGAACAACCTCGTCCGTGTCGCCTATGAGGCGATGGCCGCGGTGCTCGGTGGCGTCCAGTCGATGTTCACCGCGGCGTGGGACGAACCCTTCGCGCTGCCCAGTGAGGAATCGGCGACGCTGGCGCTGCGCACCCAGCAGATCCTGGCGTACGAGACGGGTGTGACGAAGGTGGCGGATCCGCTCGGCGGCTCGTACTTCGTCGAGGCGCTCACCGATGCGACCGAGGCCAAGATCATCGAGATCATGGATGACCTCGAGAAGCACGGCGGCATGGTGCGTTCCATCGAGGACGGTTATCTGCAGGGGCTCATCGCCGACGAGGCGTTCAAGATCCACCACGAGGTCGAGTCGGGGGAGCGCCCCGTCGTCGGGGTCAACAGGTTCGTCACCGACGAGCCGCCACCCGACATCGACACGTACGAGTTGGACGCCGAAGGGCGCGATCTACAGCTCAAGCGGCTGGCGAAGGTGAAATCGGAGCGGGATCCCGTGGCGGTCAAGGAAAGCCTTGCGGCGCTGTCGCGTTCGGCCGAAGGCACCGACAACCTCATGCATCGGCTGGTCGACTGTGCCAACGCCTACTGCACCGTGGGCGAGATGGTGTCCACGCTCAAGTCGGTCTGGGGCGAGTTCCAACAGCCGGTGGTGTTCTGATGGGGACTCGAGTCCTGGTCGCGAAGCCGGGTCTGGACGGTCACGACCGCGGGGCGAAGATCGTCGCACGCACGTTGCGCGATGCGGGCTTCGAGGTCATCTACACCGGAATCCGGCAGCGCATCGAGGACATCGTGTCGATCGCCCTGCAGGAGGACGTCAAGCTGGTGGGCCTGTCGATTCTGTCGGGGGCCCACGTGGCTCTGACGGCCCGGGTGGTGGACGCACTGCGCGCCGCCGACGCAGCCGACATCGCCGTGGTGGTCGGTGGCACCATCCCACAGGCCGACGTGCAGAAGCTGCTGGATGCCGGTGCGGCAGCGGTGTTTCCGACGGGTACGCCGCTCGAGGACCTGGTGACCGGCGTGCGGGCACTGACCGAGGAACGGGGGGACGTCTCGTGAGACTTGGGGTGATGATCGGGGCCGAGCGCGGTGACTCCGCGCGCAAGGTGGCCAAGCTGGTCTCCGACATCGAGTGGGCCGAGTCCGCGGGCATGGACACGGCGTGGATGCCGCAGGTGCCCAACGACTTCGATGCGCTCACCATGGTGGCGTTGATGGCAGGCCGCACCAGCAGGATCGAATTGGGCACGGCGGTGGTGCCCCTGCAGGCGCAGCACCCCATCGCACTGGCTCGGCAGGCGCTGTCGGTGCACGCGGTCGCGGGCGGTCGCCTTGCGCTCGGTGTCGGCCCGTCGCACCACTGGATCGTGCGCGACATGTTGGGGTTGCCCTACGAGAAGCCCGCGGCGTACACGCGCGACTACCTCGAGGTGCTGCACGCGGCCTTCGAGAACCCCGGGCCGGTCGACGTCGAGAACGAGACGTTCACCGTGCACAATCCGCTTGACCTGCCCCCGGTTTCGCCGCTGCCGGTACTGGTGGCGGCCCTCGGTCCGGTGATGCTCAAGATCGCGGGTGAGCATGCCGACGGCACCGTGCTGTGGATGGCCGACGAGCGCGCCATCGGCGACCACATCGCACCGCGGATCACCAAGGCGGCGGCCGACGCGGGCAGGCCTGCGCCGAGGATCGTCGCGGGTATCCCGGTGTGTCTGTGCGCCAACTCGGAGATCGATGCGGCCAAGGAGCGGGCCAACCGGATCCTGTCCGAGGCCGAGACGTCGCCCAACTATCAGAAGCTCCTCGACAGGGGCGACGCCCGCAACGTCGGCGACCTGTGTGCCGCGGGCGACGAGACGTCGATCCTGGCGCGGTTCAGGCAGTTCGCCGATGCGGGGGTGACCGATCTGTCCGTGCGGCTGCTACCGATCGGGGACACCCGTGACGAGCTCATCGCATCGAAGTACCGGACCAGGGAGATCATCGGGGAACTCGCCAAGGCGGTGCGGTGACCCTCCCGGTCGCTGCGCTCCTGCCCGCCGCGAAAGGTCCGCTGGCGGGCATCCGGATCCTCGAGGTCGGCCACATGCTGGCAGGCCCCTACGCCACCATGATGCTCGCCGACCTCGGTGCCGAGGTGACCAAGATCGAGCCGCCGGGCGGTGACATCTCGCGCCAGGTGAGCGACAGCTACTTCGCGAGCATCAACCGCGGCAAGCGAAGCGTCTGCCTCGAACTCGGCACCGATGAGGGGCAACGCAGGCTCGGTGAACTCGTCGCGGAATCGCATGCGCTGCTGGTGAATCTGAAGCCGTCCGGCATCCGCAAGCTCGGACTGACCTATGACGCGTTGCGGCGGCACAACGAGAAGATCGTCTGTGTGGCGCTGACCGGATACGGGCTTGAGGCGGGCGATGACCCCGCGTTCGACTACGTGATCCAGGCTGCCACCGGCATCGCCTCGCTGACGGGCGATCCCGACGGTCCGCCCACGCTGCCCGGCTACTCGTCGGCGGACAACTCCACCGGGCTCACGGCGGCGATCGGTCTGCTTGCACTGATCGTGTCGGGCCGCGGTGGTCAGGTCGACGTGTCACTGCGCGACGTGATGCTGTCGCAGTTGAACTATCGCGCGTCGGCGTATCTCAACGACGGCGTCGAACCGCGCCGCTACCCGAACGGCGCACACTCCTATTACGTTCCGGCACAACTGTTCGACACTGCCGACGGCTACCTGGCGTTGTTCATCACCCACGACGCCTTCTGGCGACTGTTCTGCGCCGAGGCGGGCATCGCGGGTTTTCCGACGATGGCCGAGCGGGCGGCCAACCGCGACGAGGTCCTCGCGGCGGTCTCCGCTGTGCTGGGAACGGATTCGGCATTCGGGTGGGAGGCGCGGTTGCGTCCGCTCGGCATCCCGGCGGCCGCGGTGCGCACGCTTCCCGAGGCGCTGATGGACACCCCCGAGGTCGTCGTGAAGGCAGGCGATTTCGACTTGGTGCGGAGCTCCATCCGCGTCGTCGGCCACGATCCCGTGTACGGGGCGCCGCCGACGTTGGGTGAGCACTCCCGGACGAGCGAGGTTCAGTCCTCGTAGTCGACGGTGACGTTGCCGCCATCGGGCACGGCCTGACAGGTCAGCACGTAACCGTCCTCGACCTCGTCGTCCATCAGCGCGTCGTTGACCCGCATCGTGGCGGTGCCCTCGGTCAACTTCGCCATGCAGGTGCCGCAGTTGCCCGCCTCGCAGGAGAACGGCGGCGTGAGGCCGGCCCGTCGCGCGATCTCGAGAAGGGTCTCGCCGGGTCGCCCGGATACGGTCGTCTTCTTGCGGTCGAGGAGGATCGTCACCTCGCCACCGGCCTCGGCGGTCGGTACGGGGTCTGCGGTCATCGGGGCGCTCCTGGCATGTTCATTCTGTCTATGTGAGAATACTATTCTCCATAAAAGATAGGATATTCTCAACCCTGGGAGCGTAGGCGGGAGGTCGGGCTGCGGTGGTCGAAGGATCGCACGTCGATGACGCACCCGTCCTCGCATTCGGCGATCGGGAGTACTCCCGTGCGGAGCTGGACGCACTGGTCAGCGGCATGGCGACCATACTCGAGCAGCGCGGGGTCCGCGCGGGTGACCGCGTCGCCCTGATGTCGTCGAATCGGCCCGAGTTCGTCGTCGCGATGCAGTCGATCTGGGCGCTGGGGGCGGCCGTCGTCCTGATCAGCACGTCGTGGAAGCGGGCCGAGGTGGAGCATGCGCTGGCGCTCACCAAGCCGTCGCACGCGGTCGGCGATCAGGCCGTCCTCGCCGACGCGATGCCGATGCTGCATCTCGACGAGCCCATCACCCCTGGCCGCCGTGAGTTCGCGGCCGTCGCACCCGAATCCGACGCGCTCTTCGTGTTCAGTTCCGGGACGACGGGGATGCCGAAGGCGGTGCGGCACACCCACGCTGCGTTCGCCGTGGCCATCGCGCACTGGCGGGCGGCGCTCGGCCTGTCGTCGAGCGACCGCATGCAGATCATGACCCCGCCGTCGCACATCCTCGGCCTGCTCAACATCGCCACGGCGCTCGACGCGGGTGCGTGGATCCGGCTGCATCCGCGCTTCGACGTCGAGGAGATGTTGCGCCACATCGAATCCGACCGCATCACCATCGAGATGGCCGTCGCGCCGATCGCACTCGCGCTCGCCGCGCATCCGCGGCTGGAGACCTACGACCTGTCGTCGCTTCGCTACGTCATGTGGTGCGCGACGCCCGTCACCACCAGCGTCGCCGACGACGTGACGAGGCGCAGTGGCGTGACCTGGGTGACGGCGTACGGCGCCAGCGAGCTACCGGTCATCGCGTGCAACGCGTGGGACGGCAGGCATCTCGACACGGTCGGCCGTGCGGTGCCCGGCGTCGAGATCCGAGTGGTGTCACTCGAGACCAGCGGACCGTCCTCACGGGGCGAGGTTGGCGAGATACAAGTCAGGTCCGCTTCGGCCATGGCAGGTTACCTTCCCGACGAGGCCACGGCGACGGCGTTCACCGACGGCTGGTACCGCACCGGTGACGTCGGCTACCTCGACTCCGAGGGCTGGCTGCGCATCACCGATCGCGCCAAGGAGATGATCAAGGTGCGCGGCTTCCAGGTTGCCCCCGCCGAGATCGAGGCGGTGCTCCACGGCCACCCCGCCGTCGGCGACTGCGCGGTGTTCGGCGTGCCGGACGAGGCGCACGGTGAGGCCATCGTCGCAGCCGTCGCCCGCAGCGGCCCCGTCGAAGCCGACGAGCTGATTCAGCTGGTCGGCAATCTGCTGGCGTCGTACAAGAAGCCGAGTCAGGTGGCCTTCGTGTCCGAGATCCCCCGTCTCCCTTCAGGGAAGGTATTGCGTCGAGTGCTCAAGGAGCGACTGTGGACGTCCGTCTGACCTCCGAACAACGACAACTGCGCGAGGCAGCGGCCAAGCTGGCCGACGATCTCGGCCCTGGATCGGTCGCCGATCTCGACGACGACGGCCGCGTCGTGCGCCTCGAGAAGACCGTCGAATCGACGGGGTGGCGGTCGCTGCGCTCCGACGAGGCGACGGGGGTCGAGGTCGCCCTCGTCGTCGAGGAGTTCGCCCGCGGACTCGTCGACGTGCCGTTCCTCGGGCCGGTGCTCGCCGATGACCTCTCCCGCAGGCTGGACCGCGAACCGGCCGCGCCGAAAGCCGATCCCGAGTCAGTCGACCTTACGAGATGCCTTGCCGGAGTGATCGAGTCGCCCGATGAACTCGCCGAGCTGTCCGAGGAGGACGCCGGCCGCTGGTACGCGCTGGCGCTGACCGCGACGACCGCGGATCTGGTCGGCGCGGCCCGCGGCACCCTGACGTTGGCCAACGAGTACGCCAAGGTGCGCGAGCAGTACGGCGCGACCATCGGCTCGTATCAGGCGGTCCGACACCTGTTGGCGGAGAGCCTCGCGTTGATCGAAGGCGGTGTCAGCGTCCTGCGCCACGCCGCATGGGCCGTCGACGCGCTTCCCGTCCCTGAGGCCGTCGAGGCCGCCAGGATCGCCAAGATCTACTGCGCACGTTCGGCGCTCACCGTCTGCGAGACGTCGATCCAGGTGCACGGGGGGATCGGCAACACCTGGGAATGCCTTGCGCACGTGTACCTGCGCCGGGTGCTGGCCACCACCGAGTCGTGGCCGGTGAAGTTGGAGGAGTTGACCATTGGACTTTCGTGATTCGCCGGAAGAGGCCGCCTTCCGGGACCGGCTGCGCGCCTGGCTGACCGAGCAGAAGGGCAAGTTCCCGACCTCCGGGGACGAGTACTGGGCCAAGGCAGGGGAGTGGCACCAGGCGCTCCATGGCGCCGGCTTCTTCGGCACCTCGTGGCCGAAGAAGTATGGCGGGCAGGATCTTCCACCGGTATACGACGTGATCGTCGACGAGGAGATCGCCAAGGCCGGTGCGCCTGCTCGGCCGAGCCTCGGCTACCTCGTCGTCGGCCTCAGCCATCACGGTGACGAAGCGCTGGCACAGCGGTTCCTCCCGGGCATGATCAACGGCACCGAGCGGTGGTGTCAGGGGTTCAGCGAGCCGGGGGCGGGTTCGGACCTGGCGTCCCTGACGACGACGGCCACCCGGGACGGAGACGAGTTCGTCATCCACGGGCACAAGATCTGGACCAGCTACTCCGATGTCGCCGACTGGTGCCTGCTGTTGGCGCGCACCGAAAGGGACGTGCCGAAGCACAAGGGCATCTCGGCGTTCATCGTGCCGATGCACCAGGCCGGTATCGAGCAGCGCCCGCTGAAGATGATCAGCGGCGTCACCAAGGAGTTCGGCCAGGTCGAGTTCGACGGCGCGAGGGTGTCCGCGGACAACATGGTCGGCGCCCCCGGCGACGGCTGGAAGTTGGCGATGACGGTGGTCAGCCACGAGCGCGAGCCGTCGACGCTGGGTTTCTCGGCGCGCTACGGAAAACTGGTGCGGCAGTTGTCCACTCGCGTGGAGGGTGCCCCGCCGGACGAGCTGTCGTGGGCGTGGGTGCAGACCGAGATGCTGCGCCTTCACGTACGTCGGCGGCTGTCCGAGCAGTTGGACGGCATCACCCACGGACCGCAGGGGTCACTCGACAAGCTTCTCATGACGTGGGTCGAGCAGTCCGTCGGTCACGCCGCGCTCGCGACCGTCGGCACGGGTGACAAGGACCTGTTCGAGGCCTACATGTACAGCCGCGCCCAGAGTGTGATGGGCGGAACGTCGCAGATTCAGAAGAACATCATCGCGCAGCGGATATTGGGACTGGGAGATCGATGAGCGCTTGCGCGAAGAGAAGGAGCAGCTGAGATGAGCGCTTGCGCGAAGAGAGAGAGAAGCTGAAATGTACGACATGCCAGACGAAATCAAGGTCGAGGCCGATGGCGCCCTGCGCATCATCACACTGAACCGCCCCGACGATCTCAACGCGGTCAACGACAATCTGCACGTCGGGTTGGCGAAGATCTGGGAAGCGCTCAACGAGGACGCCGACGCGCGGGCAGCCGTCATCACCGGTGCGGGCCGGGCGTTCTCGGCAGGTGGCGACTTCAATTACCTCGACGAGTTGCGCAACGACGAGGCGCTGCGTCAGAAGACGATCAAGCACGGTCGCGACCTGGTCATCGGCATGGTGCGCTGTCGCATCCCGGTCATCGCGGCCGTCAACGGCCCGGCCGTCGGGTTGGGCTGCAGCCTGGCCGCGCTGTCCGACATCGTCTACCTCGCCGACACCGCCTTCTTCGCCGACCCGCACGTGTCGATCGGACTGGTTGCGGCCGACGGCGGTCCGCTCGTCTGGGGTTCGCAGATCAGCCTGCTGCAGGCCAAGGAATTCGCGCTGACCGGTGTGCGGATCAAGGCGCAGCGGGCCCTCGAGCTCGGACTGGCCAACCACGTCGTCGAAGACCCGCTCGCCGAGGCGATCGCCGCGGCCAAGAAGATCATCGAGCTGCCGCAGCAGGCGGTCGAGGCCACCAAGCGGTTGATGAACATCCAACTGGAGAAGTCGGTGATGGCGTCGCTGGACTATGCCAACCTCGCGGAGTACGTGTCGTTCGGCACCGCCGACTTCAACAAGATCGTGGACGGCCTGATCGCCAAGAACTAGAGGGTGAGCTCTTCCGAGCGCTGAATGGTGCCCGTGATGCCCGTGGCGTCCTGCTGGGCCAGTAGCACCGCCGCGTTGCCCATCGCCTCGGGTGGCTCCACCATCTCGGGTGGAATCTCGAATCCGCCACCGCCTGCCTGCCAGCCCTCGGTCAGCACCACTCGCGTCGGGCTGAGACAGTTCACGGCGATGTTGTCGGGCTTGAGATCGGCGGCGAGTCCGAGGTAGAGCCGCTCGGCGGCGGCCTTCGACACCCAGTAGGCGTTGGCGCCACGGTCCACCATCGTGACCCCGGTGGTGGTCACGGCCATCAGTGAGCCGCCGCCGCGCGCCCGGACATGGGGGATGACGGCCCTGGTGACCAGGAAGACGCCCGTCACGTTGACGTCGAGGCAGAGCTGCCATCGCTTCAGTGGTGTGGATTCGATTGGGCCGAGCCACAATACGCCCGCATTCGCGACCAGGATGTCGATACCGCCGAACTCGGCAACGGCCGTCTCGACCGCGATGTTGACCGATGTCTCGCTGGTGACGTCACACGCGACGGGCACCGCCCGTCCGCCCGCGGCGGCGATGTCGTCGGCGACCGATCCGATGGTGCCGGGCAATTTGCCGCGTTCCTCGGAACGGGCCGCCACCACTACGGAAGCCCCGGCCGCGGCAAGGGATTTCGCGACCGTGGCGCCGATGCCGCGGCTGGCGCCCGCGACGAACGCCGT
This sequence comes from Mycobacterium sp., assembly GCA_025963385.1. Lineage (GTDB taxonomy): Bacteria > Actinomycetota > Actinomycetes > Mycobacteriales > Mycobacteriaceae > Mycobacterium. The sequence goes on from JAOPUT010000153.1 coordinate 44,145, forward strand.
CTTGCCGTCGAGTGTCACTTGGGCGGGAACCGCAGCCCGCCGTCGAGGCGGATGATCTCGCCGTTGAGGTAGTCGTTCTCGACGATGCTCTGCGCCAACTGTGCGTACTCGATCGACCGGCCCATGCGCTTGGGGAATGGCACCTGCGGCCCCCAATACTGCTCGAGCTGATCGGCGGCCTTGCCGTAGGCGGGGGTGTTGATCGTGCCTGGCGCGATGGTCACGACGCGAATGCCGAGCGGCGAGAGATCGCGCGCCGCAACGAGCGTCATGCCGAGCACGCCACCCTTGGCCGCCGAGTAGGGAACCTGCCCGATCTGACCTTCGTAACCCGCGATCGATGCGGTGTTCACGATGACGCCGCGACCACCCTCCTCGAGGGGTTCGGTCTTGGCGATCGCGGCCGCGGACAGACGCATGACGTTGAACACCGCCACCAGGTAGAACTCGATGGTCTTCTTGAAGCCGTCGAGGTCCAGTGGGGAGCCGTCCTTGCCGACCAGCCGTCCACCGCTGGCCGGTCCGCCGTGCGTGTCGACCGAGATCCGCAGCGGGCCGAGCGATTCCGCCTCGGCGATGGCGGCCAGCACCGACTCCTCCGAAGTGGCGTCGGTCTTGACGTAGCGCACGCCCAACTCGCTCTCGAGCGCCTTGCCCTTGTCGTCGGCCATGTCGGCGACGACGACCTTGGCGCCTGCGCCGTGCAATCGTCGAACCGTCGCCTCGCCAAGGCCGCCTGCGCCGCCCACGACGATCGCGGAGTTGCCCTCGATCTGCATGTGGTTTCCCTTCTTGCAACTGACACTCTCAGACTGCGAGAATAACATTCTCAATACCGTGTGAAGAAGGATCCGTGAATGCCTGAAGCCGTCATCGTCTCCGTCGTGCGCCCGTAGGCTCGGGTCTGCCGATGACCATCGAAGAGCTCGTCGCCGCGGCACGCAGCGGGTCCACCCGGGCGGCCGGTCGGTTGCTGAGCCTGGTCGAGAGCAGTAGGCGCGCGGAGGTACTCGCCGTCATCGGCGACCACTCCGTGCGCGTCGTCGGCATCACGGGGCCGCCGGGGGCAGGAAAGTCGACGACGATCGCGGTCCTCGTTGCCGCCTACCGCGGACAGGGCAAGCGTGTCGCAGTCCTCGCGGTGGACCCGTCGTCGCCGTACAGCGGTGGTGCGCTCCTCGGCGACCGCATCCGAATGGCCGCTCACATCAACGATTCCGACGTCCTCATCCGCTCGGTTGCGACGCGTGGTCACCTCGGCGGCCTGGCGGAGGGAGTTCCCGCCGCCGTGCGTGTGCTCGGCGCCCTGTCGTACGACGTGATCCTCATCGAGACGGTCGGGGTCGGTCAGTCCGAGATCGAGATCGCCGCCGTGGCAGACCCCACCGTCGTGGTGCTGAATCCCGGCGCGGGCGACGCGATCCAGGCGGCCAAGGCGGGGCTGCTCGAAGTGGCCGACATCGTCGCCATCAACAAGGCCGACCGCGACGGTGCCGACCAGACGGTGCGCGACCTGAAGGCCGAAACAAGTGCGCCGATCCTGAAGATCGTGGCGGCGCAGAATCAGGGCATCGCCGAGCTGGTCGAGGCCATCGACGCGCACCTCCGGGCCGACGACCCCGTCCAACGCGCCGCACGGGCCCGCACTCAGGTGCTGTCTCTGGCTCAGAGCGCACTCCGGGCTCACCCTGGCCTGGATGCGCTTGCGGCGGCCGTCGCCGAGGGTCGAACCGACGTCTACGGCGCGACCAAGGCGCTGTTGAACGACGCTGGTCTGGCCGCGGAACCCGAAAGAGAATGACCTTTCCACTTTCGAGAAAGCATGTTGTACGATTTCGCCAACGTATTCTTCCGTGTCGTCGAGGAGGCCTCGTGCAGAAGGCGATCGATCCCAGCATCTCCACGTGGCCAGCGGACGACCCCCAGCTCATCGGCAGTGAATGCGGCGCGTGCGGAGCGACGGTGTTTCCCCGGCAGTCGCACTGCCCGAAGTGCAGCAAGGCCGAGATGAGCGACGTGTTGCTACCGCGCCGCGGCACCGTGATCGCATGGACGACGCAGGGCTTCCCGCCCGGTGCGCCGTACATCGGCCCGACTGGCAAGGACTTCGTGCCGTTCGGGATGGGCCTGGTTCAGCTCGGGGACGCCGTACGGGTGGAGGGCCGATTGACCGAGAACGACCCGGCGAAGTTGTCGTTCGGCATGGAGGTCGAGCTGACGATGATCCCGTTCGCCACCGACGCCGAGGGCAACGAAGTCGTCACCTTCGCATTCCAGCCCGTCTAGGAGGTACTCAGTCATCATGACCAATGACGTCGCCATCATCGGCGTGGGCATCCACCCGTTCGGCCGATTCGAGAAGTCGGCGGTCCAGATGGGTGCCGAAGCGATCCAATCGGCTCTCGTCGATGCCGGAATCGAATGGGGCGACGTCCAATTCGGCTTCGGTGGCAGCTACGAGGTGTCCAACCCCGACTCGGTGACCCGGCTCGTCGGTCTGACCGGCATCACGTTCACCAACGTGTTCAACGCCTGCGCGACCTCGGCGAGCGCCATCCAGCAGACGGCGGACACCATCCGGCTCGGCAAGTACGACATCGGTATCGCGATCGGCCTCGACAAGCATCCGCGCGGTGCCTTCACCGACGATCCCGCCAAGCTCGCGCTGCCGCAGTGGTACGCCGAGAACGGGCAGTTCGTCACGACCAAGTTCTTCGGCATGAAGGCCAACCACTACCTGCACCGGCACGGCATCTCGCAGGAGACGCTGGCCAGGGTCGCCAACAAGAACTTCCGCAACGGTGTACTCAACCCGAATGCGTTTCGCCGCAAGGAAATCTCCGTCGACGACATCATGGCGTCGCCGGTGCTGAATCATCCGTTGCGGCAGTTCATGTTCTGCGCGCCCGACGAAGGGGCGGCCGCGGTGATCATGTGCCGCGGGGACATCGCGCACCGCTATACCGACAAGCCGGTGTTCGTGCGGGCCAGCGAGATTCGTACCCGTCGCTTCGGCGCCTACGAGGTACACGCGACGTCGTCCCCGCTCGACGAGGACCTCTCGCCAACGGTCTACGCGGCGCGGGCCGCCTACGAGGCCGCGGGCATCGGGCCGGAGGACGTCGACATCGCGCAGCTGCAGGACACCGACGCCGGCGCCGAGGTCATCCACATGGCCGAGACCGGGCTGTGCGCCGACGGCGACCAGGAGAAGCTGGTTGCCGACGGCGCCACCGAGATCGGTGGATCGCTACCGGTCAACACCGACGGTGGGCTGATCGCCAACGGCGAGCCCATCGGCGCCTCGGGTCTGCGTCAGATGCACGAACTTGTCCGCCAGCTGCGCGGCGAGGCCGGCGAGCGTCAGGTGCCAGGGGAGCCCCGGGTCGGACTTGCCCAGGTCTACGGCGCACCGGGCACCGCGTCGGCCACCATCCTGTCGCTCTGAAATCGTGTACCGACCCGCTGCGGTAACGCGATTCTCAAAAGAATAGAGTCGCAAGGCATGGCCGACTACCGCTACGTCACGTACGAAACCCTCGACGAGGGCACCATCGCCCGCATCATGCTCAACCGACCGGATCAGCGCAACGCCCAGCAGCGCGGTCTGCTCGTCGAGTTGAACGAGGCCTTCCTCAAGGCCGAGGCCGACGACGCCGTCCGGGTGGTCATCCTCGGCGGCAACGGACCGATGTTCTCCTCCGGCCACGACCTCGGGTCGAAGGCCATGATGTCGGAGTACATGCCCGGCTCCGATCAGCACCCCACGTTCCGGGAGAACGGTGCGACGCGGGACGGCGCGGAGAAGCTCCTGCTGCAGGAGTGGCACTACTTCTTCGAGAACACCCGTCGGTGGCGCAACCTGCGCAAGATCACCGTCGCGCAGGTGCACGGTGACGTCTATGCCGCGGCGCTCATGCTGATGTGGGCCTGCGACCTGATCGTCGCCGCGGACAACACCACGTTCGCCGACGTCGTCGGCACCCGCCTCGGCATGTGTGGCGTCGAATACTTCGCCCACCCTTGGGAATTCGGTGCCCGCAAGACCAAGGAGCTGATGCTCACCGGCGACTCGCTCTCCGTCGAGGAGGCTCACGCGCTCGGCATGGTCTCCAAGATCTTCCCCGCCGACGAACTGGCCGACAGGACGCTCGAGTTCGCGCGCCGTATCGCCAAGGTGCCCACCATGGCCGCGCTGCTGATCAAGGAGTCGGTCAACCAGACGCAGGACAACCAGGGCTTCTACAACTCGCTCAACGCGTGCTTCACCATGCACCAGTTGAACCACAGCCACTGGGCGTGGGTGCACGGTGGAGGGTTCCCGGTCGCCAACGAGACCGATGGGCTGCCGAACTGGCGTGAGGCGCCGCCGGTGGTGCCCGCGGTGAAGACCCAACCCTGAAAGCTGCTCCGCGAGACTACGGTTGATGACGAGATCGCTGCGAATTCCGTCAGGAACCGTAGTCTCGCGAGCTGACCGCCCGTCCCGCGCGATACCCGAACACCATTGCGGGACCGATGGTTCCGCCTGCTCCGCCATACGCCTTCCCCGTCACGCCCGCCATCGCGTTGCCCGCCGCGTAGAGGCCAGGGATCGGCTGACCGTCGACGTGCAGCACGCGGCCGTCGGCGTCGGTCCGCGGACCGCCCTTGGTGCCCATCGCGCCGACGGTGACCGGCACGGCGAAGTACGGGGCGGTGTCGATCGGCCCGAGCGTCTGAAGTGCCGGTGTCGCAGCCGAGTTGTCACCCCAGTAACCGTCGTAGGCGCTCGAGCCGCGGCCGAAGTCGGGGTCGGACTCGGTCTCCACGTTGCGGTTCCACGCGTCGATCGTGCGAGCCAGACCGGCGGGGTCGATGCCGGTCTTGCGTCCCAACTCGTCGAGATCGGCTGACTTGCAGTACCAGTCGGGCACCACGCCGTCGGGTTCGATGCCGAGGAACCCGTACTTCTTGAGGTGCAGCGAGTCGAAGACGATCCACGCGGGATCGTTGAGGTAGCCCAAGCGCGGATCCAGATGATGGAAGGGCCCCGCCATCGAGTTGTACTCGCCTGCCTCGTTGAGGAACCTCTTGCCCGCGCGGTTGACGATGATGCTGCGTGGACGGGTGCGTTCCAGGCGCACGCTGCGGCTGCGCTGGTGTCCGTCGATGGTGTCACCGGGGATCTGCACGATCGGCACCCACCAGGCCTCACCCATGTTGGCCAGGTCGGCGCCGTGGGCCATCGCCATGCGCAGACCGTCGCCGGTGTTGTTCGGCGGTGACACCGGTCCGTGCATCGGGCCGCGCAGGTAGGCCTCGACGAGTTTCGGATCCCATTCGAAACCACCGGTGCCGAGCACGACCCCGCGGCGGGCCCGGACGCGAACGTCCATGCCGTCGAGGCTGATTCGGACGCCGCCGATCGCTCCGTCGACCGCGATCAGCTCACGGGCGCGAGCGCCGGTGGTCGGCACCACGCCAAGGTCGAGCAGGCCCTTGAGCAGGCCCGCGATCAACGCGGTGCCAGCAACGCAGAAATCGCCGTCGGCCTCGTCGACCGACGCGTGGATCCTGGCCCGTGTCTCGGCGTCGATGCCCACATTGCTGAAGTCGACGGGGAAGGAGGTGATGCGGTCACTCCAGCCACCAAGGCGGGCGAGGTCGAACGGTTTGGCGTTGAGGGATCTGCCGCCGGCGGCGCGGCCACCGGGAAGTTCGGGCTTGTAGTCCGGGAATCCCGAGGCGATCTCGAACTCGAGTTCGCTGTGCTCCTCGACGAAGTCGAGCATCTCGGGACCGGTCCTGACGAACGTCTCGACCAGCTCGGTGTCCATCGCACCGAGTGACTGAGCCTCGAGGTAGCGCATGGCGTCCTCGACGGTCAGTTCGCCGTCGGGGGAGCGGCGGTGCGCCGGAATCCAGACGATGCCCCCCGACACCGCCGTCGTGCCACCGACGGTGTCGGCCTTCTCGTAGACCGCCACCGAGGCGCCGCCCACCGCCGCCGTGAGCGCTGCCGTCAGTCCCGCGCCCCCGGTACCCAGTACGACCACGTCGACCTCGAGGTCCCAATCGGTACTCACTGAAGCTCCCCTCCTGCTAACCGAGAATCTGCGAAAGCTGTTTGGCGGCCGCGATCACCGCGTCGCGCCCGCCGATCAGCGCGTCCTCGCGATGCGAGATGAGATTGATGCACGTCGGGGGCGACGGCGGCCTGCGCTTCACCGGTACGGCGAGTCCGTAGGTGTCCGGCTCGATCTCGCCGTGGGTGATCACCCAGCCCTGCTCGCGGGTGAGTGGCACCAGATCGCGTTCACCCGGGCGCGGCGGCATGGCCGCCAGCAGGGCCAGGCCTGCGGCCCCGCGCTCCAACGGGTAGCGGCTGCCTTCGTGGAACGAGAGTTGGTAGAAGACCAGCGTCGGGACGATGACCGCGATCGCCACCTGTTGGTCGCCCTCCGCGACGAGCAGCGACACCGTCGCCCCGAGGTCGTCGGCGAGGGTCCGCAGCGTCGGCACGCTGAGCTGGCGGAGATTGTTGTCGAACGACGCACCGAGCACGGCCAGCATGGCGGCGGGCCGGTAGCGCCCGTCCTCGCCCTTCACCAGGTAGCGGTTCTGCGTGAGCGTGGACAGGAGCCGGTAGGCGATCGTGCGGTGCACGCCGACGTGGTCGGCGACCTGCTGGGCGGTCATTCCCGACGGCGAACTCGCGACGGCCTGTAGTGCGGAAAGGCCTCTGGCCAGCGTCTGCGACCCGGCCGCGACGCGGTCGGCGGCGGGTGCGGCGGGGCTGCCGCCCTCCTTGACAGACGTCATTGCGAGAGTGATGCTCTATGTATAGTGCACATGACTGTGCGATATTAGCACACATTGATTTCTCTAAAAGAGAATGCGATTTACATCGCAGACGGCGAGAGGGGCCGGATGAGCGAGCACGAGAGCGTCTGGAGTGATCTTCAGGGCGTCCCGTTCGCGCAGGGCTATCTCGACGTCGGAGGAGTGCGCACGCGCTATCTGCACGCCGGCGACACGAGCAACAGGACATTGGTCCTGCTGCACGGATCCGGTGGGCACGCGGAGGCCTACGTCCGCAATCTCGAGGCGCACGCCGAGCACTTCTCGACGTGGTCGATCGACATGCTCGGGCACGGCTACACCGACAAGCCCGGGCACCCGCTGGAAATCCCGCACTACGTCGACCACCTGTTGGGCTTCCTCGACGCCATCGACGTCGAGCGCGTCCACCTCTCGGGTGAGTCGCTCGGCGGCTGGGTCGCCGCACGCGCCGCATCCGACCACCCCGATCGCATCGACCGGTTGGTCCTCAACACCGCGGGCGGGTCGCAAGCCGATCAGGAGGTGATGAAGCGCATCATCACGTTGTCGATGGCGGCCGCCGAGAACCCGTCCTGGGAGACCGTGCAGGCCAGGATCAAGTGGCTGATGGCCGACAAGTCCAAGGACTACGACGACATCGTCGCGAGCCGCCAGCGCATCTACCGCCAACCGGGCTTCGTCGGCGCCATGAGCGACATCATGGCCCTGCAGGATCCCGAGATCAGAGCGCGAAATCTGCTCGGCCCCAAGGAGTACGGCGCGATCACGGCGCCCACGCTGGTGCTGTGGACCAGTGACGACCCGACCGCCGACGTGAGCGAGGGCAGCCGGATCGCCTCGATGATCCCCGGTGCCAGGTTCGAGGTCATGCCCGACTGCGGGCACTGGCCCCAGTACGAGGACGCAAAGACGTTCAACGCCCTGCACATCGACTTCCTGCTCGGGCGGGACTGATGATTCCCCCAGGCAAGGAGCACGTCGACGTCCTGATCGTGGGCGCAGGCCCCGTCGGGCTCACCCTGGCCAACGTCCTCGGCCTGCAGGGGGTGAACACACTCGTCGTCGACGAGCGGGACTCACTCATCGACTATCCGCGCGGGGTCGGTCTTGACGACGAGGCCCTGCGGACGTTCCAGTCGATCGGCGTGGTCGAACACGTGCTGCCCCACACCGTGCCCAACCAGATCCTGCGGTTCTACGACGGCAAGCGGCGACTGCTCGCCGAAATGGCCCCTCCCGACGCACGGTTCGGTTGGCCGAAGCGCAACGGCTTCGTCCAGCCGATGGTCGATGCCGAGTTGTTGCGCGGCCTGGAACGCTTCGACTGCGTGGAGGTCGCGTGGAACCATGCGATGGAGTCGTGTGAGGAGACCGACGAGGGAGTTCGGGTCGCCATCGCCGACGAGGCCATCCCGATCACGGCCGGCTACGTCGTCGGCTGCGACGGTGGGCGCAGTGCCACCCGCCGTCTGATGGGCGTGACGTTCGAGGGCACCACGTCCGCCACGCGATGGCTGGTGATCGATCTGGCGACCGATCCGCTCGGCCATCCCAACAGCGAGGTCGGCGCCGACCCCGTGCGGCCCTATGCCTCCATCTCGATCGCGCACGGAATCCGCCGCTTCGAGTTCATGATTCATGCCGACGAGAGCGACGAGCAGGTCGAGCAACCCGAGTTCATTGCGCGCATGCTCGCACCGTTCGTCCCGCATCCCGAACGCGTCGACGTGATCCGCCACCGCGTGTACACGCATCACTCGCGGATCGCGGGCGCATTCCGCAAGGGCCGGATGCTGCTTGCCGGCGACGCCGCGCACCTCATGCCGGTGTGGCAGGGGCAGGGCTACAACAGCGGGATCCGCGACTCGGCCAACCTCGGCTGGAAGCTCGCTGCGGTGGTCAAGGGCGAGGCCGACGACCGGCTCCTCGATACGTACGACGCGGAGCGCCGCAAGCACGCGAGGGCGATGATCGACCTGTCGACCATGGTGGGACGGGTGATCTCACCGACGAATGCAAGGGTTGCCGCAATGCGCGACAGGGTGATTCGGGCCGCCTCGGTGGTGCCGACACTCAAGCGGTACATCCTCGAGATGCGCTTCAAGCCCATGCCGCGCTACGACCAGGGTGCGATCGCCCACCTCGAACCCCGGTCGGCCACCTCGCCCACCGGGACACTGTTCATCCAGCCGCGCGTGGACACGCGTGAGAACCACAACGTCCTCCTCGACGACGTCATCGGTCCCGGATTCGCCGTCTTGGCGTGGAACAACAATCCACGGAGCCTGCTGGGCGACGCGGCCATCGCGCGCTGGAAGGCATTGGGTGCGACGTTCATCGCCGCCAGGCCCCTGACCCAACTTCACTGGACCGGCCACGACGACTCGGAGGTCACGATCGTCGGCGATCGCACCGGCGCGCTGAAGTCGTTCTTCGACGCGCATGCCGAGTCGGTCCTGTTCCTGCGGCCCGACCGGTGCATCGCGGGAGCGTGCATCGCCCAGCTCGCACCCGAGTTGAGCACCTCACTGTTCGACGTCCTCTGTCTGACCGAGGGAGGTGATGGATCTCGTGAATACCGTGAAACCGCTGGCCCTGTGCTGCATGTCGCACAGCCCGCTGCTGAATCTGCCGGGACCGGCACCCGAACTCCTTGACGACATCGATGCGGCGGTGTCGGAGGCACGTGACTTCGTGCGCGCCTTCGACCCCGAACTCGTCGTGATCTTCTCGCCCGACCACTACAACGGCTTCTTCTACCGCCTCATGCCGCCGTTCTGCATCGGAACCGCCGCGACGGGAGTCGGTGACTACGGCACGTACGCGGGTCCTCTGAACGTCCCCGCCGAGATCGCGACCGCCTGCGCGGAGTCGTTGTGGGACAACGGCATCGATGTGGCGATCTCGGCCAGCATGGACGTCGACCATGGTACCGTCCAACCCCTTCAGGCGCTCTTCGGTGACATCACGACCATGCCGGTACTTCCGGTGTTCATCAACTCGGTCGCCACCCCGCTCGGACCGCTCAAGCGGACCAGAGCGCTCGGCACCGCCGTCGGCCACTTCCTCGCGACACTTGGAAAGCGGGTGCTGGTGGTGGGTTCCGGCGGGCTGTCGCACGATCCGCCGGTGCCGACGTTGGCGACGGCACCACCTGCGGCGCTCGGACGCATCGTGCACGGTGAGCCGATGACCACCGAACAGCGTGCGGCCCGCCAGACCGCGGTGATGGCGGCCGCGCACGACTTCGCCCACGGCGAGAGCCCGCTGCGACCGCTCAATCCCGAGTGGGACCAGGCACTGCTGGACCTGCTGGACGCCAACCGGGTGGCCGAGGTCGACGCCTGGTCGAACGCGTGGATCGCCACCGAGGCGGGCAACTCGGCTCACGAAGTCCGCACGTGGATAGCGGCTTTCGCGGCCCTGGCCACCCAGGGAAGGTATGACATCGAGCAACGCTTTTACCGTGCGGCCCCCGAACTGATCGCGGGCTTCGCCGTGCGAACGGCGGTGACGTCGTGACCGCCCCCTCCTTCGACCGCGAGGTCGACGTTCTCGTCGTCGGTTCCGGCGGCGGTGGCATGACCGCCGCGCTGAAGGCCAACGCCGACGGCCTCGACACCCTGATCGTCGAGAAGTCGCCCCAGTTCGGCGGATCCACCGCACTGTCGGGCGGCGGCATCTGGATACCGGGCGCACCGTCGCAGCGGCGGGCCGGTTACGTGCCGTCACCGGACGACGTCTTCGGCTACCTGAGACAGATCACCGACGGTCTCGTCAGCGACGCGCGCCTGCGGCAGTACGTCGACTCGGGTCCGGAGATGATGGAGTTCCTGGAGAAGTCCAGTCCCTGGTTCGAGTTCGTCTGGAAGCCGGGGTACGCCGACTACTACCCAGAGCTTCCAGGCGGCTCCGAACGCGGCAGCACCATCAACGTGCCGGCGATCGACCTGCGCAAGCTCGGCGACGAAGAGCGGAACCTCCTCACGCCACTTGCGTTGGCACCCAAGGGGATCTGGTTCGCGCCCAAGGATCTCCGCCTCTTCTACCAGGTACGGCAGAACTGGCGGGGCAAGGCGGTCCTGCTGAAACTCGTCTGGAGAATGTTCAGGGCGAGGGTGTTCGGCGACCGGATGGCCGCGATCGGACAGTCGCTCGCCGCGCGAATGCGTCTGGCGCTTAGGGAACACGGCGTTCCCCTGTGGCTGGACGCACCCATGACCGAGTTGATCACCGACGTCGACGGGAGGGTCGTCGGCGCCGTCGTCGAACGCGACGGCAGAGCGCAGCGCATCGGGGTCCGGCGTGGCGTCATCCTCGCCTCCGGCGGCTTCGACCACGACATGGCGTGGCGACGCGAACACCTGCCGGAACTCCAGAAGGACTGGAGCTTCGGCAATCCCGCGGCGATGGGAGACGGCATCCGGGCCGGCCAGAAGGTGGGGGCGTCGACCGACCTGCTCGACGAGGCGTGGTGGTTTCCCGCCATGTGCTGGCCCGACGGCAGGCTGCAGTTCATGCTCAACGAGCGGATGATGCCGTCGCAGTTCGTCGTCAACGGCGATGGCAAGCGGTTCATCAACGAGGCTGCGCCCTACATGGACTTCGCCCACGCCATGATCGACGGGCAACGCACCGGTGTCGACCACATCCCGTGCTGGCTCGTCACCGACATCCGCTCCTTTCACCGGTACGTCGTCGGCGGTCACCTGCCCATCCCCAAGATCCCGTTCGCGCCGGTGCCCACCGGAAGGAAGGTTCCCAAGGCGTGGCTCGACTCCGGTGTGGTCAAGGAGGCCAACACCTTCGACGAACTGGCCGCTCAGATCGGCGTCCCGGCCGACAACCTGCGCCGGACTGCGGAGCGGTTCAACGAGCTGGCGCGCAAGGGCCACGACGACGACTTCAACCGCGGTGACAGCGCGTACGACAACTACTACGGCGACCCGACCCTGCCCAATCCCAACCTGCACCCGCTCGGGGAGGGCCCTTACTACGCCTTCCAGATCATCCTCGGCGACCTCGGGACGTCCGGCGGTCTGCGGACCGACGAGTTCGCCCGCGTCCTCCGTGAGGACGACACGGTGATCGAAGGGCTGTATGCGACGGGCAACGCCACCGCGGCGGTGATGGGCCGCAGCTACGCGGGCGCTGGCGCGACCATAGGGCCGGCCATGACGTTCGGCTACGTGGCCGCTAGGCACATCGGCTCGACGAAAGACCACCACGACACCCGCGATTCGACGCTCGACACCTATCGGAGGTAAACATGAAGATCTCACTGTTCTACGAGTTCGCCCTGCCGCGGCCCTGGGTGCAGGATGACGAGCGTCAGATGTTCGCCGACGGGCTCGACGAGGTGGAGGCAGCCGACAAGGCGGGCTTCTCGACCGTCTGGCTGACCGAGCACCACTTCCTCGAGGAGTACTGTCACTCGACCGCGCCGGAGATGTTCCTGGCCGGAGCGAGCCAGCGGACCAAGGACATCCGGCTCGGATTCGGCATCATGCACCTTCCGCCGGCGGTCAATCATCCGGCCCGGGTGGCCGAACGGATCGCGACCTTAGACCTGATCTCTGATGGCCGGGTCGAATTCGGCACCGGCGAATCATCTTCGATCGGCGAACTCGGTGGCTTCAACATCGACCCCGCCGACAAGCGCGCCCAGTGGGAAGAGGCGCTCGAGGTGTCGATCCGCTGCATGACCGAAGAGCCCTTCACCGGGTTCAAGGGCGAGCACATCGAGATGCCGGCCCGCAACGTCGTCCCCAAGCCGTTGCAGAAGCCACACCCGCCGGTGTGGGTCGCCTGTACCCGGCCGGCGTCGGTGCAGATGGCCGCCCAAAAGTGCCTCGGGGCACTGAGTTTCGCCTACACTGGCCCGGGCCCACTGACCGAGCGGGTGAACGGCTACTACAAGGAGCTCGAAGAGAGCGGTGTGCCAGTCACTCCCGCGATCAACCCGAACATCCTCGCCATCGGCGGCGACCTGTCGATGATGGTGGCAAAGACGGACGAGCAGGCCGTGCAGCGCCTCGGCATGGGCGGCGGATTCTTCTCGTTCGGGATCATGCACTACTACATGACCGGTGTGCACACGCCCGGTCGCACCGGAGTCTGGCAGCGTTATCTCGAGGAGTGCGAGAAGGATCCGACGCTGGCCTACGGGCCGGGCCGTGGGGCGATCGGCTCGCCGGCCACCGTTCGTGAGTTCCTCCGTGGGTACGAGGACAGCGGCGTCGACGAAATCATCTTGCTGCTAAACCCGCGCAGCCACGAGGGCACCATGGAATCCATTGAGCTGATGGGCAAAGAGGTGCTGCCGGAGTTCATCGAGCGCGACCAGAAGGCGGTCGCTGAGAAGACCAAGCGTCTGAAACCGGTCATCGAAAAGGTCGAGGCGCGTCGTTCCGAGGCCAGCGCCCCGAAATTCGACGAGAGCTACTCCTTCGGCGGCCTACCCACCGGCCGTGGTGGAAAGTTCACCGCGAGTGAAATTCCCGAGGCGATGGCTGAAATCAACGAGGGTCGTGTGCAGGCCGCTCAGCGGCTCAAAGACGAGTCGAAGTAGTAATCGTTGCGGCTCATCGACGAGTTGTGGCGCTACGACGGACGGCGCGCGGTGGTCACCGGCTGCGCGTCAGGCATCGGGGCGCAGGTCGCCCGGCAGCTCACCGAGCTGGGCGCCCACGTCGTGGGACTGGACAGGCAACCGCCGAGCGGTGAGATCGCCGAGTTCCACTGCGTCGACCTCAGCGACCCTGAGTCGATCGATCGCGGTGTGGCGTCGGTCGGTGATCAGGTCGACGTGCTGTTCAACGTGGCCGGTGTCTCCTCCGGGATCGGCGACCCGCTGCTCGTCGTCACGATCAACTTCCTCGGCTTGCGGCATCTCACCGAGTCGCTGGTGCAGAAGATGCCCGCCGGCTCTTCCATCGTGAGCGTCTCCTCGTTGGCGGCCAACGGATATCGGGAGCATCAGCGGATCACCGGCGGTCTGCTGCACACCGCGTCGATGTCCGACGGCATCGGTTGGTGCCGTCGCAACCCCGACGCACTTGCCGATGGGGGCTACCGGTTATCCAAGGAAGCGATCATCCTTTACACCATGAGCAGGACCTCCGTGCTCGGCCGACGAGGTATTCGGATCAACTGCACCGGGCCGGGCGTCACCGAAACCCCGATTCTGGATCAACTGCGCGACGCGTACGGCCAGAATTATCTCGACGACATCCCCAAACCGTTGGGCCGGGTGTCTGATCCCGGAGAACAGGCCGCGGCGTTGGTTTTCCTGAACAGCAAAGCAGCCAGCTACATTTCGGGCCAAGTGCTGTGGGTCGATGGCGGCAACATCGGCGCCGCGGTGGCCCGCGAACTCGAGGAAGGCCACGCCTAGTGGCCGGCCTGACCGACTTCCGCCGGGTCGCCGGCGAGGTGTCCAACTGGGGTCGCTGGGGAGATGCCGACGAACTCGGAACCCTGAACTTCATCACCGCGGACAAGGTCGCCGAAGCGGCCAGTCTGGTCAAGCACGGCAAGGTGTTCCCGCTCGGCGTCGACTTCGGATCCTCGGGCCCGCAGGGCTCATTCAAGTTTCGGCACAACCCCATTCACGTGATGACGGTGGACGGCGGTGATGCGCACTCGCTGCCCCGCTTCGCCGCGGACTGGGCGGCCAATCCCGCCGCAAAGGAACTGGGCACGTACTTCAAGGACGAGCTCTTCCGCTTCAACGACGACCTGGTTGTCATGCCGCTGCAGTGCGCCACCCAGTGGGATGCCCTGTCGCACGTTTACTACGAGGAGAAGCTCTAC
>JAOPUT010000020.1 GCA_025963385.1 Mycobacterium sp.
CCCGCCGACCACGCAGCACACCTTGATCGTCGCCAGCACCGAAGGATGCAGGGACAGAATGTAATTGACGTCCCAACCCACACCGACCGGCTCTGTCAGCCGGATCACCGCCTGCTGCCCGCGCTCCACCAGATACGACAGGTAGTGCGCGAACACATAGCCGATCACGATCGGGATCAGCGAGTGCGCCATCAGCCCTGGCAGTTCGCGGCGGCGTCGAGCGTCGACGCCGCCGGTCGCCCGGGCCGCCAGCCAGAACGTCGTCGCCACCACGCTCGCGAACACCAGCAGGCCGGCGCTGCGCACCAACACCGCGACCGCCATCGAGCTGCCCGACAGGTCGTCGACGAGATTGCGCCACTGCGGCATCGCCGAAAAGCTGTCGAACGCGGTCGAACCCAGCAGGACCGCCAGCACCGCAAGCGTGCCTGCGCGGACGGGCATCGACGGCAGGTGGTCGAAGGGGTTGCCGATCGCGATGCGGCCGTCGGCGTTGCGCCGCAAGGGTGACAGCCGCGACGCCACCACGCCGTACACCTGGAACGGGTCGGCCCTGGCCATCCAGCGGGTCCCGAACGCCACGGCGCCCGCGAAGGTCACCGTGACGTAGATAAGCAACCAGATCTTCACGGCGGCAAGCGATCCCGGGTCGGGGCTGGCGAGCTCCAGCCAGACGAAGGCGAACAATCCAACGGCCGCCGGCCAGTACCCCAACCTCTCCGGATACTCCGACGGTGGAGGTCGACGGGACAGCGGCAGGAGCCGGTACACCGTGCGGACCGGCGACACCACCCGCCAGACGGGACCGAACAACAGCGACGCGGCCACCAACCCCACCCACAGCAGCACGTAGAACACACCAGGCAGCGCGTTGTCGTCGTCCTGCGGACCGAACACCGCCGCGACCGTCACCCAGCCGGCCAACAGCAGCCCGGCACCTGCTGCGGTCCACCGCGTCACGGGGGCGTCGGTCACCGTCATCACCCAATTCGGTAGCGGGCGACCGGGTTTCGCGGGATCGAACCGCGGCTTCTTCCACGCGAGGACGACGACGGCGAACGTGAACGTCAGCGCCCAGGCCCCGCCGATCAACGCATACGTGTAGGGGATCGGCAGATCGTTGGAGCCGCCAAGACCGTGGGCGAGAACCGTGGTCGACTGCTCCGCGATCACTGCACGGTGATGGAGGCGATCGTCCGGTTCAGCTGGTGCAGCTCCACGTCGACCTTGCCGGGCACGGCGACGGTGAACTGGAAGGACTGACCGGACTTCGGCTCGACGTTGAAGGTGTGCTCGGGGTTGGAGTGGACGTGAAGCTGATCGGCTGCATCGCTGTCGATGTGTACCACGATGGGGTCTCCCACCTTGGCCTGCAATTGCTCGTTGGTCGGGGTCACCTGGCCACCCTTGATGGTGACGTCGACGATCAACCGTTCCGGCGGTGCCTGCTGATCCGTCATCTGCGGGGCGCCCGTCATGGCCGGAACGGCCGAGGAGCCACTGGCCTTGTCACCCGATCCGTTCGACCCGCCGCAGCCGGCGACGAGCAGTCCTGCGGCGGTCAGGGCAACGATGGTCTTCGATGTCGTCAGCGTGATCACGGTGAACCATCTTCGTCGGCGCCGGCTGGATCCTTACTGTGAGCCTCATCGCCGTCGTCCTCGTCGTCGGCATTGCGGCGGTCCTTCATCGCCACGTAGACGACCACCCCCACCACGATGATCGCCGGCGCGAACGCGGGGATGGCCAGCAGCACCGAGTGATCGGCAAGGACCTCGACGTGGGGCGAACCCGTCATGCCTGCGCTGACGGCTCGAACTCGGACTTGGCCTTGGTGGGCTCGGCCTTGTTCAACCGTCCCGCACCCCAGGACAGGCCGGCGATGAGGGTCAGCGTGCAGAACAGCACCACCAGGCAGCCGATCAGCCACAGCGACTGCGGGATGTCCGGGTTGCGCTCGCGCTGCAGGATCGTGATCTCGGGGCCGAACGGTCGGGTCATCGACGCCTGCGCGGGGACCTCCGCCGCGCCGATCCCCGGGTCGCCGTGCAGGTAGATCGGCACCGCCGTCAACGTGCGGCCGTCGTGGATGCGCAGCAGGGTCTTCCACTGACCGGACACCGGCATCGGTGCCGTCGAGCGGTAGTGGCCGTCGCCGACCTTCTCGAGGTGGTCGATGAAGATGCCGCGCTGGTTCGCCAGGCCGCCCTGCCAGCCGAGGATCGACACCCAGTTGGGGTCATCGCCGACCAGGTTCGGGGGATTGATCCGGATGTCGGCCGTGGCCATCCGCTGGTCACCGATGCTGGGTGCCTCGGTCAGCGCGAACGTCGCCGTGGCGTTCTGTGGCACCTCGTAGCGCAACCCGTTGGCCGTGGCGCCGCCGATGGCGACGACGGTCAGCACCACCAGGCCGATGCTGACGGCACGGCGGGGCAGCTGCTGGTTGGTCAGCACCATGCCGATCATCGCGCCGCACGCGCCGACCAGCACGGCCACCGGGATGGCCATTGCCAGGGCTTCCGGCCAGATGCTGGTGGGCCACGCGTAGTCGTAGACCGCGTCGATCCACAGGGATTCGAGCCACAGCCCGGCCGTGGCGATGCCGAGGCCACCGACCATGCCGAACAGGATCGGCCGCTTGATCAGCGGCGTCAGGCCGAGGAGCTCGATGACCAGTGCGGGTCCGAGGTACAGCGCGAACCAGTTGATCGGCGCGCCGAGTACGGGTCCGACGATGACGGCGACCAGTGCTCGCAGGCCGAGCGCCAGCAGGGCCGCGATGATGGCTGCTCCCCGGCCCAGCATGATGCGGGCGGCCACCAGTCCGAGCGCTGCCGCCGCGGCGATGAGCATCGGCTCGAACACCTGCCGGAACTGCATGACGCCGAAGTCGAACTCGATCTGGAAGACCGACATTCCGATGATCAGGCCGCCGAAGGCGAGGTATTGGATGAACTTGATGCCCGGTCCGTCCTTGGGGGCGTCCTCGCCCACCGCGCGCCGGCCCTCGTGTTCCAGGAAGAGGGCCGTGAGCGTGGAGAAGCCCGCGCCGCCGATCATCATGAGGTGGGTCGGTCCCCACAGCGTGACGTCCTGGCCGAAGATCCGGTGCCAGATGTCGTCGAGCGGGAAGCCGATCAACGCGTAGAGGCCGCAGCCCGCCATCAGCACGCCGCCGACGGGCGCGTACCAGTGCTTGGTGATGCGGATGGCGGCGGGACCCGGCTTCTCGTACGGCAGTACGCAGGCGAGGCAGCCCGCGATGAAGAGGATGAAGAGCCCGAACAGGATGAAGTAGTGGGCGGGGTTCGCCAGCGGACCCGGATCACGCCCCTTGCCGATGTGCAGGCTGACGTCCCAGATGAAGCCGAAGAGGGCGGTGATGATCGTGGTGATGAACAGTGCGATCGGCAGCGCGACCCAGGCAGGCCGGTGGAACTTGCGGCCCGCCCACTCACCGAGGTCGTGCAACCACGTGATCTTGCGCATCCGGTGCTGGTAGCCGATCCACAACAGCACCAGGCCGATGACGAGGCCGACCGCGGACATGCCGATCACCTGGTCGAGCGCTGCACCGCCACCTTCGGTGCCCTGTGCCACGTATTGCAAAGACCGCTGTGTCATTTGCGTGTCATCCCCGTTTCGCCACGATTCGAGCAACCGTCCCTACCCATCGGTGATGTTGCCAGACAATCCCAAGTTGAAACCAGGGGTACCGGGTATTTACCGGCGCTAACGGCTGGCTGCGTGCCGCAGGGATCACTTCCTCGGCGGCCGGAGCACCTTCATCGCGAGCTGCATGACGGGTCGCGGGACTTTGTCGCGCATCGACATGGCGGAGTCGGCGAGCTGGGTCCGCGCCTGGGTGCCCCTGCCGAACATCGCGTTGAACGGACCGCCGGTCGGCTCGAGGTCGACGTGCATCGGCGGAGCGCCGTCCGCCGCGCCGAGCGCGTGGGAGATGACGATGCGTTGGATCTCGCTGGTGCCCTCGAAGATGGTGTACAGCTTGGCATCTCGGTACCACTTCTCCACCGGATGGTCGGTGATGTAGCCCCAGCCGCCCATCGTCTGAATCGCCCGCTCGGTGGTCTCGACGGCGGTCTCGCTGGCCATCAGCTTCGACATCGACCCCTCGCCGCGTTCGAAGGGCACGCCGGTGGCGGCCATCCAGGACGCGCGCCACGTGAGCAGCCGGGCCGCGTCGATCTTGGTGGCCAGGTCGGCGAGCGGGAACGCGATGCCCTGGTTGTCGATTATCGGGCCGCCGAACGCCTCCCGGCGGTTGGCGTATTCGGTGACGTATTCCAGTGCAGCCCTTGCGATTCCGAGCGCCTGCGCCGCGACCATCGGCCTGGTCTGCTCGAAGGTGCCCAGCGTCGCCGACCCCGAGTGCTTGGCGCCTTCGACGACTTCACGCGCCTTGGCCAGCTTGTGATCCAGCTTGTCCTGGCCACCGAGGAGATTGGCGCCGGGGATCCGCACGCCATCGAACTTGAGCTCGGCGGTATGGGACGCGCGGCAGCCCAGCTTGTCCAGCTTGCGCACCAGCTGCAGCCCCGGGGTCCCACCGGGCACGATGAACAGCGCCTGCCCGCGGTGCCCGAGCTCCTGGTCGACGACGGCGTTCACGACGTGGACGTTGGCGATGCCTCCGTTGCCGATCCACATCTTGTGGCCGTCGATGATCCAGTCGTCCCCGTCGCGACGGGCGACGGTCCGCAGGTTGCGGACGTCGCTGCCGCCCTCCGGTTCGGAGATTGCCAGCGCGGCGAGCTTGAGGTCACCTGGCGTGCCGAAGCACTCCGGCGCCCAGTCGAGCATCTGTTCCGGGGTCGCCGCCTGGCCGATCGCCGAAAGGGCGAGGGCGGGCATCACGGTGGCGAGGCCGATGCCTGCGCAGCCCCAGAAGAGCTCCTCCATGAACATCGGAAGCGAGAGCCCCGTCGGATCGCCGATGAGGTCCCGGTAGAACAGCGGGCTGTAGAAGCCCCGAGTGGCGGCCTCCTCGAGCACGGGCCAGGGGAACTCCTGACGCTGGTCGTACTCCCTGGCGACCGGTCGCACGACGTCCTCGGCGAACTCGTGGGTCCGTCGGGCCAGGTCGTGCTGGGCGATGGTGGGGGTGAGGTCGAAGCTCACGGGACCGAGGTTTCAGTAGACATGTGTTCACTGATACCCACTCGGGCGGTGGCCTACTCGACGCGCCTACTCGACGCCGATGGCAACCTCGGTCGACTTGACGAACACGGTGGCCGGGATGCCTTCCTTCAGGCCGAGCTCCTCGGCGGCGTCCTTGGTGATGGACGCGGTGACGATCTGCTCGCCGCCGTCGAGCTTGACGCGCACGGTGGCCATCACCGCGCCGAGCTGCACGTCGGTGATGGTGCCGGTGAGCTGGTTTCGGGTCGAGAGTCGCATGGTCGCGAGCCTAGGCGGATCGCACGCCCGCCCGGTCCCGATCGGCCTAGCCTCGGACGGGTGAAGCTCGCCGGTCTGCGTCTGCAGCAGCGGGACGGGGTGTCGTGTGGGCCCGCCGTCGCGGTGGTGGCGGGTGCGCTGCTCGACCCGGACTACGGCGCCGACGTCGCGAACGCGGCCTGGTTCGACCGCGAACAGGCCAGGGTTCACGCGGCCGCGAACCGGATCTGGCCCCGCTCGCTCGGCACCACGCCGTGGGGGATGGCCAAGACGGTCAGCGGCCACAGCGGCAGGTACGGCGTCGGGTACGGCTGGCGGGTGTGGCGGCCCGGCGACGCACTGGCCGACGTCGACCGCGCGGTGCGGGCGCGCTGGCCGGTCGCGATGCTGATCGGGAACGTGATCCCGCGGCACTGGGTGCTCATCATCGAAGGCGGGGTCGAAGGCGGGGTCGAGACGCTGCGCTGCTACGAGCCGTCCTCTGGCGGGGTGTTGCCGGTGTCGAAGGAGGCCGTGCGGACGGCCGGGCTGAGCCCGCTCGGCTTCCCCCGGGCGTTCGCGTTCGTGCTTCCGCGGTACCGGCTGCGGGGGCGGGAATCGAACATATGATCGAACGGTGGGAGAGCTCCAATCGATCGGGTATCACGGCCAGCCGGTGCCGCAGGCCTTCCGCCGGGTCGATCCTCCGGTCACCGTCCTGATCGACCTCGCGGCGGTGTTCCCGCGGGAGCCCCACCGCGCCGGCGGCTACCACCCGGCCGGCCTGCAGATGCACGCGATCGTCGAGGGACGGCTCAGCTGCTGGGGGCTGTGTGAGCAGGGGTTCTGGTGGGGCCTGGTCACCTATGACATCGCCTACGGTCCCAACCGCAAGTCCGTCACGCACTGGATCCCGTCGTGGACGCTGAAGCGCAAGTGATGGGCGCCGCCGGACAGGTCCAATCGTTAGGGTTGAGACATGGCCCGCAAGTTCGCTACCGCCGACACCGTCGACCTGACCACGCTGCTCGACTTCGTCCGCCCCAGGCATCAGATGGTGCTGACGACCTTTCGGTCCGACGGCTCGCTGCAGAGTTCGCCGGTCACCGGCGGGGTCGACGACGCGGGCCGGATCGTCATCGCGAGCTACCCGAAGCGGGCCAAGTCCGTGAACATCCGCCGTGACCCCCGCGCCAGCGTGACCGTGCTGTCCGACGAGTTCAACGGCGCGTACGTGCAGGTGGACGGTGACGCCGAGGTCATCGATCTGCCGGACGCGGTCGAGCCGCTCGTCGACTACTTCCGCGCGATCGCCGGGGAGCACTCCGACTGGGACGAGTACCGGCAGGCGATGGTTGATCAGGGAAAATGCCTGATCAGGGTCAAGCCGGTGCGGTGGGGTCCGGTGGCCACCGGCGGTTTCCCGCCCAGCTAGGGCACCCGCCCCCGACGCGTCTGTGGTAGTCACGGTAGTGGGCCGCGTTGCGGCGGCTAGCTCGTCAAACTATAGTCTGGACACATGTCCAGAGCGCACATCCCGACTCTGGCCGCGGTGAAATAGCCATGCGAATTGCCCTGCTGTCATACCGAAGCAAGACGCATTGTGGTGGGCAGGGCGTCTACGTCCGCCACTTGAGTCGCGGTCTCGTAGAACTCGGCCACGACGTCGAGATCTTCTCCGGCCAGCCCTACCCCGAAGGTCTCGACCCCCGGGTGCGGCTCACCAAGGTGCCGAGCCTGGATCTCTACCGCGAACCGGATCCGTTCCGGATCCCGCGTCCCAGCGAGATCCACGACCGCATCGACCTGCTGGAACTGCTGTCCACCTGGACGGCCGCCTTCCCTGAGCCGAAGACCTTCTGCCTGCGCGTGGCGCGGATCCTGGCCGAGCGTCGTGACGAGTTCGACGTCGTCCATGACAACCAGAGCCTGGGCGACGGTCTGCTGGCGGTCGCCGACCTCGGCCTGCCGGTGGTGGCCACGGTGCACCATCCGATCACCCGTGACCGCGTGCTCGACGTCGCCGCGGCGAAGTGGTGGCGAAAGCCGTTGGTGCGCAGGTGGTATGGCTTCGCCGAGATGCAGAAGCAGGTGGCGCGCAGGATTCCGGAGCTGCTGACCGTGTCCTCCTCGTCGGCGGCCGACATCGCCGAGGACTTCGACGTCGCACCCGATCAGCTGCACGTCGTGCCGCTCGGCGTGAACACCGAGCTGTTCCGGCCCAGCGAGCACCGGGTGCGCAACAGGATCATCGCGATCGCCAGCGCGGACGTCCCCCTCAAGGGTGTCAGCCACCTGCTGCACGCGGTGGCCCGGTTGCGCATCGAGCGCGACCTGGACGTCCAGCTGGTCTCGAAGCTGGAACCCAACG
The DNA here is from genome assembly GCA_025963385.1 of Mycobacterium sp. Taxonomy (GTDB): domain Bacteria; phylum Actinomycetota; class Actinomycetes; order Mycobacteriales; family Mycobacteriaceae; genus Mycobacterium. The sequence continues at coordinate 7,775 of JAOPUT010000020.1, forward strand.
GGCCCACCGAGAAGCTGATCGCCGAACTCGGTATCTCCGACATCGTGCACAGCTCGAGCGGGCTGACCGACGGCGAACTCGCCGACCTGCTTGCCTCGGCCGAGGTGGCCTGCATTCCCTCACTGTACGAAGGCTTTTCGCTGCCCGCGGTCGAGGCCATGGCAAGTGGCACGCCGATCGTCGCGAGCCGCGCGGGCGCGCTGCCCGAGGTGGTCGGTGACGACGACGTGTGTGCCCGCCTGGTTCGTCCCGGCGACGTCGACGACCTGACCAGGGTGCTCGGCGAACTTCTCGACTCCCCGCTGGAGCTCCGCAGGCTCGGCGCCAACGGCCGCAAGCGGGCCGTCGACGTCTTCAGTTGGGAATCCGTGGCCGCACAGACGGTTTCGGTCTACGAACGCGCGATGAAACGAGTGAACACATGCTGACCGTCGACTTCGACAGGCTTGGTGTCGGTGTGGGCAGCAGCCTCATCGACGTGGGGTGTGGAGCGGGCAGGCACTCGTTCGAGGCCTTCCGGCGCGGTGCCGACGTCGTCGCCTTCGACCAGGACGTCGCCGAGCTCAACAACGTCGACGCCATTCTCCAGGCGATGCAGAACCAGGGCGAGGCGCCGGCTTCGGCGAAGGCCGAGGCCGTCAAGGGTGATGCGCTCGACCTGCCGTACGACGACGGCACCTTCGACTTCGTGATCGCCTCGGAGATCCTCGAGCACGTGCCGCAGGACGAGCGCGCGATCGACGAGTTGATCCGCGTGCTGAAACCCGGTGGACGACTGGCGGTCACGGTGCCCCGTTGGCTGCCGGAGAAGGTGTGCTGGATCCTCTCGGACGAGTACCACGCCAACGAGGGTGGCCACATCCGCATCTACCGCGCCGACGAGCTGCTGGACAAGGTCGCCAGCCGGGGGATGCGGTTCGACCACCGGCACCACGCGCACGCGCTGCACGCACCGTTCTGGTGGCTGAAATGCGCTGTCGGCGTTGACAAGCCGGACCATCCGGCGGTCGCGGCCTATCACAAGATGTTGGTCTGGGACATGATGTCGCAGCCATGGCTGACTCGCAACGCGGAGTCGCTGCTCAACCCGCTGATCGGCAAGAGCGTCGCGCTCTATTTCGAGAAGCCGGTGGTCTGACCGATGCGGCGTCACGAGATCCCTGGGGTACCAGGCGTTCTGACGCCGGAGGAATGCCGCCAGACGGCGGTGTCCATCGCCGCCACGCAGGAGTCGTCGGGCGCCCTGCCGTGGTTTCCCGGCGGCCACACCGACCCCTGGGACCATGTCGAGAACGCCATGGCGCTGACGGTCGCCGGACTGTGGGAGCCCGCGCGGGCCGCTTTCGACTGGTGCCGCTACGTGCAGCGCGCCGATGGGTCCATGCCGATCCAGATGCGCAACGGCGTGCTCGAAGACGGCAACAGCGACAGCAACTTCTGCGCCTACGTTGCCACCGGCGTGTGGCACCACGTGCTCGTCACCGGTGACCGCCGCTTCGCCGAGACCATGTGGCCGGTCGTCAGCAGGGCCATCGACTTCGTCCTGACCCTACAGTTGGATGGCGGCGAGATCGCTTGGGCCAGAAGCGAGTCGGAGATCCTCCCGGAAGCGTTGCTGACCGGTTGCGCCAGCATCTACCACAGCATCCGGTGCGCACTGGCGCTGGCGAACTACATGGGCGAATCGCAGCCGGAGTGGGAGGTGGCCGTCGGCAGCCTCGGCCACGCGATCGCCGAGCATCCCGAGTCGTTCAACCTCAAGGACGACCACGCGATGGAGTGGTACTACCCCGTGCTCGGTGGCGCCATGCGGGGTGAGGCCGCCAAGGCGCGCATCGACGAGCGGTGGGACCGGTTCGTCGTGCCAGGTCTTGGCATCCGCTGCGTCGATCATCGGCCGTGGGTGACCGGAGCGGAAACGTGCGAGCTGGTGATGGCACTGGACGCCATCGGCGACTCCACAAGGGCCAGAGAGCAATTCGCCGCCATGCATCACCTCCGCGAGGCCGACGGCTCCTACTGGACGGGCCTGGTCTTCTCCGACGGCAAGCGCTGGCCCGTGGAGCGCACCACGTGGACGGGTGCGGCGATGATCCTCGCCGCGGATGCGCTGTCCTCGACGACCGCGGCCAGCGGCATCTTCCGCGGTGACGACCTGCCGCGCGGTCTCGAGGGCGAGTTCGACTGCGCCTGCGCGGCCAGCGGGCGCTGACCCGCCGGTCACGCGATTCGGCCGTAATGGTGAAAGCGGTTGCCGCCACTGCGTTTGGCGCGGTACATGGCCTTATCGGCGGCCCCCACGAGGTAGGCGATCAGCGGCTTGTGTTGACGGGGTGGGACACCGTCCAGCTCGGCGCAGGCCGTGCCGACGCTCGCAGTGACGGGGGCGGGCAGGTCGGCGATGGCTTCGCAGATCCGCTGGGCCAGCGGGGCGGCGTCGCCGACATAGGACGTGTCGGCGACGATGAACTCCTCCCCGCCACTGCGCGCGATGACCGCGGTGTCGCGCGTGCTGGCCCGCAGCGCGTCTGCCACCTCCACCAGCACGCGGTCTCCGGCGACGTGGCCGTAGTGATCGTTGATCGCCTTGAAGTCGTCGAGGTCGATCACCGCCACCAGGAGGAACATGCGTGGCTCGGGTCGGGCCATCACCAGGCCCAGTGTCTCGAGCTGGAACGCTCGCCGGTTGCACAGATTCGTCAGCGGATCGAGGTCCGCCCGCACCAGGTCGTTGCAGAGCGCTCGGATCACGACCTGGATGGCGAGGGGCAACGCGATGTTGACCTGCAGTACGAGGAACAGATCCACCCCGGCGAGCGCCACATGACCGTTCGACGCCAGCCTGATCGCCGCATACAGGGCGACGCCCGCCGCGACC
>JAOPUT010000166.1 GCA_025963385.1 Mycobacterium sp.
CAGCCAGGCCCGGCAGGCGCTCGACACGACGAGGCGGGTGGCGATCCCCTTGCTCGAACTGCTCGACGGCCGGGGATGGACCCGGCGGGTCGACGCCGGTCATCGCGAGGTCGTGCGCTGACCTACCGCTTCGTCGTCACTCCTCGGAGTCGGGATCGTCGGGTTCGGTGGTCGGGAGCGCTTGGGCGCCCGGGGTGGCCGGCGCAAGTACCTCGTCTTCTGGGGCGTCTTCTGGGACGTCTTCTGGGCCGTCTTCCAGGTTGCTGCCGGGTCCGACCGGTTCTCCAGACGTCATCGTCGATCTCCTTGCCGTGGTTGCGGGTGTCGTCATGCGTACCGTTACCCCGGTCCCCGCTCCGTCAATCCGAGACCGAGCATCTGCTCACCGTGGCCCCAAAGGGACACGGCCCGAGGACGTTACGGGCATTCGCGCGTTTCGATCCCGGTGCCTCCGGGTATCTTCCTCCCACGCTTGCGGGGGCAGCGGAGCCTGCCGCGGTTGGAACACACGAGCACAGGCGGAACATTCATGAGGGAATTCAGTCGTTGGTTGATCGCCGTGACAACTCCATTACTGGCGGTGGCGGGGGTGAGCATCGGCGCCGCCCCCGCATATGCCGCCCCCTGCCCCGACGTCCAGGTGGTGTTCGCCCGCGGCACCTTTGAGCCCCCGGGCGTCGGTGCCACCGGCCAGGCGTTCGTCGACGCGCTGACGGCCAAGGCCGACGGCCGGTCGATCGACGTGTATCCGGTGAATTACCCTGCCTCACTTGACTTCGCCACTGCCGCCGATGGTGTGGTCGACGCCAGCAACAAGGTGAAGGACACCGCGGCGAACTGTCCCAACACGAAGATCGTGATCGGTGGCTACTCCCAAGGCGCGGCGGTCGCCGCCTACCTCACCGAGGACTCGGTGCCGCAGGGCTTTGCCCTGCCGCCGGATCTCACCGGCCCGATGCCGCCATCGGTGGCCGACCACGTCGCCGCGGTGGCGCTCTTCGGGAAGCCGTCGAGCGGTTTCATGCAGATGATCTACACGGGCGCGCCGCCGATCGAGGTCGGCCCCCGCTACACGGCCAAGACCACCGATCAGTGCATCCCGACCGATCCGGTCTGCGCGCCTGGTGGCAGCGACAACGGGGCCCACGGCATGTACGTCGCCGACGGCCTCACCGACCAGGCCGCCGACTTCGCGGTGAGCAAGCTGCCCCGTGTCGGGTCCCCGGCGGTCGAGCAGTCGTCGTCGCACCGGTGAGGTGGCATTAGCATTAGCTTCCGGTGAGTCCAGAGGGTCGCGACACCGATCAGGCCTGAACCCTTAGTGCCGCCGTCACTCCCACAGCGATTTCATAACACCACGAAAGGAGGTACCCATCGAGGCTCGATATCGTTGCTGCACTGGCCAAGTCAAAGAAGGCCAGCCCGACCCGCGGCGTGCGACGCTTCCCCCGAGCGTTGCACGCCGCGTCCCGTCGTGAAGCGGCACGGGCGTGGACTGAAGCCTGTGAAGTGTCACAGCCTTCGGCTCGAGACCGGCGCCCGGCAGTACCATCTGGCTGACCGTGCTTCACGACGAGAGGTAGCCGCTGTGCCCGGGTTGGCGACCGACCCGACCGGACTGAAGATCCTCGACGCCGCGACGCGTGTGCTCGCGGACTACGGCGTCAAGCGCGCGACCGTCGAGCTCGTGGCCAAGTACGCGTCGGTCTCCCACATGACGGTCTATCGCCGATGGCCCAGCAAAGGCGAACTCCTCCGGTCCGCCGTGGTGCGCGAGCTATCCGTACTCATCGCGAGCGCCTTCGAGAGCGCCTTCGAGAGCGCCACTGAAGCCGGGTCCTTCGACGAGACGGTGCGCACCGCCTTCGGCGACGTCGTGTGGGCGGTGCGCAACCATCCGCTCGTGGAGCGGCAGCTGAACACCGACCCCGAGGTGCTTCTCGGTCTCGTGTCCACCGGGTCGGGCTCGATCATGGAGACCGCGGCGCCGCTGGTCGCCGAGCAACTGCGCCTCATCGCCGACGCCGGAACGACCCCCGACGAGTTGGACGCGATCGCCGACGTCTTCGTGCGATTGGCACACTCCCTGGTGCTGGTGCAGCACCCGCACCATCCACTCGACACGCGTGCCGACGTCGCCAGCTACGTCGGACGATTCTTCGAGCCGCTGTCCACGTCCGTCCCTGCGGTCGAGGCCGACGACGAGACCGCCGTGGCGCCGCACCCCCGGATACCGCGACACCGGCTCCAACTCGCCGCAGCGAGTCTGCTCGCCGTCCTCCTCGTCGGCGCCGGCCTGAGCGCCATCTTCGTGCGCCAGGGCGATCAACCGATGTCTCCCGATCTGATCAGAACCGAACAGCCGTCGCTGTCGTCCGCGCCCCCCGCCGAGCCGATGCCCGTGGTGCCCCCGGTGACGACCGACCCCGACACCCTCGTCCCCGGTGCCGACCCGGTCCCGACCGTCGCACTGCCCGCCGCGGCGGAGCAGTCCCCTTCGACGTCCGCCGCCCCTGCGCCGACCGTCCGCGCCACGACCAGTCGAGGGTCGACGGGCGGCGCTGGTGGCAGCACCGCCGCGCCGCCCCGGCCGCCGAACCAGTTTCCCGCGGGTCCACCGCCGGTGTTCGCGCCCCCGCATCCGCCAAGTGGGCCAGGCCCGTCCGGCCCTGGTCCGCGCCCGGGATCGGGGCCTGGCGGGCCGGGATCCGCGGGACACCCGTCGCACTGATCCATTCCGAGGCACGTGCGGGGCAAGCTATGAATCTTCACAGCATCTTGTGTCAAATGGCCTGATCAGATGCCCGCTGTTAGCGTGTTTGGAGTTCCATAACACACTATCTTTCGTCGGTTTTCAGCACCGGCGGCGTCGAAAGGGCGGCGGCAGCATGACGGTGACGGTCCCCTCGCGGCTCGATGCATTCGCGGGCATGCCAGCAGCCGTCGTCCGTGCCGACGGCAGTCCCATCAAGGTGCTAGTCGTCGACGACGAACCCGTCCTTGCCGAGCTTCTGACGATCGTGCTGCGCCGCGAGGGCTGGCAGGTCTCGACGGCGGGAGACGGATCCAGTGCGGTTCGCAGCGTCCAGCGGGAGGCACCCGACGTCGTCGTGCTGGACCTCGCACTGCCCGACGCGGACGGTCTGGCCGTCATGCGCACACTGCGCGACTCGCTCCCCAATCTCCCGGTGATGCTGCTGTCGGCGAAGGCGAGCGTGGAGGATCGCATCGCCGGTCTGGCGCAGGGCGGCGACGACTACGTCACCAAGCCCTTCAACCTGGAAGAGGTGGTGCTGCGGTTGCGCGGGTTGATCAAGCGCAGCGGCGTCGTCACCGACATGGACCGCGGCCAGATCGTGGTCGGCGACCTCGTATTGGACATCTACAGCCACGACGTGACCCGGTCGGGCAAACGAATCGATCTGACGGCTACCGAGTTCAAGTTGCTGAGATATCTGATGACCAATCCGGGTCGGGTCGTCGCCAAGTCTCAGATCCTGGAGGAGGTCTGGAAGTGCGAGCTCGGCGGCAGCCCCAACCTCGTCGAGATCTTCATCTCCTACCTCCGCAAGAAGATCGACTCGGGCCACCACCGGCCGATGATTCACACCGTCCGCGGCTGTGGCTACGTCCTCCGAGCGCGATGACCGCGGCCTGCGGGATCGTCGTCGCGTACGTCATCGGGATGCTCGTCACCTTCGACCTCGTCGGGCAACGATTCGACCCCGAGGGGCCGGCCGTCGACGTCACACTCGGCTGTGTGATCACCCTCGCCGCCGCGGCCCTCTGGCCACTGACCGCGGGTCTCGTACTGGCCGAGCGGACGCGGCGACCGAGACCGTGTCCTACTGCGCCCAAAGCGCGCTCGACTCGAGATCTGCCCGGCGGATCCCGGCTTGCAGGTCGACGCTCGCCACGAGCAGCTCGCTTCCGTCGCCATGCCCCACCCGCCGCGCCTCGGCGATAGTGGTACCGTCCGGCGCGATGACCCTGCTCTTACCGAGCAGGTCGTCACCGCACTGGTTCGCCATCACCCACCACTGACCGTTGGCCAGGGCATTGGCGGGATAGAGGACGTCCCACCACGATTCGGCGGCGACCTCGTAGGCCGCGGGCGCGACGACCACCCGGGCGCCGAGCGCGTGCAGCTGCCTGGCATATGCGGGGTGGTCGCCGTCGAAGCACGTACTGATGCCCACCGTGCCGATCCCGTCGACCTGCACGACGGTCGGTGAAGTGCCCGCGGTGAACACCTTCTCCTCGGCGAGCGGGGTGTACAGATGCACCTTCCGGTGGGCGGCTGCGCGCCTACCGTCCGGCGCGTAGACCACCGCCGTGTTGTACAGGGCACCGCCGTCCTGTTCGGGCACCGAGCCGGCGAACAGCCAGATGCCGTGAGCGCGCGCGGCCGCCGAGAGACGTCGTCCCCTCGCACCGTCGAGGGGTTCGGCGGCGTCGACCGCGTCGCTGGCCAGCGTGGCCGGGTCGTATCCGCAGGGCCACAGCTCGGGAAGGACGACGAGTCCACAGCCGCGCCCCGCGAGCTCGGCAACGAATGCCAAGGCGTCACAAAGGTTTTGCTCCGGCTCGTGGCAGGAAGGCAACCACTGCGCGATTCCGATGTCGACCGTCCCGCTCACGTGACGACGCTCCCACCCCGTGCCATGGAAGGTCAAGCACACCGCAAATCGGTTTTCACGATGCCGCGCATCGGATATGTGAGCTATGCAGATGCGCTGACCGCATGAATCATGGGAGGCACCAGCGAGTGTGTTTGAAGCAGTGGAGGATAGGGTGTCGGACCAGGAGATCGAGGTTCTCGTCGTCGGTGCGGGGCAAGCCGGGATCGCGATGAGCGAGCACCTGCGGTCACAGGGTGTGGCGCACCTCGTTCTGGAACGCGACCGCATCGCCGAGCAGTGGCGCACAGGCCGGTGGGACTCCCTGGTGGCCAACGGCCCCGCCTGGCACGACCGATTCCCGGATCTGGAATTCGACGTCGACCCCGACGGGTTCGCGACCAAGGACCAGGTCGCCGAGTACTTCGAGGCTTACGCGAAGAAGATCGACGCCCCGGTGCGCACCGGCGTCGAGGTCACCTCGGTGCGAAAGAACAAGGGCCGGGAAGGTTTCCGCGTGGAGACGTCGGACGGCTCGTTCCAGGCCCGCTACGTCGTGGCCGCCACGGGAGCGTTCCAGAGCCCTGTCATTCCTGCGGTCGTCCCTGATGACGCGGGCTTCGAGCAGCTGCACTCCAGCTCGTACCGCAACCCGCAGCAGTTGCCCGCCGGCGCCGTCCTCGTCGTTGGAGCCGGGTCGTCGGGGGTGCAGATCGCCGACGAGCTTCAGGGGTCGGGCCGTCAGGTGTACCTCGCAGTCGGGCCACACGACCGGCCGCCCCGCAGCTATCGCGGCCGGGACTTCTGCTGGTGGCTCGGTGTCCTCGGCAAGTGGGAGGCCTCGGCGCCACCGAGGGGCGCGGAGCACGTCACCATCGCCGTGAGCGGCGCGCACGGCGGAAACACCGTCGACTTCCGTGCCCTCGCCGCCAGCGGAATCACCCTTCTGGGTAGGGCGGACGGGTTCGACGGCCGCACCATGCGCTTCGCCCCCGACCTCAGGGTCAACATCGAGAACGGCGACGCGAACTACTGCTCGATGCTCGACGAGGCCGACGCCTACGTCGCTCGTAACGGTCTCGACCTTCCCGAGGAGCCGGAGGCGCGGGTGTTCGGCCCCGAGCCGGACTGTGTGCGCGAACCGATCCTCGAACTCGATCTCGCGGGTGCCGGCGTCAGCTCGATCATCTGGGCGACCGGCTTCGGCGTCGACTACGACTGGCTGCAGGTGGACGCGTTCGACGAGAACGGGAAACCGAGACACCAGCGCGGCGTATCCACCGAACCCGGGATCTACTTCCTCGGGCTCCCCTGGCTGTCGCGGCGCGGGTCGAGTTTCATCTGGGGTGTCTGGCACGACGCCAAGTACCTCGCCGACCAGATCTCCGTTCAGCGCGGGTACCGCACCTACCACGACTCCAAGCAGCTCACGCCGATCGGGGACGGGGTGGCGCGATGACCGACGCCACGCCGCGGGGAAACCACCTGCGCATCCGGCCCTTCAACACCAAGGACACCTACCCCGAACAGAATCTCGACAATGACCTCTGCCAGGCCGTCGTCGCCGGCGGGGTGGTCTACCTGCGAGGGCAGATCGGCCAGGATCTGGACACGCGGGAATCGGTCGGCATCGGCGACGTCGAGGCTCAGACCGAGAAGGCGATGAGCAACATCGCGATGCTCCTCGACGAGGCGGGCAGCTCACTGCAGGACATCGTCAAGGTCATCGTGTACCTCACCGACATCCGTTACCGCGAAACGGTTTATCGCGTCATGGGGCGTTGGCTCAAGGGCGTCTACCCGGTGTCGACCGGGCTGGTGGTCGAGGCGCTCGCGCGTCCAGAATGGTTGGTGGAGATCGACGCAACCGCAGTCATCAGTGAGTCGAAGGACGCCGATCGATGACGTTCTCACTGGTGGCGAGGGACCGTGAATCGGGCGCGTTCGGCATCGTCATCTGCTCGTCGAGCCCCGCCGTGGCGTCGCGGTGCGCACATCCACGGGCCGCGGTCGGCGTGGTGGCATCGCAGAACGTCACCAACCCTGCACTCGGACCACGCGTGCTCGACTCACTCGCCAGCGGCGCCGACGCCGAGACGGCCCTCGCGGCCGCCCTCGCCGACGAGCGGTTCCCGGACTATCGACAGCTGACCGTGGTCGACGTCCGCGGCGACACCGCAGTGCATTCCGGGCCACGCAGCCTCGGTGTGCACACCCACGTGCAAGGCGATCAGGCCGTCGCCGCAGGCAATCTCCTCAAACACGTCGGGGTGATCTCCGACATGCTGACCGGCTACGCCGAGAGCGCCTCGGCAGCGTTCGAGGAACGGCTGCTCGACGGCCTGCGGGCGGCGCTCGCCGCAGGCGGTGAAGAGGGCCAGGTGCGCTCGGCGGGAATGGCCGTCGTGGACGACGTTCCGTGGGCGGTGACCGACCTGCGGGTCGACTACGCCGACGATCCGGTCTCGGATCTGACCGCTCTGTGGCGGCTGTGGCAGCCGCAGAAGGACGACTATCGCGTGCGCGCCGTCGATCCGACTCGCGCGCCGTCATACGGGGTACCCGGAGACCTGTGACGAACATCGACACCGTCCTCGAGGCCCGGGTGGCGGCCGAGCACCCGCGGCTGATCCAACTGTCCCGCGACCTGTACGACCACCCCGAGACCGCATGGCAGGAGGTCCGCTCCGCCCGACGGGTGGCAGAACAGCTGTCGGACAACGGGTTCGACGTCACCGAGCGGTTCTGTGGTCTGGACACCGCATTCGCCGCCCGGATCGGCAGCGGCGATCTCCACATCGCGCTGTGCGCCGAATACGACGCGCTTCCCGGACTGGGACACGCTTGCGGGCACAACCTGATCTCCGCCATTACCGTCGGGGCGGCGCTCGCACTGGCTCCCTTGGTCGACGACCTCGACCTGACGTTGACCGTGATCGGCACCCCGGCCGAGGAGGGCGGTGGCGGCAAGATCGAGATGCTCGAGCGCGACGGCTTCGCGGGCCAGCACGCCGTCGCCATGGTCCACCCCGGTCCCGTCGACGTCGCGCGGGCGCGACCATTCGCCGTGTCGCACAGCCACATCGAGTACAAGGGCAAGTCAGCTCACGCTGCCGCCTACCCCGAGCGGGGCGTCAACGCCGCCGACGCGTTCACCATCGCCCAGGTCGCGATCGGCCTGCTCCGTCAGCAACTGCCCTCCTCGGTGCGGGTGCACGGCATGGTGACCCGCGGTGGTGAGGCACCGAACTCGATCGCCGAACGCACCGAGGGACGCTGGTACGTACGCGCCGAGACGCTCGCCGAGCTCGCGGTGGTCGAGCCTCGGGTGCTGCGCTGCTTCGAGGCAGGCGCCCTGGCGTCGGGCGCCGTCCTCACCGTGACCCCGGAGTCGAAGCCGTACGCGGAATTCCGCACCGACGAAGAACTTCTCGCGTGTTATGAGCGACGCGCCACTGCCGTCGGCCGACGGTTCAGCTCGGGTCCGGACACCATGATGGCGCGGGCTTCCACCGACCTCGGCAACGTGTCCCAGGTCGTGCCTGCCATTCACCCCTATATCGGCATCGACTCGCTGCCGGCGGTCAACCATCAACCCGAGTTCGCCCAGGCGACGCTCACGGCCGCCGCCGAGGCCGCCGTCGCGCAGGGCGCGATGGCGCTCGCGGGCACGGTCGTCGATGCCGCCACCGACGGTCCCCTCCGGCGCCGCCTGCTGACCTAGGCCTGGCGCATCGGGGCGGTCAGGTTCTCCGGTCGCATCAGCTCGGCGAACCGGTCGGTGTCGAGAAGTCCGCGTTCCACGACGAGACCGGCGATGTCGCGCCCCGAGGTCAGCGCCTCGGCGGCGAGCGCGGTGGCGGCCTCGTAACCGATGTGCGGATTCAGCGCGGTGACCAGACCGATCGAGCGGTCCACGGTCGCGCGCATGTGCTCGACGTTCGCCGTGATGCCCGTGACGCACCTGGTCCGCAGCACGTCGCACGCCGAGGTGAGGTGGGTGAGCGATTCGAACAGGCTGTGCGCGATGATCGGCTCGAAGGCGTTGAGCTGCAACTGTCCGCTCTCGGCGGCCATGGTCACGGTGACGTCGTTGCCGATCACCTCGAAGGCGACCTGGTTGACGACTTCCGGGATCACGGGGTTGACCTTGCCGGGCATGATCGACGAACCCGCTTGCACCGGTGGCAGATTGATCTCCCCGAAGCCGGCGCGCGGGCCGGAGGACAGCAGCCGCAGGTCACTGCAGATCTTGGACAGCTTCACCGCGGTCCGCTTCAGCACGCCGGAGATCTGGACGAACGCGCCGACGTCCTGGGTCGCCTCGACGAGGTCGTGGGCCGTCACCAACGGCAGGCCGGTGATGGCGCAGAGTTCGACGCACACCAGGCGGGCGTAGTCGGGGTGCGAATTGAGACCCGTGCCGATCGCCGTGCCACCCAGGTTGATCTCGGCGATCAGCATCGCGGCCTCACCCAGCCGGTCGGCATCCTCGCGCACCATCACCGCATAGCTGCCGAACTCCTGGCCCAGCGTCATCGGCACGGCGTCCTGCAGCTGCGTACGTCCCATCTTCAGGTGGTCCGCGAACGCGATGCCCTTGTCGGCGAACGCATCCGCCAAGCGGTCCATCGCGATCCGAAGCCGGCCCACCGCGACCCGAAGCGCCACCTTCACCGCGGTGGGGTACACGTCGTTCGTGCTCTGTCCCAGGTTGACGTCCTCGAGGGGATGCAGTCGGGAGTAGTCGCCGCGCCGGTAGCCGAGGATCTCCAGCCCGCGGTTGGCGATGACTTCGTTGGCGTTCATGTTCGTCGACGTGCCTGCGCCACCCTGGATCACGTCGACCGGGAACTGCTGATGCAGCGCTCCCCCGCGGATGTCGTCACACGCGCCCACGATCGCGTCGGCTCGCTCGGCATCGAGCAGACCCAGTGCGCGATTCGCCTTGGCGGCAGCCGATTTGACACCGGCCAGTGCGTCGACGAGGTCGGGATAGGTCGAGACCGGGATACCCGTGATCGGGAAGTTCTCCATGGCGCGCAGGGTGTGGATACCGTAGTAGGCGTCGTCGGGAACCTCGCGCTCACCGAGCAGGTCGTGTTCGATGCGAAAGCTCACCCCTCCATCATCGGATCCGGCTGTGGATCTGTAAAACACTGATATCCGACGAATCGCATCGCTTTCATGGATGCCACCCGGCGACTCGAAGGCACTGCCGCCGAACGTGTTTCACGTCGACGCCTACTGCGCCGCGTCCCGCGTGGCGAAGACGTCTCGCGCCGCGGCGGCCACCGCGCGCGCTCGCGCCGTGGCGCGCACGTTCTGCTGGCGCGCCAGCACGACCGGCAGCCCCGGCACGTCGTCGCGGATCGGCACGGCGCTGACCTTGCCACCGTCGTAGGTCTGGCCATGGGCGGGAAGCTGATTGAGTATCGAGAAGCCGTGTCCGCGCGCCACCAGCGCGCGCACCGTCTCGTAGTTGGCCGAGCGGTAGCGGACCAACGGCTTCACCCCGGCATCGGTGAGCATCGACTCGAAGTAGTCGCGGCTGTCGGGCAGATCGAGCAGCACCATCGGCTCGTCGGTCAGCTCGGTCAACCGAATCGACTTGCGGTGCGCCAGCCGGTGGTCGGGCGGCAGCGCCACGTAGGGGTCGGCGACGCCCAGTCGCTCCGTTTCGAGGCCTTGGCCCAGCGCCAGGTCGTAGGTCAGGGCGAGCTCGGCGGTTCCGTTGCGCAGGACGGTGCGCATGGCGTCGGCCGACGTCTCGATGACCTCGACCTCGAGGTCCGGGTGTCTGGCGCCGAGGTCGGACAGCAACCGCGGCAGGACGAACGGAGTCAGCGTGATGAAACACGCCAGCCGCACCGTGCCCCGCACCTGGTCGACGTGACCGCTGGCGCCGTCGAGCACCTCGTCCAGATGGGCCAGCAGTGCGCGGGTGTCGCGCAGCATGTCCTCGCCTGCGCTCGTCAACGCCAGGCCACGGGCCCGATGCCTGATGAACAGCTGGGTGCCGATCTGCTGCTCGAGTTGGCTGATCGCGGCCGACACGGCCGACTGGGCGATGTGCAGATCGTCGGCCGCCTTGGTCATCGAGGAGTACGTCGCCGCCTTCACGAAATAGCGCAACTGCGTCAGCGTGACGTCGGGACGACGGCGCATCCGCACACTCCTCGCCGGCTCCTCGGTGGCGCCTGCAGTCAGCATTACAGATGCGCAGTCGCCGAACCACCATGCGCATCGACCGCGCCTGCGGGCACCGCGTCGGCAGGCCGCTCGGCGCGCACCGGCTTGGCCCGCAGATAGCCGACGGCCCCGAGGACGCCGAGAACGCCGAGCGTTCCCACGGTGAAGAACTCGAAGGTGGCCTGGCTGACGCCCCAGGTCGCGACGAAGTCGTAGTCGAGGCCGAACACACGCTCGAGAGTTCCTGGGAACACGGCCACCCAGGAGCCCAGCAGAACCCATGCGAAGCACACGGCGCCGAGGATCCGGAACCCCGTGTCGCCGGTCGGCACCCGGAACGGCCGGGGCACCTCCGGGAATCTGGTGCGCAACCGCACCGCGGCAGGAATCGCGATGAGATAGCTGAGCAGGAAGGTGGAGATCGAGATGCTCAGCACCACGCCGAAGACGGCCGCCGACGAGCCGGTGACCTGCATGGCGACCAGGAGGAACACCGTCGCTACGACACCGGAGAGAAGGTTGACGCGGACCGGCGTGCCGAGGGTGGGATGGAACCGGCCGAAGAACCCCCCGTAGAAGGCGCCGTCGGCGGCGGCCATGGCCTGCATGCGGTCGCTGATGATCATCCAGGCGGAGCCCTGTGTCATGAGCACGATCGCGAACACCACAGCGGTGACGGTCAGCATCGCGGGCGCAGCCGAACCGTATACGCCGTACACCTTGGCGACGGCCTCCATCAGACCGCCGATACCGGTGATGTCGTCGGCGGGCAACACGACGAGGATCGCGAAGATTGGCAGCAGGTAGGCCGCCGCAGCGATGGCCGCCGAGCGGGCAATCGCGATCGGGACGTCGCGCGCCGGATTCCTCATCTCACCCGCCGCGCTGTTTCCGGACTCAAAGCCCAAGTAGGAGAACAGCAGAAGTGGCGTCACCCCGAGGAGTCCCCCGACCGTCGGAGCGAAGTCGCCCGCGGACAGTCCCGCTACGCCGTGCCGAATCGCGTAGATGACGGTCGTGGTCAGGAACATGCCGAGGAACACGATCTTCAGGATCGCGCCGATGTTGGGAATCCACTTTCCACGACGCAGGCTGATGATCGCCGCGAGCACGGTCAGCCAGATGAACACCAACTTGAACGCGTAGTCGGTGACCGAGCCGTGCGCGAAGGGCGTGACGTAGGTGCTCCATGCCTCCGAGGCGATGAACGCCATGGACCCGCCCACCCACACCGGCTGGGTGACCCAGGTCAGCAGTGAGGCAATGGCCGCCGCCGGTCGGCCGAGGGCCGTTCGGCACCAGACGTAGACGCCACCCTCGCCGGTGAAGGCGGCGCCGGTCTCGGCGAAGAGCAAGCCGTAGGGCACCAGGAAGAACACCGCGAGCACCAGTGCCCACGTGAAGGTTTCCGCGCCGTAGCCGGACACCTGGCCCAGCGCCTCGATCGACACCACGGCCGCGACGATCAGGAACACGATGTCCAGTCGACCCAGTGACTTCTTCAGGTGCGCGACCTCGCGGTCCGCCTGAGCGGTCGCGCGATCGTCTGGGAGCGCTTCTGCCGGTTGCGAATCCACGCTCGTCCTCCGTTCTGTCGGGATGTGATCGCCCCCACACTGACCGGCAGGGGTGCAGCTGTAAAGCAACCGTTTCCGTCGAAGGGCATCTGTTTCTCCGATCCACCGACACATCGGAAAATTCGATGCAAAACCACTAAAACAACTGGTTGACCGGCTTAATGGGGTCCAGCACGATTACTGGTACTCGACGGTGACCCGCGTCACGCCGCGGCGCCGTCAGCCCCGCCCCCACAGGAGTGACTCCCGATGCGAGACCCCCGGTACGACATCCTCTTCGAGCCCGTCCAGATCGGCCCGGTGACGGCCCGCAATCGCTTCTACCAGGTGCCCCACTGCAACGGCATGGGCTATCGCGATCCCTCGGGTGAGGCCTACATGCGCCGCGTCAAGGCCGAGGGCGGATGGGCCGTCGTCTGCACCGAGCAGGTCGAGATCCACCCGACCTCGGACATCGGGCCCTTCATCGAGCTACGCCTCTGGGACGACCAGGACCTGCCCGCGCTCACGCGCATCTCGGACAAGATCCACGAGGGCGGTGCGTTGGCCGGGATCGAGCTCGCTCACAACGGATTGAACAGCCCGAACCTGATCAGTCGCGAGACACCGCTCGGCCCCCAGAACCTTCCGGTCGTGTCGTGGAACTACGACCCTGTTCAGGCTCGCGAGATGACGAAGGCCGACATCGCCGACATGCGCTTCTGGCACCGGGAGGCCGTGCGCCGCTCCCTGCAAGCCAATTACGACATCGTCTACGTCTACGCCGGCCATGCGATCGGCGGACTGCACCACTTCCTGTCCCGGCGCTACAACGATCGTTCCGACGAGTACGGCGGCAGCATCGAGAATCGCGCTCGCCTGCTGCGCGAGATCCTCGAGGACACCCGCGAGGAGTGTGACGGCAAAGCCGCTGTCGCATGCCGGATCTCGGTCGACGAGCTGCTCGGCGACGAGGGCATCACCCGCACCGAGATCGAGGATGTCATCGGCATGCTCGGTGAACACCCCGACCTGTGGGACTTCGTGCTCGGCAGCTGGGAGGACGATTCGGTCACGTCACGCTTCGGCCCCGAGGCCGAGCAGGAGCCGTACGTCCGCGGACTCAAGCAGCTGACCACCAAACCGGTTGTGGGCGTTGGTAGATTCACCTCGCCCGACATGATGGTGCACCAGGTGAAGAGCGGCGTACTCGATCTCATCGGCGCCGCGAGGCCCTCGATCGCAGATCCGTTCCTCCCTCGCAAGATCGAGACCGGGAACCTCGAGGACATTCGGGAGTGCATCGGCTGCAACATATGCGTCTCGGGCGACTTCACGATGTCACCGATCCGCTGCACCCAGAACCCGACCATGGGTGAGGAGTTCCGCCGCGGCTGGCATCCCGAACGCATCCGCGCCAAGTCCAGCGACGCCACGGTACTGGTCGTCGGCGCAGGACCGGCGGGCATGGAAGCGGCCCGCTCCCTTGGCAATCGCGGTTACGCCGTCAGCCTGGCCGAGGCGAGCCGGACGCTGGGCGGCCGCGTCGTGCGCGAGTCGGCGCTGCCGGGTCTGTCGGCGTGGATTCGCGTGGTGGACTACCGCGAGCAGCAGCTCCGACGACTCGACAACGTCGACGTGTTCATGCAGAGCGAGATGACCGCAGACGACATCATCGAGAACGACTTCAACCACGTGGTGATCGCGACGGGGGCGTACTGGCGGCATGACGGCGTCGGGCGCTGGCACACCAAACCGATGACCGTCGCCGACGGCGCAGAGGTCCTGAGCCCCGACGACGTCATGGCGGGCGCACGTCCCCGCGGCAGTCGCGTCGTCGTGTTCGACGACGACCACTACTACCTGGGCGCCGTGATCGCCGAACTCCTGGCGAAGGAGGGTCGTGACGTCACCCTGGTGACTCCGGCCGCCCACGTCTCGCAGTGGACCACCAACACACTGGAGGTGGCGCGCATCCGCAAGCGCGTCATCCGCGCAGGCATCGACGTGCGCACCAACACCACGGTCACGGCGATCACCGCCGACGGTGTCCGCACGGCCTGCGTGTTCACTGGCGACGAGGGCACGGTGGCGGCCGACGGCGTGGTGACGGTGACCGCCCGGCTCCCCCAGGACGCGCTCTTCGGTGAGCTGACGAGTCGGCAGAGTGAATGGGCCGACGCAGACCTTCTGAGCGTCCGCGCCATCGGCGACGCCTGGGCTCCTGCGACGATCGCCGCCGCCGTGTGGTCGGGCCACCGCTACGCCGAGGAACTCGACGAACCGCAGGCGCCCGGGCCCGTGCCCTACCTGCGCGAGGTCGCCGAGCTCGCCGCCGAACCCGTCGTCCACCTGCCCATCACGCCGATCGAACACGTCAGGGCCTGAACACTTGCCTCCCGAAAGGACAACTGTGCCAACCACTTTGCAGGAATGGACGCGTCTCGCCGGCTCACTCGAGCCACGTGCCGAGATCTTCGTCGACGGCAAGTACCGCGCGGCCCGCTCCGAGGCGACGTTCGACTCGGTGAATCCCGCGACCGGTGAGCTGTTGGCTCGGGTCTCCTCGGCAGAGGCGGTCGACGTGGACGAGGCCGTCGCGTCGGCCCGCGCCGCCTTCGAATCGGGATCCTGGTCGCGGGCCTCGGCGTCGGCTCGCAAGCGCGTGCTGCAGCGCCTGGCCGGGTTGATCGCCGAGAACGCCAACGAACTGGCGCTGCTCGATTCGATGGACATGGGCAAGTTGGTCACCGAGGCGCACGGCGTCGACGTGCCGTCGGCCGCCGAGTTGTTCGCCTTCTACGGCGAGGCCATCGACAAGGTCAACGGGGAGATCGCCCCCACCGAGCCGGGCAATCTGGCGCTGGTCACCCGCGAACCGCTCGGGGTGATCGGTGCGGTGACACCGTGGAACTTCCCGCTGGACCTGGCGGTGTGGAAGGTCGCTCCGGCACTGGCGGCAGGCAACAGCGTGGTGCTCAAACCTGCCGAGCAGGCACCCCTGTCCTCGATCCGGTTGGCCGAGCTCGCCGTCGAGGCGGGTCTGCCCGATGGCGTGCTGAACGTCGTGCCCGGACTCGGACCCACCGCAGGTGAGGCGCTTGGCAGACATCACGACGTCGACGTCATCGCCTTCACCGGCTCCGGCGAGACCGGCAAGCGGTTCCTGCACTACGCCGCGGACTCCAACGCCAAACAGGTGTGGTTGGAGTGCGGCGGGAAGAGCCCGAATCTGGTGTTCGCCGACGCCGATCTCGACGAGGCGGTCGACAAGGCGATCTTCGGCGCGTTCTACAACCAGGGTGCGGTGTGTTCGTCGAACTCGCGATTGCTGCTGCACGCGTCGATCGCCGACGAGTTCGTGACCCGCCTCACCGACCGCGTGGGCGCGATGACACCGGGCAACCCACTGGATCCGGCGTCGACGATGGGCGCCATCGTCGACGAGGAGCACACGCGCCGCGTGCTCGGCTTCATCGACCGGGCCAGGTCGCAGGGCAGGGTGCTGGTGGGCGGTACCCGCGAAACCGTAGACGGCAGAGGCTGCTTCATCGCCCCGGCCGTCGTCACCGACCTGGAGTCGACGGCCGAACTGATCACCGAGGAGGTGTTCGGTCCCGTCCTCGCGGTTCAGTCGTTCGACGACGAGGCCGAGGCCGTTCGGATGGCCAACGACACGGTGTACGGGCTGGCGGCGTCGGTGTGGACCAGGGACCTGTCGCGGGCCCACCGGGTGGCAGCGGCGCTGCGGGCCGGCACGGTGTCGGTCAACACCGTCGACGCCCTGAGCGCACAGACACCGTTCGGCGGGTTCAAGCAGTCGGGATTCGGCAGGGACCTGTCGCTGCACGCCCTCGACAAGTACACCGGCCTCAAGACCACCTGGTTCGCGTTCTAGCGATGCGGTTCACCGATCCGGAGAACCGTTGGCCGCCAGCATTTTTGGGCCATGCCGAAACATCACCATCATGGGCCGTTAACCGCCTCGTCATCACCAAAAGCGATAGCCCGCATCGGAATATTGCGCTTTATGTGCAGGACTTCATCTCGAATACTGATCGGGTGGGAGTCGTCGGTGACGACACCCCGCCACGGCACGACCCGCATAGGAAAGTGAGCGCGACATGACCCCAACCCCCGCGGTGTCCGAGCCCGTGGAGCGCCGCACCATCGAGCACGTCCCCGTCGACGAGAGACACGGCCGCGCCCGCGACCTGTTCACGGTGTGGTTCGGCTCCAACATCATGCTTCTGACCATCATCACCGGTGCGCTGGCCACCACCGTGTTCGCCCTGCCCCTGTGGGCGGGCGCGCTCGCGATCGTGCTCGGCAACGTCATCGGCGGTGTCGTGATGGCACTGCACGCCGCCCAGGGACCGCAGATGGGCGTGCCCCAGATGTTGCAGACCCGCGCCCAGTTCGGTTCCTACGGCAGCCTTCTCGTCGTCGTGCTGGTGATCTTCATGTACCTCGGCTTCTTCGCGTCCAACGCCGTACTCGGCGGTCAGGCACTGGCGAAGGTCTCCGGCATGCCGACCAACTGGGCCATCACGCTCATCGGTCTGATCAGCGTCGTCGCCACCATCGTCGGGTACCGCCTGATCCACCGCGTCACCGCGGTGCTGTCCGTCGTGGCCGGGGCTGCGCTGCTCGTCGCGTTCGTCTGGATGGTGTTCGTCAACGGCGTGCCCGCTGCCACGTGGCACACCGACGGCTTCAGCCTGGCCGGTTTCATGGCCACGCTGTCCGTCGCCGCGCTCTGGCAGATCGCCTACGCGCCCTACGTCTCGGACTACACGCGGTACATGCCGAAGGACACCGGGCGTCGCGCCGCGTTCTGGGGCACCTACACCGGATGCCTGTTCGGGTCCGTGCTGCCGATGCTGCTGGGCGTCCTGGTGGGCGCGGCGCTGCCGACGGACGAGACCCTGGACGGGCTGTCGACCTTGACCCGCGGCGTGAGCACCGGTGTGTTCGCCATCTTCGCGCTTGGCATCACGGCGACCAACGCGATGAACCTGTACTGCGGTGCCCTGTCCACGATCACCGTGGGGCAGAACCTGGTTCCGCGTTGGCGGCCCGCCGCCACGAGCCGCGCGGTGACCGCCGTCGCACTCTTCGTCGTCGCGATCGTGCCCGCGCTCGTCAGTGCCGACGACTTCCTCGCCAACTACGCGAACTTCCTGGCGCTGCTGCTGTGCGTGCTGATCCCCTGGACCGCCGTCAACCTCGTCGACTACTACCTGCTGCGCCACGGGGTGTACGACATCGATGCCCTGTTCGAACGCGACGGCGGACGATACGGCAAGTTCAACTGGGTGGCCATCGCGTGCTACTTCATCGGCATCCTGGTGCAGATCCCGTTCCTGTCGACCACGCTCTTCACCGGTTTCGCCGCGTCGGCGATGGGCGGGGTGGACATCTCGTGGATCGTCGGACTGGCCGTGATCTGCCCGCTGTACTACGTGCTGATGCGACCGCGCGTGGCCAACACCGCCTTGCCTGCGTCGGCCTCGGCGCAGTCGGCAGCACCCGCCGCATGATCCAGAGCGACTACCTGATCGTCGGCGGCGGCACGGCCGGGTGCATCGTCGCGTCACGGCTCTCCCAGGATCCCGACGTCACGGTCACGGTGATCGAGCCGGGACCCTCGGACGAGAACGAACCCCGGGCACGCGACATCCGCCGGTGGGCGGAGATGGTCGAGAGCGAGTTCGACTGGGACTACCGCAGTGTCGCTCAGGAGCGCGGCAATTCCGGCATCCGGCAGGCTCGGATGCGCATCCTCGGCGGCTGCTCGACCGCCAACACCATGATCACCTGGCGGCCACTACCCGCCGATCTCGACGAGTGGGCGGCCATGGGCGTCACCGGCTGGGACGCCCATACCGTCGGCGCGGCGTTCGACCGCATCATCGCCCCGATTCAGCCCGTCGCCGCGGCCGACCGCAATCCCTTCGTCTCGGACGTCGTCGCGGCGGCTGGCGACGCGCTGGCCCTTCCGCCCCGTGAGGCATGGAATTCCGATCCCGACTTCGCCGCCACCGGAACGGGTGTCGGGTTCTTCGAGATCGGCTACACACCCGAGGATCACCTTCGGTCCTCGACCTCGGCTCACTATCTGCACGACGCCTTGCGAGAGCGTCCCAATCTCGAAGTGGCACATGGTCAGCAGGCCGTGCGCATCCTCGTCGAAGACGGTGTCGCCGTCGGCGTCCTGGCTCGCGACGAGGACGGCAGGCACACGGAGTTCCGCGCCGCACGCGAGATCGTCGTGTGTTGCGGCGCCATCGACTCGCCCAAGCTCCTGCAGTTGTCGGGGATCGGACCACGCGACGTGCTCGCCGCGGCAGGCATTGAGACCGTGGTCGACCTGCCAGGGGTCGGCGAGAACCTGATGGATCATGCCGAGGGCCTGATCGTGTGGGAGGCAGGCGCCGACGTGCCCGGTACCTGCGCGACGGGATGGGACGCGGGCGCAGCGGTCCGGCTCGACGCCGACGGCCCGGCGCGGCCCGACATCCTGATGCACTTCCCGGTGGAGGCGGTCGCCGACCACGCCGTGGCCTACGGCGTGCCGATGCCCGACCGCATCGTGTCGATCGCCCCGAACGTGTCCAAGCCGCACAGCAGGGGCCGGGTCTGGATCACCTCGCCGGACCCGATGGCGCCGCCGTCGATCGACTACCGGTACTTCACCGACCCCGCGGGTCACGACGAGGACGTCCTGATCACCGGTATCCGGCTGGCACGCCGCATCGCCCAACAGCCGGCCATGGCGAAGTGGCTGGTGCGCGAGGTGTTTCCGGGCCCCGGCGTCACCAGCGACGAGGAGCTGTCGGCTGCCCTGCGTGCGACGCACCAGACCGTCTACCACGTCTCGGGCACCTGCCGCATGGGCGCCGAGGACGATCCGATGGCGGTGTGCGATACCCACTTGAGGGTGCGCGGCCTGACCGGACTGCGGGTCGTGGACGCGTCGGTGCTGCCGACCCTGCCGTCGGTGAATCCGGTCGGCACGATCATGGCGGTCGCCGAGCACGCCAGCGAGTTGCTCATCACCGACGCCCGCGTCACGACGCGAGGCTGAACGGCGTCACGGTAGAAAGATGTTCGCCGACCACGTATTCACCAACGCTTCGGTATTCCAGCCGACCGACCGTCCTGCGGCAGACACCGTGGCGGTGCGCGGCGAGAGGTTCGTCTACGTCGGTCGCGGAGTCGACGACGGTCTGATCGGGGCGAAGACCGAGGTCGTCGATGTTCACGGAAGCAGCCTGCTGCCGGGCTTCATCGACGCCCACGCCCACCCGATCGCAGGCGGGATGCAGCAGCTGCGATGTGATCTGTCCCGGCTCGAGCACGACCGCAGCCAGTACCGGGCGGCAATCGCCGACTACGCCCGTGGGCACGCCGACGAGACCGTCATCGCCGGAAGCGGTTGGTATGGCGACGCGTTCGCCAGCGGATCACCGACCCGCCACGACATCGACGACATCATCTCGGATCGGCCAGTCGTGCTGACCAGCCATGACGGCCATGGCGTCTGGGCGAACAGCCGCGCGCTGGAGCTGGCCGGCATCGACGAGCACACCGGCGACCCCGCCGGGGGCCGCATCGTGCGCGACCACCGAGGCAAGCCCACCGGTTTCCTGCTCGAACGCGCGGCCGACCCGGTGACGGATCTCATCGGTGACGTCACTCCGGATTTCATGTACCGCGCGCTGCTCGAAGCGCAGCAGCGGCTGCACGCGGTCGGCGTCACCGGCTGGCAGGACGCCGGTGTCGGTGCCCAATTGTTCGGCATGAAGGACAATTTCGCGACCTACGTCAGGGCCGCCGCCGAGGGCGACCTTACGGCGCGCGTGGTCGGCGCACTGTGGTGGGAGCCCGCCGACGGCCTCGGGCAGATCGAGGAGCTACGGGCCCGCCGCATGCGGGCGGCCCACGGGCGTTTCACTGCCACGACCGTCAAGGTGATGCAGGATGGCATCTGCGAGAACTGCACGGCCGCAATGCTTGCGCCATACCGCACGGTGGATGACGGCCTGACCGGTTTGTCGTTCATCGACCCCGACGAACTGGCGAAGGTGGTCGCCGAACTGGCGGACAACCGGTTCCAGATCCACATGCACGCCGTCGGCGACCGTGCCGTCCGAGAGTGCCTCGACGCCCTGGAGTCGGCCACCACGGCACATCCCGGCTTCGACGGCCGCCATCAAATCGCCCACCTGGATGTCGTTGACCCACAGGATGTTCCGCGGTTCGGCGAGCTTGGGGTGATCGCCAACATCCAGGCCCTGTGGGCCCGTCGCGATACTGAGATCGTCGAGCGCAAGCTTCCGCTACTCGGTGCCGAACGCGAGCGCTGGCACTTCCCGTTCGCGTCGATCCAGCGGCATGGCGGCCGTCTGGCGATGGGTAGCGACTGGCCGGTGACCGACCCCAACCCGCTCTGGGCCCTGCACACCGCGGTGCACAGAACCGGCACCACGGCCGATCCGCACGCAATCGGCGACGATGTGTTCGATGCGCCACTGCAGCCGCAGGAGGCGCTCACCCTGCGCACGGCGATCGAGGCGTACACGGCGGGGTCGGCGTTCGCGAACCACTGCGATGACCAGACCGGCACCATCGAGGTGGGCAAGCTCGCGGACCTGGCAATCCTGGATCAGGACGTCTTCACCGCCGACGACGTCGGCACCGTCGCAGTGGCCTTGACGATGGCCGCCGGCGCCGTCGTTCATCACGCACAGTGACCCTCGGGTCTCATTCGTGGCGGTGCAGGACCTGTCCATCGTTCGTCGAAGCGCAGTTCCGTCATGTCAGGGCAGCACGATCCGGAGACGTTCCCAACCCCTGACCGTCGATGTCGGCGCCATTTCCGCTGTCGCGTAGTCGATTCCCCACTCGGGCCAGCGATTGAGCAGTTCGTCGACCGCCACCCGACCCTCGAGGCGCGCCAGATTGGCGCCGAGGCAGTAGTGCAGGCCCTTGCCGAACGTGAGGTGGCTGATGTTCTCGCGGTGGATGTCGAACGTGTCGGGATCGACGTAGCGGCGCGGGTCCCGGTTGGCCGCACCGAACAGCAACAGGATCGCGCTGCCCGCAGGCACCGTGGTGCCGTACAGCTCGAAGTCCCGCAGGGAGTACCTTGCGACGTGCGGACCGGTCGGCTGGTATCGCAACGTCTCGTCGACCACGCGGTTGAGCAGCGACCGGTCGTCGTGGACCTGCCGTCGTTGGTCGGGGTGCTCGGCGAGCACCTTGGACAGCCAGCCGATCAACCTCCCCGTCGTCTCGTTGCCCGCGCCCGCGACGACCTGCGTGTAGTGCAGGACCTCCTTGCGGTGCAGCTTGCGCGTGACGCCTTCGTCGTCCTCGAACTCGACGTTGAGCAGTGCCGTCATCAGATCGTCCGACGGGTTCTTCGACCGCCATTCGACGTAGTCGGCGTAGATCCGTCCGTCGGCGATCCTGTCCGCCTTGGCCACCTTCATCGGCGCCCCTGGTTTGGTACGCAGGCTCGCGTCGTTCGCGTCGCGGACCGCGACCTGTTCGGACTCCGGGATGCCGAGCAGCATGCCGATCACCCGCATCGGCATCATCGACGCCAGCTCAGCGATGATGTCGAATCCGCCGGAACCGATCTGAGGATCAAGGCAATTGGCGCAGAACCGGCGGATCTGGTCTTCGATCTCGGCCATCCGACGAGGTGTGAAGACCCGGCCCATCAGCCCGCGCAGCATGGTGTGCACCGGTGGGTCCTCGAACATCATCACACCCTTGGGCATGTCGAACTCCGAGTTGACGAGCTCGAGGATGTCACTGCGGCTGTTGGAGAACGTCTCCCAGTTCGACAGGGCCTTTTCGACGTCGGTGTGGCGTGAGATCGCCCAGAACCGGTAGCGCTCGTTGCGATA
The DNA here is from genome assembly GCA_025963385.1 of Mycobacterium sp. Taxonomy (GTDB): domain Bacteria; phylum Actinomycetota; class Actinomycetes; order Mycobacteriales; family Mycobacteriaceae; genus Mycobacterium. The sequence goes on from JAOPUT010000166.1 coordinate 22,291, forward strand.
GATCGGCGCCTCCTCCCGCAGGCGGGCGTACGTCGGCCACGGGTCGGAAGAGATGGCGAGGTCGTAGGGGTCGTAATAGACGGCGGTATCGGCGGTGGTCATTCGAACCCCTCTACTTCAG
>JAOPUT010000023.1 GCA_025963385.1 Mycobacterium sp.
GTCCTCGGCTATCCGTTGTTCTCGGGCGTACAGCAGCCCGTAGGTGAACCCGTTCTCGCCCGCCGTCGTGCCCGCGGCGATCGCTAGTCGCCGTAGAGCCTCGATGGCCACGACGGTGTCTTGGTGATCGCCGAGGATGGATTGCACCTTCTTGTGATGCTTGCGCCGTCGGTCGGCTGACGGGTCGAGGGGGGCGACGAGTTCGGCGGCGTACCTCGCGCGCTTGGCGGCTTTGCGGGCTCGATGCAGCAGAGCGGCATCGTCGGACTTCAGTGCCTGGTTCAACCGGCGATCAGCCTTGGCGCTGGCCTTTCGTGCTCGACGGCGAAGGGCTTTGACCGTGCCCCGGGGGTCGACGGGCGGGTCAGTGCGCCACCGCCGCAGGATGGTGAGCAGGTCGAGGTAGCGCGACGTTTGCATCGCTTCGTCGACGGCCTTGCGCGCGGGGAGTTCGACTGCGCGCAGGTCATTGCGGATCCGCGCGTGGACGGGTCCGAGGACGAGTTCGACGGGGAGGGTGTCGACGGCGTCGGTGAACCGTTTCTGCTGGACTTGGCTGTCGCGGACCTCGCCAAGAAGTCCGGCGAACCATTTGAAATCCGCGTCGAGGCCGGCGTCACCGGCATCGAGGCTTCGTCGAAAGACCCGCAGCGTGCTGCGCACCCGGCGAATCGCGACGCGGTTGCCGTGAATCGGATCGCGTCCACGGCGCAAGTCGACGTCGCCGATTACGATCTGGTCGATTTGCTCGTTGAGGTAGTCGATCAACGCGGCAGCGGCGCGCGGCGGCTGGGCAGGCGCGGTGAGCCCGAGGGCGTGAGCCAGCTTGGACGGATGAGTGGCCGGCGTCGCCCCCGCGGCGCGCAGGCGGCGCCGCAGTTTCTTCGGCACGGCCGGCACGTCGGGTCCCAGCTCGACCTCGATCTCACGCCACGCAAGGAGTTTCGAGCCCGAGGATGCACGCACGGTGTCGTCGGCGATCTCGTAGTGCAGGCCTCCGCCACGGCCAGTGACGCGGTAGCGGGTGCGAGTGGTGCGGATCGTTGCCGCGCTGGAGAGTTCCTTGCCCAACGCGGCACCGGTGAGTAGCCGGGTCAGCTCGCCAGGCGGTGTGTCGGACAGGGGCCAGTGCAGTTCGAGCCGGCCATCACCACTGGGCAGTTTCACCTGCCATCCGGTGTCGTCGTCGCCGTCTCGGCGGCGCAGCACGATTCCGTGCGCGCGTAGGTCGTAGTCGCGGGTGTCGTAGTAGACGCTTTCGAGTTCGACGGTGTCGGTGTCGACCGCCACGTCGTGCTCGATGTCGTCGATCGCGGGTAGGGAGAAGTCGGTGTCGACCGCCCACTTCTCTTCACGTTCGAGGACTTCTTGCATCAAGGACGGATTTCCGCGCGGGGTCGCTGTCAAACCGTGGTCGACGGCGGCATTTCGTCAACCGATCGAGGTATGGCCGTGAGGTCCTGCGGAATCGGTGACGCCAGGGTGACGTGTCGTCGAACAGTTGGTGGCAGGACTGCACCGGGGCACCAACAGGTGCAGCATTGGTCGCAGCCGTCAAATTGCTCATCGGGGGATTTCGACATGGCAATGTTCGTGATCGCTGGCACGTTCACCATCCAGGGTGCTCAGCCCGACGGGGACTCCGTTCGTTTCACACCCGACGAGCCCTCGCAGTGGGACGTGATCACCGGCACCAACCGCGTGAAGCGCAACGCGAGCGGCGCGGCGCAACTGCGGCTAGACGCCATTGATGCACTCGAGACGCACTATGGGAACCCGCGCACGCACCAGCCACTCGGCCTTGCCCACGCTGCTGCCGATGAACTCCTAACATGGTTGGGATTCACCAATGTCGTTCGCGGACAGAGCGAAACAGTCACCGAGAGCACCCCAACCGCGGTCACGGGGCACATCTTCACCCGCTCGGCCGACTTGTACGGCCGATGCATCGCGCTCGTCGGTCGAGGTGACCCACCGAAGGCCAGCGGCTCCGCCGTCTTCGTCGATGGCGATGTTCTGAAGGCGACCGCCAATCATGACCTGATCAGCAAGGGCTTGGCCTACCCGACCTATTACCGGGCATTGTTCCCCGATCTGCGTCAAGAGCTCACTGGCGCGGTGAAGAACGCTCGCGATGACGGGCTGGGCGTCTGGCCGCACGACGGGACCACCTCAGGAGCTACGGTCCCCGATCTCGACGCTCTGCAAAATACGTGCGTCATCCTGCCGAAGCTCTTCCGGCGCCTCGTCGACTACCTGCATCTCGGCGACACATCGCTTGCGGGTTTCCCCGCGTTCCTCGACCAAGCCGGCGACCGGTTCTTCATCCTGTCGACAGGGCACTCCACCACCGGGCTCGACGCGATCGTGAAGGTCGACGGGGACGTCGTCCGAATGACCCACCCGCCCGAAGATCTCGTCTTCGACGAGAAGTAGCTCGCCTTCCTCCGAGAACAATGGGTCAGGGAGCCCGCACGTGGCTACCCCGGCCATCATGTCAACGGAGGATGGCCGCCGGCAGGTTCGGCTCGCTCTGACACTGCCTTAGGGCATCGCGTCAGCCCAGGCGATGTGTCCCTCATAATTCAGGGTGTTCGCCATATCGCGGTAGCGACTCCTGAAGTGAACGTAGGCCGTGTCATCGCCGTGAGCCCGCGCCAGTAGGGCATGTAAACGCAGCAGCCAGATGTCACGAATTCCCCGATCCTCGTCGGCTGGCGCAACCGCCAACCGCTCGATGGCGGCCTCGGCTTCGGCCACGTCACCATCGGCGCCGCGGTCGAGCAATGTCTGCACCAGCACACCCGTCGCTGGAACGCCCCAGGCGAGCAGTTGTCCCTGGCGGACCAGGCGCTCGGTGGATGCGCGCATCAGCGGTATCGCCTCGTCGAGATCCCCACGCCGGGCCGTTTCCCGCGCCACGTACACGTCGACGAGCGGTCGATCCCCGAGGTTGTGCGCATGCCGCGCGAACACATCGCTGACCTCGGCCATGAGCGTCAGTCCTCGGTCACGCTCCGCAGCCGTGTGACGATGCGCCAGTGCAACGCCCAGCGCCATCCGGGCGAATTCCGGCGCCATGTCATTGCCGGCTCGTTCGGCAATTCCCAACGCATCCTCGATCTCGCGCACCGCGCGGTCGTCGGCAGCCAGCACGCCATTCGATATTCCGGGGAAGTAACCCAAGGCGGCGACCCCAGCGTAGGTCAGGGGGTCGGCACCGCGGGCCATGTCCAGGCCATGCCGCAGATCCTCGCGCCATCCGGGACGTCCCAAGGAATAACGGGCCGTGCCCTGCGACTCCAAGGCCAGTGCCAGCGGAGACCCAAAGATGAAGTTGCCCTTGAACGGATCACCTTCGGCCAGGTCGACAACCCTTTGCGACCACCGCAGCACGTCAGGCCACTCACCACATTCGATCTTGGCGTAGAGCGCCGGGAAGGACAGCCCCACAAACAAAGTCGGGTCGCCGAGCGACTCGATGAGGGCCATGGCCTCCGATGCCAGCTTCGACGCTTGAAGCATCCGGCCCCGATACGCGTGATCCATCACCAGCCCCGCCATGGCGACGGCCAACGGCGCCTTGTCCCCGGTAACGGCGCACAACCGCCGCAACTCGTCGAAGCGGGCGCCGGCGTCGTTCGGATGGAGCCGGTATGCGGTCCCGCACAACATCGTACGAGGGGCGATGCGCATGGCGACCTGGTTCGGGTCGTCGGTGGGCAATGCGTCGGCGATCGTTCGAGCGCGCTCCCAACTGCTTCGCGCCGCGGTCATATTGCGGCTGGTTGCCCAAGCCCCGGCGCGCAGGTGCCAGCCGTAGCTGGCGTGCAGATCACCGGCGGACTCCAGATGTTCGGCAATCAAAGCGGCGTTTTCCTCAGCTGCTGCCGGATCACGTGATTCGATGGCGGCCGCGACGCGCCGGTGCAGTTCGGCACGATCGGATTTGAGCTGCGAATCGTAGGCCACCGAGCGGATCAGCGGATGGTGAAAGACGTACTCCGGCGCTCCTGTGAACCTCACTTGATCAACGAGTTCGGCCAACACGAGATCGCCGACAGTGGTTTCAATACCCAGCGTTTCGAGCAGGCCCGGGTCGAACCGCGACCCGATGACCGCCGCAGCACTCAAGGTGCGCTTGGCCTGTGGGGCAAGTCGGTCGATGCGAGCAGCAATGGTTGCCTGCACGGTGGCGGGCATGCTGACCTCGGCCACACCGGACGTCGAGAAGTGGGCGGTGCGGACGCCGCGCAGCACTCCGCGCTCGGCCAGGTCGCGCACCATCTCTTCGGCGAAGAACGGATTACCCGCGGCCCTTTCGGCGATCTTCTGTCCCAGCGCGTCAACAGAGGGATCGTCGCCGAGCAGCTCTGAGACCAGTGCTGCGGTCTCCGAATCGGTCAGTGGCGCAAGGGCGATGCTCTGCGCACCGGGCACCCGGTTCAACGTGCCCGGATATTCGGGGCGATAGGTGATCAGCACCACCGAGCGCGTCTGCGGAATCACCGCGAAGAAGTCCGCAAGCAGGGATTCACTGACCTTGTCGATCCAGTGCACGTCCTCGACGACGTAGACGGCCGGGGTTCGGCGGGCCAGCGACGCCGCATTGACCAGCGCAGTCAACCTTCGCCGCCGGGCGTCCGGATCGATCTTGGGCAGCTTCACCTCGGGATCGGCGATGCCCAGCAGGTCATCGAAGAGCAAGAGGTCTTCAGGATCGGCATCGGGCACCCGGGACCGAATCTGCGTACGGGCGGCGGCGAGATCCAGATCACCCACGCCGAAGGCTGCGCGCAGCAGTCGCGCCACGACGTAGAACGGGATATCGCTGGCGTGCGATTCGCAGAAGGCGGCGTAAGAGTCGACGCCTCGGGCGGCCGCCATCGCGGCGATCTCACGCACCAGACGGCTCTTGCCGATGCCCGCGGATCCGACCACGCCGACCACCGTGCCGTAGCCGTCGATGGCACGATCCAGGAGGCTTTCGGTGGCGGCCATCTCCCAGTGTCGACCGACGAGGTTCGACTCGGTGCGGCCAACGTCGCGATGCGTTTCCGACATTCCCAACAGGCGGTGGGCGGCCACCGGCGCGTCGGCGCCTTTGACGTGCACCATCTCGGTTCCACCCAGCAATGCCGTGCCCCCGACCAGGCGTGCGGTGGACTCGCTGAGCATGGCCCCGCCCGCCGGCGCGACGGATTCCATCCGCTGCGCCAGGCCCACCTGCTCCCCGATCGTGGTGTAACTCAAAGCGCCCGAACCGATCTCACCGGCAATGACTTCACCGGAGTTGAGTCCCACGCGCAACCACAGATCCAGACCGTCGCGCTCTTTGACGGCACCGGCCAGTCGGACGATTTCATCTTGAATGCCCAGCGCCGCACGACAGGCACGAACGGCATGGTCTTCCAACGCCACCGGGGCGCCGAACACCGCCATGATCCCGTCTCCGGTGAACTTGTCCACCGTGCCGCCGAAGTGCCGCACGACCCCGGTGGCGCGGTCGACGAGCTCGGTCATGATCTCGCGCAGTCGCTCGGCGCCAACGGCCGTGGCGATGTCCATTGAGTGGACCACGTCGGCGAACAACACGGTGACCTGCTTATACTCGGCCGGTGTCGTCGCTGCCGCGACCGCCGCGCCGCACTCGTGACAGAACTTGGAGTTCGGCGGCAGGTCAGTACCGCACGACCCGCACGACAGTTCGGTGGCGGTCATCTCGCCCGACCCGACCCGCTGACGTTCACGCAAAATATCGTGTCACTGCCCGCCAGGCTCGTGTGCCCTGATCACACAATTGGACGAGTCGCACCCTCGACGCGATATCTGAGAAACTTGGAACGTTGGTTCTGAAACTCGCACAGGCCTATCTCGCGAGGGCGCGGGCTGGGGCAAGTGGTCGCGGGTTCCCATTCTGTCAGCCGCCCGGCGTGGTAGGCCCGCCGTCTGGTCGCTGGTAGCCGTCACCGATTCACGGTGCCGAGGGTCGCGTCCTTACGTCGTGAACCGAGATTGGAGTCCGAACGACCGGGTAACCCTCCTACACGAGGAGTCGGGATTAGCGCTTCGGCGGCCATCTCGATGCGGAGTCGACCCAAAGGACGGACATCATGCGGAATCTGGAAACCATCGACACCGAACTGCGCAACCTCGCCGCGGTGCATCGGATGCTTCTCGAGTACAAGAGTTCTGCGTCGACGACGGCACAGATCGTCGGTCAGGTCGACGAACTCCTCGACGAGCGAAATCTCGTGTCCCACTGAAGTACACACCCGAAACGTTCGCGGTCACGGCGTGCCCTTTTCGTCAGGGCCTTCGCGGTGAGCGGCGAAGGCCTTGACACAATGTTCTCGGAACGCGGTCGCACGGCGAGTGAGGCGTCCGGGCAAGGTGACGGCGAGTAGTGCCACCTCCGGCACGTCGTCGATGATGTCGAGTTCACGGTAGGGACGCCCCTCGTAGCTGAGACGGGTCCGGGAATGCTGCAGCAGCATCGACCAACCAAGGCCACGCGCGACCAGTGCCCTAACGCCCTCGACACTCGAAGTCTGGTGCACGATCCGTGGTGTCACGCGGCTGGCGGACAGTACCGCGCGGTAGAAGTTGGTCCCCGGCGGTATGTCGATGAGAATCATGGGTTCTTCGGCGAGGCTGCTAAGCGCGATGCTGCGAACGTCGGGGTCCACGTAGTCGTCGGCGACCAGGACCTTCGGTCGCACGCTGAACAGGCGCCGTGCGCTGAGACCGGCGCGCGTCTCGAGGTCGTACATCAGGACCACGTCGCAGCGCCCCTGAAGCAGCCAGTCCTGGACCTCGACATTGGTCCCCTCCATGAAGGTGAACTCGACTGTGGGATAACGGTTCACGAACCCGGACATGAGGCGGGGGAGGAGTACCGGGGTGAGAACTGGGTCCAAGGCCACCTTCAGTTCGCCGGTCACTGCGTTGCCCAGGTCGGCGGCATTGCGTTCGACCTCTCGCGCCCGGGCCACCAGGGACCGCAACTCCGGTAGCAGTGCGTTTCCAGCGGCGGTCAGGGTGACCCCGCGTGCCCGCACCCGGTGCAACAGACGCACGCCGACGATGTTCTCCAGCTCCGATATCGCCACCGACACCGCCGATTCCGAAATGGGCAGCTCGGCGGCCGCGGCGGTGATGGAGCCGCGATCCGCGACCGCCACGAAGTACTCCATCTGCCGCAACGTCATCCGCATAAGCTGAGTTTAATTGAGGAATATTCCTAGCTTCTACTATTTGACTGAAGTATTGACGGCGCGCACATTGGAAGTCGCGACCGCACCCAGTCCACCCCCCCAGCAAGCGAGTGCGATCCGTGTCGTCGCGAGAGGAGTGCAGGAATGACCGCGTTCGATGGAGATGCTCGAGCGGTGCGGTGTGAAACCGCGCCCTTGCGACGCGTTGCCCTGATCACCGGGGCCAGCCGGGGAATCGGTGCGGCGACCGCAAAGGTGTTCGGCGAAGACGGGTTTCGTGTCGTCGTCAATTACCGTTCCAGTGCGGCGGAGGCCGATGCGGTAGTGCAGACCGTGATCGAGGCCGGCGGCGAGGCGGTGGCGATCCGTGCCGATGTCACCGACGCCGACGATGTCGCCGCCATGGTCGCGCAGACCGAACAGCGGTGGGGACAGGTGGATGTCATGGTGCACAACGCCTTGATCCCGTTCGACGTCACCACCTTCGCCGACCTGTCTTGGGCGCAGCTCGGTGGCAAGCTGGATCGTGAAATGCGCGCGGCGTTCCTGATCACCAAAGCCGTGGTGCCGTCCATGATCTCGGCGAGGTATGGACGTTTGGTGTATCTCAGCACCGGGTTGTCCCGCCGCCCTCGCGCGGGGATGATCAACCTGGGCGTCGCCAAGGCTGCGCTGGATCAATTCGTGCGCTACGTCGCGCTCGAGCTGGCGCCGCACGGGATCACGGCGAATCTCGTCGCACCCGCCACGGTTGACGAAACACGGGTCACCGGGCAGCTCGACGGCGATCAGGTACGCCATCTCGGCGCCACGAACCCGATGGGTCGCCTGGTGCGGCCCGAGGAGGTGGCCCAGACGGTGGCGTTTCTGGCAAGCGAGGAGTCCGGCTTCACCACGGGGCACTACCTGCCGGTCAACGGCGGCCTGTCGATGGATTGAATCCGTCTCTTCTGCAACATTTTCAGCAATCAATGAAAGAGGTCTCTGGCAATGCACACCATCGACTTGGCCTTCGCCGGTCACGGCATCCACGAGGAGTTGGTCGCCTACGTGGCAGACCAGGAGGGCTACTACGAGCAGGAAGGCGTCCACGTCGCCATTCGCGATGGTGTCCATTGGGACATCGAGCGGCTCCGGCGGAGCGCGACGATCGGTCTCGGTCGTGCCGTGCTGTCGCGTTTGACCGACGGCATCGACTGGACGGTGCTCAGTGTGAACACTCATCGTCCGCTCTTTTGGTTCATGGGACGCGAAGACGTGGGGTCGATGGCCGATCTTCATGGACGCCGCTTGGCGGTCCACGCCGCTCACACCGCACCCGGCTGTTTCGCACGGATCGTCCTGCGCAAGCACGGACTTGATCCCGATCGGGACGTGAACTGCGTGGTGCGCGATCCCGGTGACTACCAGATGGACTTGCGGCGTCTCCGTGACGGCTCGATCGATGCCGCCTACGTTGGCAGCACAGTGGCTCCCGAACAGATCGCACAGGAGGAGGGGTTTCATCTACTGGCCTGGGTGGGCGATCACTTTCAGATTCCCACCGTGGGCGTCGCCGTCGATCCAGCCCACACGCCATTGGACAGCCCGGCGCTGGGCGCCCTGGTGCGCGCGAATCAACGTGCGCTGCACACGATCGCCGAAAGACCAGATTTGGCGGTCGACTACATTGGGAGTTTTCTCAACCGCCTGACGCGCGACGAGGCTCGGCAGCACTTCGAGCGATACGTCGGTCCCTACTTCACCCCGAACGGTGAGGTGGACCTCACCGTCGCACAACACGCGATCGATGCGGTCGCCGTCGAACTCGGCGTCCCCTCGATGGGCGCCGCTCGAATCTACCCGCAACTCACCTCTGCCCCTACCTCGTCGGCGCCATGAACCGGAATCACGCCCGTGGTACTGGATCCGATGCCGGGACCCAACCCGAATGCACGGTCAACCGCGTCGTCGGCGCGCGTATTAGTGGCTGAACGCGTGGCTGAAGATCAGTCAGAACCGTCGGCGCTCGACGCACCGCGTGAAGAGGACGACGAAGCCGCTGACGACGATGCGGTCGACGTGCGTGGCTCCGAGTCGCGGCCGGCATTCCTGGTCGTCGGCAGATCGCCTCGTCTGCGGTGGGATGGTTCGTGCGACTGCCGGTCCACGCCGGGCGAAACGTGCACCGAAGGACGTTGCTGCACGGGATGCTCTCGCTTCGGCGTCGAGGCGTTGGCCGACGGCTCGCGAGTCGTCACACTCGTGCGATGTTCGGTATCGGCCGCAGTTCGCACCGGTCTTGGCGGATCGGTTCGGATCACAGTCGTCGAAGCTGCCCCGTCCGTTGACGTCTGGCGGCCGCCGGTCGCGGCTACCGTGGGCGTCGTCGGCGTGGTCGGCGTCGGGATGTCCTTCGGCGGCACTGGTGCCGCAAGAGCGTTCGGTTTGGGAACGTTCAACGGCGGCGGCACACCGACGAGGGCCAGCGCGTTGTTGATGCCCTCGCCGACCGCGTTGAGTAGATCTGCGGTCACCTTCGCTGGGTCGAGCGGTGGGATCAGCCGTGCTGGCGTGGGTTCCCACTGCGGGATGGTCCGGTCGTAACCGAGATCGACGATCACCCGGACGAACGGCTCGACCACGTCGATGAGCGGCTCGGGCACACCCAGGGCGCGCAGCGGTGCGAACAACGGCAAGTCCGGTGTCTGGAACAAGTAGTAGTCCGTGTCGCCGTGGGTGTCCTTGATGGCCGTCGCCGTCTGCGCGTCGTCAGCCAGGCTGACGTCGAAGAAGTTGGTGTGTAGATAGAGGATGCCGAGCACCGCGTTCAGGTCGGCGACGACGTTGAGCGGATACAGCGGGAAATCGGAGAATCCGTCGTACTGGCGGTTGATTTCGACGGTGTGGAACTGCGAGTCGGTGACCGCGGCGCCGTTGAACGTCAAATCGAGGATCGGGATGTACAGGCCCGGGAACCGGCTGACAAGCCCCCCATTCGGAAGATTGGGGTCACCGCTCAAGACGAACTCGATGTCGGGGGACGGGGTTCCCTCCGGGTACCGCGCAGCGAGCCTGCGCTTCTCCTCGTTTGCGACGCCCGCGCCCTGCGAGAGGCCGTAGATCACCAGGGGGTCGTCGGCGTACCGCGGGTCGGCCATCACCGCTTCGAGATCGGCGACCCCCGCCCGCAGCGACTGATCGGCAGTGAGGTCGAAGAGCCCCGAGAGCTTCCACAACGGCTCGTCCGGCCAGGCTGGGCCACCGGGTGCGAAGAGTCGCGGATCGCCGAGCGCGAGCCCGAGTAGGCGGAATAGCCCGGTAATGGGCCAGAATTCCTCGGGCGTGGTGACCGGGACGTAGTCGATGTCCAATCCCGGATGGGTCGGCGCGACGTACTGGTTCTTGACGATCTCGATGGTCGCGTCGTCGGGCGTTGGGCAGGTGGTCCCGCAGACGACCAACGCGGTCGAGGCGGCGGATAGAGTCAAGCCCGGCGACATCGACGGCACCGACGCGGTCGCCACCATGGCGGCGACCGCGAATGCTCCGGTACGTCCGATGAGTCTCGCGCTACTCATCGTGTTGTTCGATCGACGTCATGACGGAACGTTGGTCACCGCACCCCGTGTCGAGTTCCATGCCGGAAATCGTTGCTCGTGCTTGGCGCGGCGAGGTCAGTAGTGCACCACTGCAATCTCGGCGCGGCCTTGCTGCTGAGTCGTGAGCTACCGCAGTGTCGCTCAGTGAATGTGGCTGCCGCCGTTGATGTCGACGGTGGTACCGGTCAGGTAGCTGGCGTCCTCGCTCGACAGGAAGGTCATGACCGCGGCCACTTCCTCGGTGGTGGCGGTGCGACCGACGGGAATGCCCGCCGCCAGCGCGGCTTCTGACTCTTCCGTGGCGCCGACTCGAATGTTGGTGTCGACCGCGCCCGGGGTGACGGCGTTGACGGTCACGCCGGTGTCGGCAACCTCGCGCGCGAGCGCCTTGGTGAAGCCGAGGATCGCGGCCTTGGCCGACGAGTAGGGCACCTTGCCGAACACGCCGCCGCCGCGTTGCGCGGAGACCGAGGACATGTTGATGATCCGGCCCCAACGGTTTTCGATCATGGCGGGTAGGAACGCCTTGGTCACCAGGTAGGTGCCGGTGGCGTTGACGGCCATCACCTTGTTCCACAACTCGAGAGTGGTTTCGAGGAACGGCACGGGGGAGGTGATGCCGGCGATGTTCGCCAACGCCCCGACGGGTGGCAAGTTCCCCGAGGCGACCTCGGCCGTGACCGCGGCTTGGGCAGCGGCCACGGACTCCTCGGAGGTCACGTCGACGGCGTGTCCGAAAGCTGGCACGGCGAACTGGTTACCGATGTCGGCGGCGACCTTGGCTGACTTCTCCCCGTCCAGGTCCAAGATGACGACGGCCCAGCCTTCGCGGGCATAGCGCTGGGCGAGGGCCATGCCGATGCCTCGGTCGGAGGTGGCGCCCGTGACGACGGCGGTGCGGGTGGTGGGGGACATGTTGTGCTCCTTGGCTTTCGGGTTACGGACGTTTAGATGAGTGTCGAGATGAGGCGGCCGGTCCGTGCCGTCGCGCCGGGTCGCTCGTCGTCGTTGATGTCGCGGGTTTCCAGTTCGAGGGAGAAGTGCCCTTGGTAGTCGGCCTGCTTGAGCGCTTTGAATCCGCATGCGAAGTCGACGTCGCCGTTGCCCACCGAAAGGTTGATGTTTCCTGGCACCGCGTCCCGGATGTGGACGTGGGAAATTCGCGCGGCGAGGCGGTTGACGAACTCGGCCGGATCTCCGCCGGAGGCCACGACGTGACTGAAATCCATGACTTCGCGCACGGGTGTGCCGTCGAGACGCGCGGAGAGTTGTTGGGCGCGTTCGATGTTCCAGCACAGTCGGTAGTAGTGCAGGGATTCGGTCCAGAGCTCGACACCACGGCTGGCCGCTACGCGTGCAGCGGCGACGAGTTCGGCAGCAACCAGGTCGAGGTCAGCCTCCAGCGTCCGGATGGGCTCGTGCTCGAGGGCTCCACAGGGCAGCACCAACGCGCGGGCCTCGACGGCTGCCGCGAGTGCGATCAGCATGTCGAGGTGCGCACGTCGCGCGGCGCGCGCGTCGCCGTCGAGCGGGAGGTTCAGGTCGCCGATGTCGGCGTTGATGGATCGCACGGTCAGCCCGGAGGACGCCACGACGGCGGCGACGGCATTGACCGCGTCGGCGTCGAGCACGTAGGGAACGTGGTTGCAGACGCCGGGTAGCGCACCCAGGTCGATCTCGCTGTAGCCCAGGTCGGCGATCACGGCGAGCGCGGCGGGGAGTGCGAGATGCCGAAAGCTGATGGTGGAGCACCCCAGGCGCGGGTGGAATCCGGTGCGTACTGACATTGCATGCGTCCTTGCCGTATCGGTTGTGACGACGCCCACATTAAGCCGTTGACTGTTAACAGTCAACGGCCAACATATTTCGGTGTTGACTGTTGACATTGTGATGTGGGCGTGGTCACACTGGTGGTCAGCCCCACTGTCAACCGTTGACAGTGACTTGTACCTCCGGTTTTGAAAGGATCAGCCCATGAGCGACGACGCTCTTCAGATGCGGGGCCCAGTCAACGGCACGAAGGACGCCCGACGGGTCGCGATCGGCTCCGGTGTCGGGGCCGTCATCGAGACCTACGACTTCATCGGATTCGGCACGGCGGCCGCGCTGTACTTCGGCCACGCCTTCTTCCCCGGTGCCAGCCCTGTCGCAGGCACGCTCGCATCGTTCGCCACCCTCGGCGTAGGTTTCGCGGCCCGACCGCTCGGCGGCATCATCGGCGGGCACCTGGGCGACAAGCTCGGCCGCAAGCCGGTACTGGTCGCCTCCTTGATCGTCATGGGTCTGGCCACCTTCGCCATCGGCCTGCTGCCCACCTTCGCCTCCGTCGGCATCCTCGCGCCAATCCTGTTGGTCACCGTTCGCATCGTCCAAGGCCTGGCCTTCGGCGCCGAGTGGGGCGGCGCGATTCTGATGAGCTACGAACACGCCCCCTGGAAGCAGAAGGGCAAGTACACCGGCATCGTGCAGGCAGGTTTTCCGGTCGGACTGCTACTGGCCAACCTCGTCTTTCTGGTCAGCGTGCACCTCGGCGGTGACTGGGCGTGGCGAGTGCCGTTCCTGGCCAGCATCTTCCTGGTCATCGTCGGGCTGATCATCCGCGCCAGGGTTCCTGAGTCGCCGGTGTTCGAGGAGGTCAAGGAAAAGGGCGACATCGTGCGCGCCCCGATCGTCAAGGTGGTCAAGGAGGACTGGCGAAACATCCTGCGCGGCATTGGCCTTCGCATCGCCGAGACCGCAGGCTACGCCGTGTCGATCACCTACATGATCTCCTATCTGAAGAACGCCGAGCTGGCCACCAAGTCCGAGACCCTTACCGCACTGTGCATCGCCTCGGCGATCGGCATCTTCGCCACCATGGCCTGGGGACGGCTGACCGACAAGATCGGCCGCCGCACCGTGTACGTCTGGGCCACTGCCTTCGCGGTGCTGTTCGGCATCCCGATGTTCCTTTTGGTCAACACCGGCGTCTTCATCCTCATCATCGCAACGTTCATCGTGGCGTACTGCGTACTGCAGAACTCGATGGCCGGCGCCCAGGGTGCGTGGTTCCCCGAACTCTTCCAAGCCAACACCCGCGCCTCGGGCGCGTCGCTGGCATACCAGATCTCGGCGATGGTCTCCGGTTTCACGCCCTTCATCACAACCTTGCTGTTCGTCTCGTTCGGCTGGGTTGGACCTGCGCTGCTCTTCAGCGTCTACGGCGCCATCGGCCTCGTCTCCGCGCTGGTTACCCGCGAGACCTGGGGACCCCGCGAGCGTGAGCTCGCAGACCGGGCCGCGAAGAAGCAGACCCAGGCCGACGTCCATCTCGCCGCCTAGACAGGGACTCACATGACCCTCACCCTGAAGACCGACCGCAGTCAGAAGGTGGCCGCAGCCGCCTACCGCATGCGTCATCACGTGCTGAACATGGGCGAAGCCCAAGGCCAGGGATACGTCGGGCAGGCACTCGACGCTGCCGACATGCTCGCATGCGTCTACGCCGACCAGTTGCGCTTCCGCGCCGACGATCCGCACTGGGAAGGCCGGGACAGATTCCTCCTGTCCACGGGCCACTACGCCATCGGGCTCTACGCCGCGCTCGCGGAAGCAGGCATCGTCGAGGTCGACGAGCTGGACACCTATGGATCCGACGGATCGAGCCTTCCGATGTCCGGAATGGCAAGTTACACAGCCGGAATGGAAATCTCCGGTGGATCGCTTGGCCACGGGCTCACCGTCGCCGTGGGGATGGCGCTTGGCCTGCGGGCGCAGGGCTCTGAATCGAAGGTCATCAACTTCCTGTCCGACGGTGAACTCGACGAGGGCTCGACCTGGGAGGCGGCCATGGCTGCCAGCCATCACCGGCTGGGTCACCTGACCGCCATGGTCGACATCAACGCCCTGCAGGCCGACGGCCCGACCGCGGGCGTGCTGCGCACCGAACCGGTGACCGACAAGTGGGCAGCGTTCGGGTGGCGGGTGCATCGCGTGGACGGCAACGACGTCGACGCGCTGCTTGCCGCTTTCGACGCCATCTCGGTTGGCGCCGCCGCCACCGGGACGCCGTCGGTCATCCTGTGCGACACCAGGGTCGGCTGCGGCGTCCCGTTGCTGGAGAACCGCGAGAAGGCGCACTTCATGCGTATCGACGCCGACGAATGGCAGACCTGCCGCGATCAACTCACCGCCGGCCACCAAGGAGACCCAGAATGAGTACCGTTGCGCCCCTTCGCACGTCGGCGATGATCGCCTCGTTCGCCGACCCCGGTCAGAAGACCACCCCTGCACCCTTCGGACACGCGCTAGTGCAGGCAGCGCTCGAAGACGAGCGGATCGTCGGCCTGACCGCTGACCTCGGCAAGTACACCGACATGCATGTCTTCGCTCGAGCGTTCCCCGATCGCTTCTTCCAGATGGGCATGGCCGAGCAACTGCTGTTCGGTGCGGCCGCCGGGATGGCGGAGACCGGGCTCGTCCCCTTCGCGTCGACGTATTCGGTGTTCGCGGCTCGTCGGGCCTACGACTTCATCTGCCTCGACATCGCGGAGCCCGGACTGAACGTGAACATCGTCGGTGGGCTTCCCGGCCTCACGACGGGCTACGGTCCCTCGCACCAGGCCACCGAGGACGTCGCGATCTTCCGCGGCATGCCCGGGCTGACCATCGTCGACCCCTGCGACTCGGTCGACATCGCCCAGGCCGTGCCGCAGTTGGCCGCCAGCCCGGGCCCGACCTACCTGCGGCTGCTGCGCGGGCAGGTGCCCACGGTCCTCGACGAGTACGACTACACCTTCGAACTCGGCAAGGCCAAGGTGTTGCGTGGGGGAGCCGACGTCGTGTTGATCTCCAGCGGGTTGATGACCATGCGAACCTTGCAGGCGGCCGCAGAACTGGCGAAGGACCACGTCGACGTCGCCGTGGTACACACCCCGACGCTCAAACCGTTCGACGCCGCAACCGTGCTGGCCGAAGTGGACACGGACCGTTTGATCGTGACCTGCGAGAACCACACCGTCGTCGGCGGATTGTTCGAAACCGTGGCCGCCGCCGCCGTGCGGGCCGGACTGAGCCGCGCGATGGTTCCAGTCGCCCTGCCCGACGAATTCCTCGCGGCAGGAGCGCTGCCCACGCTGCACGATCGATACGGGCTCTCGACGCGCCGGATCGTGGAGACCGTCAGAGCCCATCTTGGATGACGGTCGTGGGTATCATCGACTGTCAACATCGAACTGTTGACAGTGAGGATCGTGTGATGACTGCCGAACCGGCATCGCTGCTTCGTCTCGAGAAGACGAGCCTGCGCGAGCAAGCCCTGACCGCGCTGCGCCGTGCCATCACCACCGGCCAGATCGCCGCTGGCACCCACCTCGTCGAGACCGAGCTCTCGGACGCGCTGCAGATCAGCCGTGGCACCCTGCGCGAGGCGATGCGACAACTGCAGCAGGAGGGACTGATCTCGGCAGGTGCCCGCGGGCGGCTGTCGGTGCGCCACCTGGACGACAAGGAGATCAGGGACATCTTCCAGGTCCGCGCGGCACTGGAATCGCTTGCCGCACAGGAGTTGTGCGTGCACCCCGACCTCCCGACAGTCGTGGCGAAGCTACGCGACGCCGTCGACGACATGGAGAAGTGGGCCGCCTCCAACCTCGAGGACCGCATCGAGGCCGACCTGAAGTTCCACCGCACGCTGTGCCAGCTCTCCGGCAACGAGACCCTTCTGCACTCGTGGACCTCCCTGGAGGGCAGCATCCGAATGTCGATCATGTTCGCCGGCGTGGAACGCGCCATCAAGAACATGGACGTCAAGAGGCACTCTGACATCGTCGACGCCATCGAGTCCGGCGACGCCGACAAGGCCGCAGCCACCATCCGCGAGCACATGGCCGGCGCCGCCGCGACGCTGATCGTCGGGGCCGCCTGACCCGACGTTGGGCCGTCACCCGATTCGAACCCGTTTATGCCGCTGGCCTGGGGGTATGTCGAACGCATGCGCGAGGACCCATGGATCAGCTGACCCTTCTGCTTGCACTGTTCGCAGCCACCGTCCTGCTCGCGCCTTTGGCCGAGCGGTTCACCGTGCCCTATCCGGTGCTGTTGCTAGTGCTCGGCCTGCTGGTGGCCCAGGTGCCGGGCTTGCCGACCCCGTCGATCAGTCCCGACCTCATCCTGCCCCTGGTACTGCCGCCGTTGCTGTTCGCGGCCGCTCGCCGGACGTCGTGGCGCGAGTTCCTGGACAACCGCCGGGCCATCGGCTTGCTCGCCGTCGCACTGGTCGGTGTCACGGCATTCTCGGTCGGCGTGGCGCTGCAGGCGCTCGTCCCGGGACTGCCGCTGATCGCGGCGCTCGCCCTCGGGGCGGCCGTCGCCCCACCGGATCCGGTCGCGGCGACGGCGGTGGCCCGCGAGCTACGGCTTCCGCGCCGCCTGCGCACCACGCTGGAGGGCGAGGGACTGTCGAACGATGCCACCTCGCTGGTCCTCTACGAGGTCGCCGTCGCAGGTGCGGTCACCGGTGCGTTCTCACCGTGGCGCGCCGCGGGCAGCCTGGCACTCGCGGTCGTCGTGGGCGTTCTGATCGGCCTTCTCCTCGCCGTGGCGTTCCGCTGGCTGCTGGGCAAGCTGCCGGCGCACCCAGCCGGAAGCGCCCTCGTGTTGCTGATGCCGTTCGCGGCCTATGGTGTCGCCGACGCGGCACACGGCAGCGGAGTGTTGGCGGTCGTCACGCTGGCGTTGGCGTTGAGTCGGTACGGGGATTCGGAGTCCGCGCAGACCCGGCTCGTTTCGGGGACCGCGTGGGACATCATCGAATTGCTGGTGACCGGAGCGGCGTTCGCGTTCGTCGGACTGGAACTACGCGCGGTGGCCGACGCGGTGCCCGGTCAACTCGGCGAGCTCATCGGGCAGGCTCTGCTCATCACGGCTCTGGTCATCGTCGTGAGATTCGCATGGATCTTCCCGATCGCCAGCATCGACCAAAGACTTCGGGCCCGAAAGGATTCCGAAGCCGAACCGGTCGGCTGGCGGGAGCGGACGATCGCGTCGTGGGCCGGGATGCGCGGGGTGGTCACTTTGGCGGCGGTGCTCGCCCTCCCTCCTGGCTTCCCCGAACGGGATCGGCTCATCTTCATCGCCTTCGTGGTCATCACCGTGACGCTGCTGCTGCAAGGCCTGACGTTGCCGCTGTTGGTCCGGCGCCTGGGTGTGCACGCCTCGCCAGGCCAGGAGAGGGACATGGAGCATGCGCTCACCCAGCGCGCACGCGAGGCTGGTCACGACAAGTTGGAGGAGCTCAGGACGCAGGGTCACGTCGATGAGCGCCTGATCGACGAAGCGCACGACAACGCCGAGAAGGTCTGGCACGAGCTGGGATTCGATCAGCACGACGGTGACGAAGACCAGAGGACCGCCAACGTCGAGCACACCCTGCGGGCCGCCGATCTGGAGGCAGAGGTGTTGACGGCCGCCCGTGAGGCGGTGGTCGCCGCACGTGCAGAGCACGGCACGGATCCCACCATCGTCGACGGCCTGTTGCGGAAGCTCGACGGACACGGAGCTCCGCCGGGCTGAGTGTTGGACCGCTCGACAGGTTTCAAATGGGTGGTACGCGAGCATGACTACCAACCTGAGCCCACGGATTCATTCGCGCCAAGCCCGCGCGCGTCTAGGTCGGCTGATCCGCAGCCATCTGAGCCAGAGACGAGCACTGAGGATACACATGTCATCACGCAATACCGTCGTCCGATCCATGCACGATCTCGGCGCCGCCGCCTGGTTTGGCGGATCACTGATGGGCGCGGTGGGCGTCAACGGCGCCGCCGACTCCGTCCGCGATCCGAGCGACCGTGCCCGCACCGCCGCAGTCGGTTGGGCGAAGTGGGCTCCGGTCAACGCCGTCGCAATTGGGGCGCACCTCATCGGCGGCAGCGCCATCCTGTACGCCAACCGTGGCCGGGCCAAGCATCAGGCCGGAGTCACGTCCAACACCATCACCAAGATCGCCCTGACCGGCGCGGCTCTGGGGGCCACCGTCTACAGCGGGATCCTGGGCGCCAAGACCGCGCAAGGAGACGGCCACGCCGTTGAGGGCGCCACCGATCCAGCCGCGTCGACGCCGGACGACGTGGCCTCCGCGCAGAAGCAGTTGCGCTATCTGCAGTGGGCGCTGCCGGTGCTCACCGGGGCCATCGTGGTCCTGGGAGCTCAACAGGGCGAGCAACAACGCCCCGACCAGATCGCGTCGGGCATCGGTAGCACGCTGGCCCGTCGGATCAGCCACTGATCCAGGGCAACAGCATAATTCGTGTTGGCAGGACCCATGTCGGCCGATGAAGCCGGGACTGGCCGCCGCGGTGCGTCAGTAGACCCTTGACTTGCCGATCAGGTCACGACGGGCCAAGGCTGACTTCAGCACGCGTCGGTGGCCCCCATCGACGCCGCCGACGCGTGCTGGACCAACAACTCGCCGATGAAGAACGATTCTTCACGAACGTTCCAACGTGGTCGCCACAAAGGGTGAGCGCGCGGAGGTTTCGGCTTGGCAGGGCGCTGAGGCATGGCCCCTCGCCGAATTCGCTTTGGGCCTCGTCCAATTCGGAGATGACATCATCGGTGGGTGCCTCGGCGCGACCTGCCCACCTTCGATCGGCACCATCGAGACCGCCGCCCGCGCGATCGTCAACGGAGTGGCGCGCCAATCAGACTCATCTTGGATGCGAATGACCAGGCCTCCCAGCAGATGCGCCAGGTCAGCAGCTCGTTCGCTAGGCGTTTGAGCCGTGCTAGGCGATTGCAACGCGTGGGCGAGCATTTGACGACTGGTGCTCGTCTCGGGGATTAAACCGTGGCTGGGCGGGCAAAGGAAAGATGACCGATCCACCGAAATCTGATGGAGCACCGCAGTGACCGCAGTCTTCCCCGTCCAGAATTTCCCGCGCACCTCGCCCGTGCTTGTTCCCGACGGGGTGTATCCACCTCAGGAGGATTCATCACTGCTGATCGAGGCCCTTCGAGCTACCGGCCGTGTGGCGGGAAGCAGGGTCGCCGATCTGTGCTCGGGCAGTGGCGTCGTTGCTCTGGCCGCGGCCGAGCAGGGCGCGGATTCCGTGACCGCGTTCGAGATGAGCGCACTGGCAGTGGACTGCGCACGGGCCAACGCTGCCGTTGCCGGCCGTGACCTCGCGGTGGTGCACGGATCATGGTCGCGCGCACTGGAATTCGCGGCCTACGATGTGGTGACCTGCAATCCGCCCTATGTGCCCTACGACGAGAACGCTGATGACAGGGCGATACCGGGCACCGTTGGGCCGGAGTTGGCGTGGAATGCCGGGTCTGACGGGCGGCAGGTGCTCGACCCGCTGTGCCGACGCGCCCCCGACCTGTTGGCGGACGGCGGCACGATCCTCATCGTGCATTCCGAGTTCGCCGACATCGACCGGACAGTGGCCGATCTGGCCGCCGTAGGGTTGCACTCGGAAGTCGTTGCCGAGCAATGGATCCCATTCGGCCCCGTGTTGACGGCGCGGGCGCTCTGGCTCGAGCGATCTGGACTTCTCGACATCGGCAGGCGCGAGGAGCGGCTCGCGGTCGTGCGCGCCGATCGGATCTAGGCGACGACCGCCGCTCGGCTCACGCCGCCTGGCTGCGAAGCGACGACCGCTGCGCCTGCCAGCACGCCACCATGTGGTCGGCCAGCCGGTCCTCGACGATGTCACGGGCCCGGATGCCGAAGACGACGTCACCCTCGAGCATGGGTTCGCGGGCCACCAGATCGCCCACCACGTCGTGCCGCACGACCTGCTCGTGCACGGCGTCGGCTTCGACGTGTTCGCGGTAGAACGTCGCACAGGCCTCGGGTGCGCCCAGTCGTTGCAGCGCCTGCACGATCCGTGCCGACCCCGGCGGGGACGTGATCTCGGTGGAGGCGAAGTGGCCCACCGCGGCACCCCGCAGATCGCGGTGCAACCCGAACAGTGACATCAGGTTGACGACCGCCAAGGCCTCGGCGGGCACGTCGTCGAAGTACCCGAGGTACGTGGGGTCCAGGTCGGCGGCTGTGAGCAGGTCGGCAAACAGCTGCTGGTGAACCCGTTCGTCGCGGCCCGCGCCGTACTCGTCGTACTCGATCGCCACGAACGCCGCCTTCGCCCTGCCCACCAGCCGCGGGATGACGAATGCGTGCGGGTCGCCCTCCTTGAGGTGATAGATCGACCTGTGAACGAAGTACTCCTGCATCTGCTCCCAGGTTCCTTCGTCGCGCAGGAAGTAGGACAGCCCGGTGCCGTCGACGGGCTCGACCGACAGCTCGGCCATGGCGTCGGCCGCGGTCTGATCGGGATCGAGTGCGAGGGCGCAGACGTCTCGACGCACCGCGTCGAGGAACGCGCGCTCGAGGCGGGCGCGCAAGCCGAGCAGCGCGGGATCCCACTCCCACGCCGAACTGACGCCGGCGAACCCGCGATAGTGCAGTTCGTAGCAGGCGTAGAGCGCCACCTGGACGTCCAGGCCGTACGGGTCGGCGCCATCGACGTCAACGTCATCGTGCCGACCCGTCCACGCGCCGCCGAGAGTGTCGACAACGCGCGAAGAGATGGGACCGACGGCTGTCGGCAGGAGGGGCTCGGCGAAGGGAGCCCGAGTCAGTTCGGTCATCACGCTTGGGGTCTTACCCGGGGTGACGCGTCGACAATCGTCTCCGACGAAGGAGAATCGTCGGCGACGGCCGGCTTGAACACGTTGCCCTTGGACGACGCAATGGGTCCCGAGCTGAATGCGACGGCGCGGAGGAAGGGCCCGACGACGGCGTCGAAGGCAGTGGGGAGCAGCCGGTAGGCCAGGATCGCGGGTCGATTCATCCAGCCGACCTGGCGCTCACTGGAGTGTGGCCGGTCGGTGGCGCGGACGATGGCGGCGACGATCGTCTTGGGACCCACGGCCGTCGGGGGCACTCGGGGTGGCCGGCCAAAGAAGTTGGCGGCGGTGTCGTACACCGGGGTGTCGACCGGCCCGGGATACACCCCGTGCACCTTGATTCCTGACTGCCGGTTCTCCTGCCGCAGCAGTCGTACCAGGCCGGTCAACGCGAATTTGCTCATCACGTACGCGGATTGGTACGGCACCGCGGTCGTGCCGAGGAGCGACCCGACCAGCACCAGGTGCCCGGCGCCTGTGCGGCGAAAGTGTGACATCGCCGAACGCGCGACGTTGGCCGAGCCGAGAAGGTTGGTGCGGACCACTTCGTCGAAGACGTCGGTCGGCAGGTCCTCGAACCGCCCGAATGCCGTGATCGCCGCGCACTGCGCAGCGATGTCGACGCCGCCGAACCGCTCGACCGCGGTGTCGAACAGGCGCTGCACCTGTTCGGCGTTGGCGATGTCGGTCGCCTGGACGACGACGTCGGTCGCACCCGCCGTGCGACACTCGTCGGCCACTTCTTGGAGTGCAAGTGCCGTTCTCGCGGCCAGCACGAGGCGAGCGGATCTGGCCGCGTAACGCAGCGCCGTTTCCCGCCCGATTCCGCTGGACGCGCCGGTGATCACCACGACTTGGGACGCGGATGGCGGTGTACCGGTGTCCTTTGTGTTTATTGTCACGTCGCGGTTCGCCTTAGGTGGTCAGTCCTGAATGGTCACGGGAATGGGTTGGTAGCGGCCGGGCGGCGACGCGGAACCGACGTCGTTCAGCGCACCGTCGGTCGGGGTCGGTTCGTCCGGCGCGGCCATGGTGTTCAGCAGCGTCACCAGCGTCGACGCATGCTCGGCGACGAGTGTCACCAGCGGATGCAGTTCACCGGAAGCGAGTGCCAGTGCGGCGCACAGCGGGCACCAAACCTGTTGGCACTGAGAGGGTTCGCCGTCGGTGACCGACGCGAAGCCAGCCGCGGCCGTGGCGAGGGGACCCAGGATCGCCGCGAGCTGTCGCGCTAAGGCTTCGAGGTCGGGAAGTTCGGTCATGTGGTCCTGTCCATCCTTGGCCCAGACCAATGTGATGGCCGAAGTTCGTA